>NZ_CP113062.1:1546859-1856231 GCF_026625765.1 Frigoribacterium sp. SL97
CGAAGAATACGCGACCCACCCCGGCGACACCGGATCCCCCGAGGTCCAGGTCGCCGTGATGACGCAGCGCATCCTCGACCTGACCGAGCACCTCAAAGAGCACAAGCACGACCACCACTCGCGTCGTGGCCTGCTGCTGCTCGTCGGCCAGCGCCGTCGCCTCCTGGGCTACCTGTCCAAGGTCGACATCGAGCGCTACCGCACGCTCATCGGTCGTCTCGGCCTGCGCCGCTAGTCCTCGCGCTCCGGACGTCTCGACGACGGCCCCCTCGGCACCCAGCTCCGGCTGCACGCCGAGGGGGCCGTTCTCTCGTTCCGGGGGAGGGGCGGTGCCCGTGCCCGAGGGCAGGTGCGGCGCTCAGTACCAGTTGTTCGCGACCGAGTGCGCCCACGCGGCGCACATCGTGCCGTAGCGGCCCTGGATGTACCCGATGCCCCAGTCCACCTGGGTGCGGTAGTTCGTCTGCCAGTCCAGTCCACTCGAGGCCATCTTGTTGCCGGGCAGGGCCTGGGGGATGCCGTAGGCACCGCCCGACGGGTTGGTCGCGTTGGTGCGCCAGCCCGATTCTTTGTTCCAGAGCTGGACGAGGCAGGTGTACTCGGCCCCGGACCCGACCTTCGTGGCCGCGTAGGCCTTGGCGCCCGCCGGGTCGTTCACCGCTCCGGTCGGGGGAGGCGTCGCTCCGCCGGGACGTCCCGTGCCGGGGACGGTCGCCCCGCCCCCGGACGATCCACCACCCCCGGACGATCCGCCACCTCCGGACGATCCGCCACGTGACGGCGCCCTCGCGGCGGCGGCGGCCTGGGCCTTCGCCGCGGCCTCCTGCGCCGCGTACGCCTGCTGCGCGGCGACCCCGGCCCGGTACTGCTGTTCGAGCTCCGCCGTCGAGTCCTTCAGGGCGGCGAGCTGGGCGTAGAGGTCGGACGACCTCTGGGTGGCGCTGGCCACCTCGGCGTCCGCGGTCGCCTGCGCCGCGGCGGCCTGGTCGGCCGCGGCCCGGGCGTCGCGCGCGAGCGAGTCGCGCCGGTCGGCCGCGGTCGTCGCCTGCTCGCTGAGGGACGACACCGTGTTGCTCGCGGTCGTGGCGTCGGCGAGCACCGTCTGCCACCGGTCGCCGAGCTGCGTGAGCGAGCCCAACTGGTACAGCGCGGCCCCGGGGTCGGGCGACGTGAAGAGGTCGGTGCCCAGGGTCTGCGTGCCGCCGGTGCGGAACAGGCTGCCGGCGAGCTGGCCGGCCTCCCGCTCCGCCGTGTGGGCGGTGGCCCGCGCACGCTCGGCGTCGGCCGAGAGCTCGTCCGCTCGCTGCGACGCCGCCGCGAGGTCGGACTGCGCCGCCGCGTCGGCCTGGTCGGCGAGGACCGCCTCGTCGCTGCGGTCGGACGCGGCCTTCTCGAGGCTGTCGAGCGACGCGTCGATCAGGTCGACCTGCGCCTGGGTCGCCGCGGCGTTCCCCTCCGCGGCCTCGACCTGGGCCCAGGTCGGGTACCCCGCGGCGGACGCGGCGGACGGCGCCACGAGCGTCGTCAACACGAGAGCCAAGGAGGCGCCGGTCGCCACCGCGAGGCGGCTCGCGCGACGATCCCGGCCGGACCTGTCGTGAGCACGCATGGAGACGACCCTAACGCCGTCCCCCCGGCACCGCGCCTCCCCGTCCGGGCGACACCCGCGTCGCGGACCCCGGCCGGACGGGTCCGAGTGCTAGGATCGCGCTCGGAGCAGGCCGGTACGGCTGCTGGTCACCGGTGGTGACAGGCGGAATGCCCCGACCGACGCCGAGCGTCCGGGTCGGGTGCGGGGTCCGACCGTTTCTACTGTTGGCCAGACGTGCCACCGCCTCCGTCGCGTTGTTGCACGTGCATGTCGCCATGCCGTCCACGCCGCCCGCTCCGGTACACATCGATGCCCACACGGGGCCTCGATGCAAAACAAAGAGGAGTAGCCCCCACATGGAGGGTCCAGAGATCAAGTTCGGCGAAGCCGTCCTCGACAACGGCAAGTTCGGCAAGCGCACCATCCGATTCGAGACCGGTCGTCTCGCCCAGCAGGCTCAGGGAGCCGTCGCTGCCTACCTCGACGAAGACACCATGCTCCTGTCGGCCACGAGCGCCAGCAAGAAGCCGAAGGACAACTTCGACTTCTTCCCGCTCACCATCGACGTCGAAGAGCGTTCGTACGCCGCGGGCAAGATCCCCGGCTCGTTCTTCCGCCGCGAGGGTCGCCCCTCGACCGAGGCCATCCTGGTCTGCCGCCTCATCGACCGGCCGCTGCGTCCCTCGTTCGTCGAGGGTCTGCGCAACGAGGTCCAGGTCGTCATCACGGTGCTGAGCATCGCTCCCGACGAGTTCTACGACGCCCTCGCGATCAACGCGGCCAGCGCCTCCACCCAGATCTCGGGTCTGCCGTTCTCCGGCCCCATCGCCGGTGTGCGTCTCGCCCTGATCGGTGACCAGTGGGTCGCCTTCCCCAAGGCCAGCCAGCTCGCGGACGCCGTCTTCGACCTGACCGTCGCGGGCCGTGTCGTCACCGACGCCGCCGGCAACGAGGACGTCGCGATCATGATGGTCGAGGCCGAGGCCACCGAGCACGCCTGGGGTCTCATCCAGGGCGGCGCCACGAAGCCCGACGAGGCGATCGTGGCCCAGGGCCTCGAGGCCGCCAAGCCCTTCCTCAAGCAGCTCGTCGACGCCCAGGCGACGATGGCCGCCCAGGCCGCGAAGGAGATCGCCGACTACCCGGTGTTCCTCCCCTACACCGACGAGGTGCTCGAGGCCGTCACGGCCGCCGCCGGCACCGAGCTCGCCGAGGTCTACAAGATCGCCGGCAAGATCGAGCGCCAGGACGCCGACGACGCCCTCAAGTCGCGTGTCAAGGACGCGATCGCCGCGAAGGTCGACGCGGGCGAGTTGCCCGACACGGCCCTCGGCCAGGTCGGTGCCGCCTACAAGTCGGCCACGAAGAAGGTCGTCCGCGACCGCATCCTCACCGAGCAGATCCGCATGGACGGCCGCGGCCTCGCCGACATCCGTCCGCTCGACGCCGAGGTGCAGGTCATCCCGCGCGTCCACGGCTCCGCCATCTTCCAGCGCGGCGAGACCCAGATCATGGGCGTCACCACGCTGAACATGCTCAAGATGGAGCAGCAGATCGACTCGCTGAGCCCGGTCACCAAGAAGCGCTACCTGCACCACTACAACTTCCCGCCCTACTCGACCGGTGAGACCGGCCGCGTCGGGTCGCCGAAGCGTCGCGAGATCGGGCACGGCTTCCTCGCCGAGCGCGCCCTCGTGCCGGTGCTGCCCAGCCGCGAAGAGTTCCCCTACGCGATCCGTCAGGTGTCCGAGGCCCTCGGCTCCAACGGTTCGACGTCGATGGGTTCGGTCTGCGCGTCGACCCTGTCGCTGCTCAACGCCGGTGTGCCCCTCAAGGCCCCGGTCGCCGGCATCGCCATGGGACTCGTCTCCGACACCGTCGACGGTCAGACCCGCTACGCGGCTCTGACCGACATCCTCGGTGCCGAAGACGCTCTGGGCGACATGGACTTCAAGGTCGCCGGCACGAGCGAGTTCGTCACGGCGATCCAGCTCGACACCAAGCTCGACGGTCTGCCGACCGCCGTGCTCGACGCCGCCCTCAAGCAGGCGAAGGAGGCGCGCACCGCCATCCTCGGCGTGCTCAACTCGGCGATCGACGCCCCCGACGAGATGGCCCCGACCGCGCCCCGCGTGATCTCGGTCCAGATCCCGCAGGACAAGATCGGCGAGCTGATCGGCCCCAAGGGCAAGACGATCAACGCCATCCAGGACGAGACCGGCGCCGACATCAGCATCGAAGAAGACGGAACCGTCTACATCGGTGCCGTCGACGGCCCCTCGGCCGAGGCCGCCCGCGCCCAGGTCAACGCGATCGCCAACCCGACCAACCCCGAGATCGGCGAGCAGTTCCTCGGCACGGTCGTCAAGATCGCGTCCTTCGGTGCGTTCGTCTCGCTCCTCCCCGGCAAGGACGGCCTGCTGCACATCAGCGAGGTCCGCAAGCTCGCCGGCGGCAAGCGCGTCGAGAACGTCGAGGACGTCCTCGGCGTCGGCCAGAAGATCCTCGTCGAGATCACGAAGATCGACGACCGCGGCAAGCTCTCGCTCGCCCCGGTCGTGGCGGAAGAAGCCGACACCGACTCGAGCGGAGCGACCGAGCAGTCGACCGACGAGTCCGTCGACGCGTAGTCACCGCACCACGAAGGGCCCGCCCCGACCTCGGTCGGGGCGGGCCCTTCGCCGTCCCGGCGGGGCTCCCTGGTCGCTGCCGGAGCAGGAGGCGCGTCCCCCGGATCGGGGCGGCGACACGGCGTAACGATTGGGTGCGGCGGCGGCGGAAACCGGGCGCGTGGCCGTATTCTTGATCGTGGAGGGCGAACCATACCCCATGCGATCGCACAGAGTCGCATCGGGAGTTCGCGACGAGGAAGGAACGGCGTGACCGAGACGACGGCCGAGCTCGCCCGTTCTGCCACGTCCGACTTCGCCGCCGCGGCCGCCATCGCGGCCGCCGCCGCCCGGGCCTCCGCCGCCCAGCCCACCGTTCCCGTCGATCTCGGCATCATCCAGCCGCGCCGCCGTCTGGGCCTCTCCGACCTCAAGGTCTTCCCCCTGGCCCTCGGCGGCAACGTGTTCGGGTGGACGGCCGACCAGGCCGAGACGACCTCCGTGCTCGATGCCTACTTCGATCTCGGCGGCAACTTCGTCGACACGGCCGACTCCTACGCCGGGGGTCGCAGCGAGATCATGATCGGATCGTGGATGCGCTCCCGTCGATCACGCGACGACATGGTCGTGTCCACCAAGGTGGGCAAGAGCGCCGACAACCCCGGTCTGACCCCCCGCGCGATCGAGCGGGCCGTCGACGCGTCCCTCGAGCGGCTCGGAACCGACCACATCGACCTGCTCTACTTGCACGTGGACGACACCGAGGTGGCGTTCGAGCGCACCCTGCTGGCCGTCGACCACCTCATCCGGGTGGGCAAGGTCCGATGGTTCGGCGGTTCCCACCACTCGGGCAACCGCCTCTACGAGGCCCGCATCGCGGCGGGGATGCTCGGAATCGCCCCGATGGTGGCCCTGCAGAACCAGTACAACCTCCTCGACCGGTCCGAGTACGAGAAGGGCCTGGCGCACGTCGCCGCGCAGCAGCGACTCGCCGTCATGCCGCGCTTCGCCCTCGCCAGTGGGTTCCTCACGGGCAAGTACCGTTCGCGCTCCGACTTCGCCCACAGCCCCCGTCGCCGGGCGCTCGCGAAGTACTTGTCCAAGAGGGGCCTCAAGGTCGTGCACGAGCTGGACCGCATCGCGTCCGTCCACGAGGTCTCGAGTGCTGCGATCGCGCTGGCCTGGTTGCTCGCCAAGCCGAACGTCGTGGCACCGGTGGCCAGTGCGACGAACGCCAAGCAGGTCTACGAACTCGCCCAGGCCGCGCGGGTGCAGCTCACACGCAACCAGGTCCTCGACCTCGACCGCGCCTCGGCCTGACCGCCAGGCGACGTGGTCGGCCCGTACCTGGGGGTACCCGACGACGACGTCCGCGGGGACGGCGCCACGGTGACGCGTTGCGGGGGACAGCGCCCATGGTGACGTCGATGTGCGGCGTCGTCCGCCGATGACCTAGGCGGCGACGAGGAGCCGCTCCGCCGTGCGGCGCAGGGAAGCCGCCGCGGCGATGGCGTCGCCGGCGTAGGCGCCCACCTGGGCGCCGTCGAGGGCGAGGACGAGATCGTCTGCTGCGTCGCCCGGCAGGGGGTGGCCCGCGACCTTGAAGAGGGAGACCATCTCGGCCGTCAGCCACTCGCGGTGCTCGGCGATGGCGAGACGGACGGGGTGGGTCGGATCGCTGAACTCGGACGCCGCGTTGGCGAAGGCCGAGCCTCGGAACGAGACGGTCTGGAGTCGGGCGCCGACCGCCTCGAGGTACGCCTCGAGGGTCGCGCGGCCCCCGTCGTGGGCCTCGACCAGGGCGGACAGCTCGGCTGCCTCGAGGTCGTGACGACCGGCGAGGTACTCGAGCACGAGGGTGTCCTTCGCGCCGAAGTGCTTGTAGAACGTCGCCTTGGTCACCGACGACTCGGCGATGAGGCGGTCGACGCCGACGACGCGGACGCCCTCGTCGTAGAACAGGCGGTCGGCGGTCGTCAGGACGCGGGATCGGGCACCGGGGACGGGGGAGTCGGCGCGAGGGCGACCAGGGAGACGCTGGACGGCCGGTTGGGGGGAATCGACCGTCACAGCGTGGCTCCTTGGGACGTCTCGGCTAGAAGCCGCGTGGGGGACGCGCGCTCCGGACCTTCTGACGACGTCCGACCAGCCGCCGACGACGACCATCAGGGGGGATGGGGTCGTCGTCGGTGGTCTGACTCTAGCACCGATGAGGACAAACAGAGTTGTCTGTTTGTCCCCAGAATCGTCCCCCAGTTCGGGTGCCAGCCGTCCCGTGGGGCTCACGGACTACCGCAGGGAGGGTCGCCTAGGCTCGACATGATGAACGGCCCTGTCTCCTTCCCGCTCGACGAGGTCGAGATCTCCTTCCGCGCCACGGGCGACGCGCTGGTGAGGCGCACGGTGCTGCCCTCGGGCGTCCGGGTGCTCAGCGAGCGCATGCCCGGGGCGCGCAGCACGACCATCGGTCTTTGGGTGGCGGTCGGGTCCCGTGACGAGTCGGACGCCGAACGGGGGTCGACCCACTTCCTCGAGCACCTCCTCTTCAAGGGCACCCCGACCCGTTCCGCCCTCGACATCGCGGTGTCGTTCGAGTCGGTGGGTGGCGAGCACAACGCCGCGACGGCCAAGGAGTACACCTGCTACTACGCCCGGGTGCGCGACGTCGACCTCGACGACGCGATCGACGTGCTCACCGACATGGTGACCTCGTCGACCCTCGACCCGGCCGAATTCGAGACCGAACGAGGGGTGATCCTCGAAGAACTCGCCATGGCGGAGGACGATCCCGCCGACATGGCCGGTGAGCGGCTCTTCGAGTCGGTCTTCGGCGACCACCCGCTCGGTCGTCCGATCGGGGGTTCGCCCGAGAGCATCCGTGCTGCGGCCCGCGACGACGTGGACCGGCACTACCGAGCGAACTACCGTCCGCAGGATCTCGTCGTGTCCATCGCCGGGGCGGTCGACCACGACCGAGCACTCGAACGGTTGACGGCGGCGCTCGACCGGGCCGGGTGGCCCACCGAGGCGGCGTCGCCCGTGCCCCGTCGCGACGACGCGCCCGTCGGGCTCGTCGCGGGCGAACCGCTCCAGGTGATCCGGCGTCCCCTCGAGCAGGCCACCGTCCTGCTGGGGCTGCCGGGCATCTCCGTCGGGGACGACCGTCGACCCGCCCTGGCCGTGCTGAACTCGGTGCTCGGCGGGGGCATGTCGTCTCGACTGTTCCAAGAGATCCGTGAGCGCCGGGGACTCGCCTACTCGGTCTACTCGTTCGCCCCGAGCTACTCCGACGCCGGTCTCTTCGGGCTCTATGCCGGGTGCACGCCCGCCAATGCCGGAGAGGTCGCCCGGCTCATGCTCGGCGAGCTCGAAGGCCTCGCCACCGACGGCATCACCGACGACGAGCGCCGACGAGCCCTCGGCCAACTCGGAGGGGCGGCGGCCCTCGCCCTCGAGGACAGCGACACCCGGATGAACCGCCTCGGTCGGGCCGAGATCTCGACGGGTGAGTTCGTCGACCTCGACACGTCCCTCGCCCGGGTCGAGGCCGTGACGTCCGACGACGTCCGGACGTTGGCGGACCGTCTCCTCTCCGGCCCCTTGTCGACCGTGCTGGTGGGCGAGGTCGACGAGACGTCCTTCCCGATCCCGATCCCGACGACGACGTCGGGAGCGACCCCTCGATGAACCAGGAGACGACGGTGTCCCATTACCTCTACCTCGTCCGGCACGGCGAACAGCAGGACGCCGAGCACGGACTGCCCGACGGTCCACTGAGCGAACGGGGCAAACGCCAGGTGCGCCTCCTCGCCGAGCGCCTCGGGGGAGTCCCCTTCGACGCAGCGTGGCACTCCCCGCTCGAGCGTGCCGAAGAGACGGCCGCGATCATGACCGAGCGCATGCCGGCACTCGAGTCACAGCCGTCGACCCTCCTCTTCGACTGCGTGCCGTCCGGTCCGACGGCCGACATGCCGTCGTCCTACAAGCCGTTCTTCGGCGGGGTCACGGACGAGCAGATCGAGGCCGGGCAGGCCCAGATGTCCGACGCGGTCGCCGAGTGGCTCACCCCGGCCCGAGAGGATCGCCATGATCTCCTGATCACGCACAACTTCGTGATTGGGTGGTTCGTCCGCGAGGTGTTCGGAGCACCCGACTGGCGGTGGATGGGCGTCAACCAGGCCAACGCCGGGTTGACGATCATCCGGGTGCGATCGGCGAAGCCGCCGGAGCTCGTGACGCACAACGACCTCGGGCACCTGCCCGTCGAGCTGCGCACCGGCCTTCCGGTCGAACAACCCTTCTGAGCTCTTCGTCCGCCGGTGGCACCCCCCTCAGGCGGTCCCGCGCGGGTCCTCTGCCCGGACGGCCTTGCCGTACCACGTCGTGGCGTTCGGGTTCGCGTTGTAGGGCTCGATCGTCGTGTACCCCGCGCTGCGGTAGAGCCCTCCGGCAGCCGCCAGGCTGTCGTTCGTGTCGAGCACGATCTCGTCGGCCCCGAATGCGGACGCCCGACGTTCGAGTTCGTCCAGCAAGGCCCGACCGAGACCCAGTCCCCGGCCCGCGGGACGCACGTAGAGGTGCTTGACCTCGTACCGCACGGCCCCCGAGGCCGAGGGGGCGATGAGTCGGATGCCGCCGCACGCGGTCGGCTCGGAGGCCCGACCCGCGTCCGGGTCGGCCGCTTCTCCCTCGACGACGACGAACACGCCGCCCGGCGGCACGAAGGCCGTGGCGTCGGGCAGGGTCGTCGTGTACGTGCCCTGTGCCGAGGGGAAGGTGCTCTCGCGCTCGGTGAAGTACTCGGTCAGGAGGGCGGCGGCATCGGGGGAGGAGACGCTCGTCTCGCGGAACCTGGGCATGCCGTCCATGCTAGGTCGCGGCGCGGCCCGGTCCGTCGTGGTGCCCCCGGTAAGTTGGACGGCATGACTTCGCGCATCGCCGTGGTGGGAGCCACCGGCACCCTCGGTTCGTTCATCGTCGACCTCGTCGAGCGCACCCCGGGGCTCGAGCTCCACGCCGGTCTCTCGTCCCGCGACGATCTCGACGACGTCCTCGGGGCCGACCTCGTCGTCGACGTCACGCACCCTGCCGTCAGTCCGGGGATCGTCGAGCACGTCGTCCGCGCGGGCATCCCGGTGCTCGTCGGAACCTCGGGCTACAACGCCGAACGCCTGGCCCGTCTCTCGACGGTCGTCTCCGACGCGGACGGCCCCGGCGTCCTGGTGGTGCCGAACTTCTCGATCGGTTCGGTGCTCGCGACGCGGTTCGCCACCCTCGCGGCGCGCTTCTACGAATCCGTCGAGATCGTCGAGGCGCACCATCAGGGCAAGGTCGACTCGCCGTCGGGCACGGCCGTGCGCACGGCGGAACTCATCGCCGAGGCTCGTCGGGACCTCGGCCCGGTGTCGGCGCCGCACGCGGACCAACGGGCCAGGGGTCAGCAGGTGGCGAGTGTGCCGGTGCACAGCATGCGCCTGCGCGGCGTCGTCGCGAGGCAGGAGGTCGTCTTCGGCGGTGACGGCGAGACCCTCACTCTCACGCACGACACGCTCTCGCAGCGCGCGTACGAGAAGGGGCTCCTCGTCGCCATCGAGGCCACCCCGGGCGTGACCGGGGTCGTCGTGGGGCTCGACGCCGTCCTGCCCCTCGAATCGTGAAGGGGCGTGCGGCCGCGCTCCTGATGGCGCTGCTCCTGCTCCTCTACGTCGTGCTGGTCGGTCAGCGGGCCGTCCTCTTCCTGTCGACGGGCGAACCGGTCGCCATCGCGCTCGGCGTCGCCCTGCTCGTCCTCCCCCTCCTGGGATTGTTCGCCTTGGTGGTCGAACTGCGCTTCGGTCTGCGCACACAGCAGATCGTCGCGCAACTCGCGGCCGAGGGCGGATTGCCGGTCGACGACGTGCCACGGCGTACCTCCGGTCGGTACGAGCGCGAGGCGGCCGACGCGGCGTTCCCCGCCTACAAGACGGCCGTCGAGGCGGCACCCGACGACTGGCGCGCGTGGTTCCGCCTGGGCCTGGCCTACGACGCCTGCGGTGACCGCCGACGAGCTCGTCAGGCCCTGCGCTGGGCCATCAAGCTCCGGCGCGAGACGGCCGGCTGAACCCGCCCGCCCGAGTCGTGCCCGTGCTCAGAGCGCGTCGACGAACGCGGTCAGCGCGTCCTCGACCGTGCGGTGCCTGAAGGTGAAGCCGTCGCGCTCGAGCACCTCGGGCACGACCTGCTGGCTCGGCAGCAGCATCTCCCGCCCGGCCTCCTGCATGGCGGTCGAGATGACGGCCTCGGGAACGCCCAGCAGGTAGGGACGGTGCAGGTCGGCCGCCAGGGTGCGCGTCACGAGGTCGCTCGTCGCCGGCGTGGGGCCGACCAGGTTCACGGGTCCCGAGACGGACGACGTGAGGAGGTGCACGATCGCGGCGGCCTCGTCGTGCAGGCTGATCCAGGGCCAGAACTGGTCGCCGGTGCCGAGTCGCGAGCCGAGCCCCAGCTTGGTGAGCGGCAGCAGGGGCTTGAGCGCGCCTCCTCCGGGGCCGATGACGATGCCGGTCCGCAGCATCACGACGCGCGTGGTTTCGGGGGCCTTCCGGGCGGCGGCCTCCCAGGCGACGACGACGTCGCTCAGGAACCCCTCACCCCGGCCGCTCGACTCGGTGAGTCGTTCGCCGGGCCGATCGCCGTAGACGCCGACGGCCGAGCCGCTGAGGAACGTCGAGGGCGCCGTGGACGCCGCCGCCATGCCGTCGACGAGCGTCGACGTCGCGGCCAGACGTGACTCGAGGATCTCGCGCTTGTACCCGGCCGTCCAGGGCAGACGACCCAAGGAGGCGCCGGCCAGGTTCACGACGGCGTCCGCGCGGGCGATCAGGTCGTGGTCGACGATGCCGGCGCTGGGCACCCAGGTGTACTCGTCGTCGGCCCGGGGTTCGCGACGCACCAGCGAGAGCGGACGGTGGCCTGCCTCGCGCAGCTGGCGGGTGAGTTCGGTGCCGATCATGCCGCTGGCGCCGGAGATCAGGACGGTGAGTGCGTCGGTCATGGGGACACCGTATTCCGGCCCGCTGGGGGAGCGTCCGCCGGTGGCGCGGGCGCTTCCCGTCGGGAGCGCCCTGCGAGGTAGAGTCGACGCCGTGCCCGAGACCGAAGCCACCCCCGCCGTGCCCGCCGACAAGACCCCCGAGTTCCGTTCCGACGTCACCGTCGAGCTGGTCCGCTCGAGTGCCCACGACTCCGACGTGCTGTTCGCGGCCCGGGTCTCCACCATGGGCGAGCTCACACTCGACGGCGCGCAGGCGTCGGCCGACGGGGCCCAGGCGACCAAGGGTGCCGGCCTGATCAACTACCTGATGCGCGACCGTCACGGCTCGCCGTTCGAGCACAACTCGATGACCTTCTACGTGCAGGCGCCGATCTTCGTCTTCCGCGAGTTCATGCGTCACCGCATGGCCAGCTACAACGAAGAGAGCGGTCGTTACCGCGAGCTGAACCCGGTCTTCTACGTCCCCGCTCCCACGCGCAACCTGCAGCAGGTCGGCAAGCCCGGCGCCTACGACTTCCTGCCCGGCACACCCGAGCAGTCCGCGCTGGTCGACGAGGCCACCCGCGCCGCGTCGGTGCAGGCGTTCGAGGCCTACCAGCGCATGCTGGACGCCGGCATCGCCCGCGAGGTCGCGCGGATCGTGTTGCCGTTGAACATCTACTCGTCGATGTACGTGACCGTGAACGCACGGTCCCTGATGAACTTCCTGAGCCTCCGGACGAAGCGCGAGGGCACCCACTTCCCGTCGTTCCCGCAGCGCGAGATCGAGATGTGCGCCGAGAAGATGGAAGACCTCTGGGCCGAGCTCATGCCCCTCACCTACGCGGCGTTCGGGGCGAACGGGCGCGTCGCCCCCTGACGGCCGTCCTCGCCGACGCGACCGGCGCCTCCTGACCGGGGCGTCCGACGCCTCACGAGGAGGTCGGGCCCGACGCGAGCCAGTACGCTGGAGGGCGTGTCGAACATCAGCAACCCCTTCGGTCAGGTCCTCGTCGCCCTCGTGACGCCGTTCACCGCTGACGGCGAGGTCGATTGGCCTGCTGTCGAGAAGCACATCGACGACTGCATCAGCGCCGGGGCCGACGGCATCGTCGTCACGGGCACGACGGGCGAGACCAGCACGCTGACCGACCCCGAGAAGCTCCGACTCGTCGAGGTGGGCAAGTCGGTCGCCGCAGGCCGGGCCAAGATCATCACGGGTGGCGGGTCGAACGAGACGGCGCACGCCATCCAGCTCTACAAGGCCAGCGAGAAGGCCGGCGCCGACGGCGTCATGATCGTCACGCCTTACTACAACAAACCCACGCAGGCCGGTGTGCTCACGCACTTCCGCATGATCGCCGACGCGACCGACCTGCCGGTCATCCTGTACGACATCCCGGGCCGCACCGGCATCCCGATCAAGTACGAGACCCTGCTCCGGGCCGCCAAGCACCCGAACATCGTCGCCGTGAAGGACGCCAAGGGCGACTTCGCCGAAGTCAGTCGCGTCCTCAACCAGACCGACCTCCTCTACTTCTCGGGCGACGACGCCAACGTGCTGCCCCACCTCGCCATCGGCGCGTCGGGCCTCATCGGCGTCACCGCGAACATCGCCGCGGCGCCGTACCGCACCATCGTCGACGCCGTGAACGCCGGCGACCTGCACACCGCGACCGAGGCCCACCAGATGCTCGAGCCGCTCGTCCGCGCCGTCATGACGCACGTGCCGGGCACCGTCGCGGCGAAGTACATCCTGCACGGCCTCGGGCGCATCTCGAGCCCCCGCGTGCGCCTCCCCCTGGTCGGCCCGGAAGACAGCGAGGCCGCCCTGATCGAGGACGAGCTGTCGCACGTGGGCTCGATCCCCGGCCTCGACCTCAGCCGCTTCCGGCCCGACCGCAACGCGGCGGCCGGCGGTGCGCTGCCCAAGGTGCACGGCACCACGCGCTGACCTCCTGATCCCCGCCGACGACGACGTCGGCCGCAGACCTCCCGCACAGAGGGGCACGAGCCCCACGCCAACCGAAGGAACAGATGCCCACGACAATCCACGCCCCCCGAGAACTCGCCAAGGGCACGCTCCGCGTGATCCCGGTCGGCGGGCTCGGCGAGATCGGCCGCAACATGACGGTCTACGAGATCGACGGCAAGCTGCTCATCGTCGACTGCGGAGTGCTCTTCCCCGAAGAGCACCAGCCCGGCGTCGACCTGATCCTGCCCGACTTCTCGCCCATCCGTGATCGCCTCGACGACATCCTCGCCGTCGTGCTGACGCACGGCCACGAGGACCACATCGGCGCCGTGCCCTACCTCCTGCGTCTCCGCAAGGACATCCCGCTGATCGGTTCGCAGCTGACGCTCGCGCTGATCGAGGCGAAGCTCAAAGAGCACCGCATCACGCCTTACACCCTGGCCGTCAAAGAGGGTGGGCGCGAGTCGCTCGGGCCGTACGACCTCGAGTTCATCGCGGTCAACCACTCGATCCCGGACGCTCTCGCCGTCGCCATCCGCACGTCGGCCGGCACCGTGCTGCACACCGGCGACTTCAAGATGGACCAACTGCCGCTCGACGACCGCATCACCGACCTCCGGGCGTTCGCCCGCCTCGGTGAAGAGGGCGTGGACCTCTTCCTGCCCGACTCGACGAACGCCGACGTGCCCGGGTTCACCGCGCTCGAGCGGGACATCGGGCCCGTGCTCGACGACGTGATCCGCCGGGCTCCGCGTCGCGTGGTCGTCGCGAGCTTCTCCAGCCACGTGCACCGCGTCCAGCAGGTGCTCGACGCGGCTCACGCCAACGGTCGCCGCGTGGCCTTCATGGGCCGCTCGATGGTCCGCAACATGGGCATCGCGGCCGACCTGGGGTACCTCAAGGTGCCGGACGGCGTCCTGATCGACGCCAAGAAGGCCAAAGACCTTCCCGACGACCGCATCGTCTACATGAGCACCGGGTCACAGGGCGAGCCGATGGCCGTCCTCGCCCGCATGGCGAACCTCGAGCACCAGATCGAGATCGGCGCGGACGACACGATCATCCTCGCGTCGAGCCTGATCCCCGGCAACGAGAACGCGGTCTACCGCGTCATCGACGGCCTCACCAAACTCGGGGCCAAGGTCGTCCACAAGGGCAACGCCAAGGTCCACGTCTCGGGGCACGCCTCCGCCGGCGAGCTGTTGTACTGCTACAACATCCTGCGGCCGAAGAACGTCATGCCCGTCCACGGCGAGCACCGGCACCTGTACGCGAACGCGGCGTTGGCGGTCCGGACCGGCGTGCCGCAGAAGAACACCATCCTCGGCGAGGACGGCATCGTCGTCGACCTGCGCGACGGAGTCGCCGAGGTCGTCGGCCAGCTCGACATCGGTTACGTCTACGTCGACGGCTCGACCGTCGGCGAGATCACCGACGCCGATCTCAAGGACCGCCGCATCCTGAGCGAAGAGGGCTTCATCTCGGTCTTCATCGCGATGGACGCGTCCACGGGCCGTGTCGTGGTCGGACCCGAGATCCAGTCGCGTGGCTTCGCAGAAGACGAGCGGGTCTTCGACGACGTCAAGCCCAAGATCATCGCGGCCCTCACCGAGGCGGCGGAGAACGGCACGCGCGACACGCATGCCTTCAGCCAGGTCGTGCGGCGCACGGTCGGTCGCTGGGTGAACACGCAGCACCGTCGTCGTCCGATGATCGTGCCGGTGGTCATCAGCGCCTGACGCGCAGGCACACGACGACGGCCCACGGGAGACCCCGTGGGCCGTCGTCGTACCCCGGGCGCGAGGCCGGCACTCTGATGGTCCTCGAGGAGGGCATCGCGGGCCCGCAGTCATCCTCGGGGGTGAGGCGGCGACACCCGGCGCGTCGATACGGTGACGTCTGACACGTCAGTACATCGACCGGGGGTAGCCGTGCGCATCGCCAAAGTCTGGGTCTTCCCGATCCTGCGCATCCTGATCTTCATCGCCATCGCGGCGGCACTCGTCAAGCTCGCGTTCTTCGCGGCGCCGGCCGTCGGCGACGACACCGTCGCCGTGCCGACCGGCGAGCTCGTCGAACCACAGGTCGCCGTGGCCGTCGGCACCATCACGAACGACGTGGTGGTGGACGCGAGCGTCGTCGCCGACCCCGCGGCTCCCGTGCCCGCGACGCTGGCGGGCACGGTCACCGGCGTCGACGTCGCCAAGGGACAGGCGGTCGCGGCGGGGGACCGACTCGCGACGCTCCGGTCCGAGACGCCGCAGGAGCCCCTGGTGGCCGCCGACGGCACCGTGACCGAGCGCAAGCCGATCGTCAAGACGGCCGTCATCACGGCACCCGTGGCCGGGACGATCTCGGCCGTCGCGGTGATCAAGGACCAGACGGTCGTCGTGGGTGACGCGGTCGCGCAGGTCGCGCCTCCCACCTTCCACGTGACGGGGTCGCTCGCCGCGGACCAGCTGTACCGTCTCGTCAGCCGCCCGACCGAGGGTTCCGTCGCGATCACCGGGGGACCGGCACCGTTCCCGTGCACGGCGCTCACCGTCGGGGGGAGCACCTCGTCGTCCGCCGGGCCGGACGACGGCGGGGACGCCGGGGCGCCGACGGGGGACTCGTCGGGCCAGAGCGTCTCCTGCGTCGTGCCGGGCGACGTCACCGTGTTCAGCGGACTCGCCGCCAGGCTGACCATCCCTGCCGGTGTCGCCACCGACGTCCTGACCGTGCCCCTCACGGCCGTGGAGGGCGCGGCGGGCAAGGGCGTCGTCTCGGTCGTCGGAGCGGACGGTTCCACCGAGGAGCGCGACATCACGCTCGGCATCAACGACGGCACGATCGTCGAGGTCACGGGTGGCCTCGCCGAGGGCGACCAGGTGCTCGAGTTCGTCCCGGGTGCCGCCGCCGCACCACAGGGCGACTGCGTCGACCCGGCCACGGGCGCGGACCTCTGCGGCTGATGGCGCTGATCAGGCTCGAGGCGGTCACCAAGACGGTGCCCCTCTCCGACGACCGGACGCTGGACATCCTGACCGGCGTCGACCTCGAGGTCGACGCCGGCGAGCACGTGAGCATCGTGGGTCGTTCGGGGTCGGGCAAGTCCACGCTGCTCAACATCCTCGGGCTCATCGACGAGCCCACCACGGGGACGCACTGGTTCGACGACGTCGACGTACGCTCGATCCGGCGCGGACGGCGCGACCGGCTGAGGGGTGCCCAGGTCGGGTTCATCTTCCAGCAGTTCAACCTGCTCCAGGGGCGCTCGGCCCTCGAGAACGTCATGACCCCCCTGCTCTACTCGTCGGGTTCCGAGTTCTGGCGTCGCCGGTCCATCGCGGGCGAGATGCTCGAGCGCGTGGGTCTCGGTCACCGGGCCGACTCCATGCCCCATCGCCTGTCGGGTGGCGAACAACAGCGCGTGGCGATCGCCCGGTCGCTCGTGCGACGGCCGCGCGTCATCCTCGCCGACGAACCCACCGGTGCCCTCGACGTCGAGACGGGCGCCGGGGTGATGACGCTGCTCGACGGCATCGCGACCGAGAACGAGGCCGCCCTGGTCACCATCACCCACGACCTCGCCGTCGCCGCCCGGGCCTCGAGGCACTACCAGCTCGACACCGGTGTCCTCTCGGCGTCGGTCGACGGAGCTCTCGGAACACCGACGCCGACGTCGTCGTCTCCCGCGTCGACGTCGTCCCTGCGGGACGAGGTCGACGCGTGAGGCGTGTGGTGGCCGACGTGGTGGGGGCTTTCGCCGAGGCCTGGGCCGAACTGCGCGTCAACAAGCTCCGCGTGCTGCTCAGCCTGATCGGGGTCGCAGTCGCCGTCGCGGCCCTGACCGGCGTGGTCGCCCTCGGCGGGCTCGCCGAGCAGTCCTCCCGCGAGAACGCGGAGCGGTTCGGTGGCCGTCCCGCGAACTACTACGTCAACGCCTATTCCAACGGCGCCACGTCGCCGAGCACCGAGGCGATCGCGGACGCCTTCGCCACGACGACGGCACGCTACGGCATCGAGCAGACCAGCCGCGTCGTGTACGGCAATCGAGCCGTCCAGCTGCCCGACGGGGTGACCGAGGTCGGGGCCGTCACGGTCGACGTCCCCTACGGCGAGATGCACCGGGTCGTCATGACGGAGGGGGCGTGGTTCACCGACGGGGACGCGTCACGTCTCGCGCCGCCCGTCATCGTCAACGAGGTGCTCTGGCGGCAGCTCGGCTCCCCACCGTTGTCGTCGCATCCGACCCTGCTGGTCCGAGGGGCGGATTCGGCGACGCTCGTCGTCACCGGAGTCTCGGCCGCGACCGAGTACGACGGTCCGCAGATGTACCTTCTGCCGATCACCGACCACGACCTCGCCCTGGCGAGCTACGGCGCCGAGACCCCGCAGTACGAGATGTGGCTGCCGCCCGAGACCAGCGATGCCCTGAGCGCTCAGGTGGCGTCCGACATGGGGGCCAGCCTCGGCGACGACGTGCAGGTCGACGTGTCGCGACAGGACTACGCCGCAGGCGGCGACGCCGACCCCTTCGGTCCCATCAAGCTGATCATCACCGGGGTCGGTGTGCTCGTGTTGTTGCTGGGCGGTCTCGGCCTCGTCAACATCGCGCTCGTGACCGTCCGTCAGCGCATCCGCGAGATCGGCGTGCGCCGGTCCTTCGGGGCCACGGCTCCTCGGGTCTTCTTCTCGGTCATGCTCGAGAGCGTCGTCGGCACGGTCGTCGCGGGAGCCGTCGGCGTGATGGTGGCCGTCCTGGTCGTCGAGAACCCGACGGTCCAGGGCTTCATCGCGCAGGGCGCCGTCAGCGATCTCCCGCCGTTCCCGGTCGAGGCGGCCCTGATCGGTCTGGCGTCGGCCACGGCGATCGGAGCGGTGGCCGGTCTCCTGCCTGCTCTCGTGGCGATCCGCGTCAAGGTGATCGACGCCATCCGCTACTGACACACACCGGAGCACCTCCGGCCGCTGTCGGTGCCGAGAGGTACCTTGGAGCCCATGGCCACGCCCACCAAGTCGACCGCGCGCGCTCGCTCGTCGTCGCGAGCGTCGCAGACCTCCGGCGTCACGAAGGCGACCAAGAAGCTGCCCGCGTCCCGTCAGCCCGACCCGGTCCCGGACGGTCCAGGGCCGTTGGTGACGGCGTGGATGGGGCTCGCGCACCTGACCGGGGGCGCGTTCCGGCTCCTGGGCAAGGAGTCCCTGGCGAAAGACGAGCGGCGAGACGGCGTGCCGTTCCTGCTCGTGCTGCTCGCGATCGCCGGGGCTGTCGTCGAGTGGCTCAACCCGACCAGCCCCCTCGCAGTCGGCTTCGACGCCTACACCTTCGGCGGGCTCGTGGGGCGGGTGGCCTACGCCCTGCCGGTCATCATGATCCTTTTCGCGGGCTGGCTCTTCCGGCACCCGGCGTCCGTCCACGACAACACCCGCATCGGCATCGGACTGGGCCTGTCCATCGTCTCGATCAGCGCTCTGTGCCACATCTTCGGAGGGCAACCCGAGGCCGCGGCCGGGCTCCGGGCCCTCGCCACCGGTGGCGGCGTGCTGGGTTGGGTCGTGGCGTCCTGGCTCGTCGCTCTCGCCACCGAGTGGGTCGCGGTCCCTCTCGTCGTGATCCTCCTGGCGTTCTCGCTGCTCATCATCACCAAGACGCCGCCGAACCGCATCCACCGCCGTCTGGGCGAGCTCTACTCCTACCTCTTCGGCGAGACGACCTCGGCTGCGGACGGGGCCGACGCCGATCCCGACCTCGTCGACCTGGCAGAGTCCGAGTCGTTGCCCTGGTGGCGGCGGAACAAGGACCAGCGCGAGGACGACCCCGCATACGACACCCCACTCGTGAAGGCGGACGAGTCGTCCGCCACCGAGCCGTCAGGACGACGTCGACGGAAGAAGCCCGTCTTCGAGCCGAGCGTGGACGACGCGGGCAGCGCCGCCGCGGCGGGTGCGGCAGGCTCCGCCGCGCCGACGACGGCTCCGACCGACGTCTTCTCCGCCGACCTCCTCGGCGACCTCGATCGGGCAGAGGACGCCGTCCGTGCCCAGGGGTTCGACGTCCCGTCCGTTCAGCCCACCGCGTCGACCACGGTGCTCCCGGTCGTCCCGGTCGTCCCGGCCGAGCCCGTCGGCGAGAGCGACGCAGCGGCCGACTTCCTGGCGGTCGACCCCGACGAGGCGGCACCGCCCTCTCTCGACGAGGTCGACGACGGTGCCGAGAGCGCCCCGTATCGCCTCCCCGCCGCCTCGAGCCTGTCGGTCGGCGAGCCCGCGAAGGCCCGCAGCGAGGCGAACGACGCGATCGTGGCCGCCATCAGCCAGGTGCTCGACCAGTTCAACGTCGACGCCAAGGTGACCGGCCTCAAGCGCGGTCCGACCGTCACGCGGTACGAGATCGAACTCGGTCCCGGCGTCAAGGTCGAGCGGGTCACCGCCCTGACCAAGAACCTCGCCTACGCGGTGGCCTCCAACGAGGTCCGCATCCTGTCGCCGATCCCCGGCAAGAGTGCGATCGGCGTCGAGATCCCCAACACCGACAAAGAGATCGTCGCCCTCGGCGACGTCCTGCGGTCCTCAACGGCGAGCAAGAGCGTCCACCCGCTCACGATCGGCGTCGGCAAGGACGTCGAGGGCGGCTACGTCGTGGCCAACCTGGCCAAGATGCCGCACCTGCTCGTGGCCGGCGCCACCGGGTCGGGCAAGTCCAGCTTCATCAACTCGATGATCACCTCGTTGTTGATGCGCGCCAAGCCGACCGACGTCCGCATGGTGCTGATCGACCCCAAGCGGGTCGAGCTCTCGATCTACGCCGGTGTGCCGCACCTGATCACGCCCATCATCACGAACCCCAAGAAGGCCGCCGAGGCCTTGCAATGGGTCGTCAAAGAGATGGACATGAGGTACGACGACCTCGCCAGCTTCGGCTTCCGGCACATCGACGACTTCAACCGTGCCGTCGTCGGTGGCGAGATCGTCCTCCCCGTCGGCAGTCAGCGCAAGCTCAAGCCGTACCCCTACCTCCTCGTGGTCGTCGACGAGTTGGCCGACCTCATGATGGTGGCTCCGCGCGACGTCGAGGACAGCATCGTCCGCATCACCCAGCTGGCCCGTGCGTCCGGAATCCACCTCGTTCTCGCGACGCAACGCCCCTCGGTCGACGTCGTGACCGGACTCATCAAGGCGAACGTCCCCTCGCGCTTCGCGTTCGCCGTCTCGAGCGTCACCGACTCGCGGGTGATCCTCGACCAGCCCGGGGCCGACAAGCTCATCGGTCAGGGCGACGGGCTGTTCCTCCCCATGGGTGCTTCCAAGGCCATGCGCGTCCAGGGCGCCTGGGTGCAAGAGAACGAGATCGCCCAGGTCGTGGCCCACGTCACCCGCCAGGCGCGACCCGACTACCGCCCCGACGTCGCCGCGGTGGTCGAGAAGCGCGAGATCGACGGTGACATCGGCGACGACCTCGAGTTGCTCCTCGCGGCTGCCGAGCTCGTGGTCAGCACGCAGTTCGGTTCGACGTCGATGCTCCAGCGCAAGCTGCGCGTCGGGTTCGCCAAGGCCGGCCGCTTGATGGACCTCATGGAGTCGCGAGACATCGTCGGTCCGTCCGAAGGGTCGAAGGCTCGCGACGTGCTCGTCACCACCGAGCAGCTCCCCGGTGTGCTCGCGAAGCTGCGCGGGGGCGACGCGGCCTCCGACGCCGGCGCCGGCCGCGCCTCCTCGGGGTCCTCTTCCGCCGCGCGCGCCGACGCCGGTGACTACGACGGCGATCCGGTCGAGGCCATGACCCGTGGGTACACCGAGGACGACGACGCCGGCAGCGAAGACGCCTGGCACCTGACCGGCAGGGAGTAGACCATGAGCCACGACGACGCCTCCCGCCCGACGGCACCACGCTCGGCCTTCTCGTTCCGAGGGCGGGTGGCCTCGAGAGGGCCCGGGCCCGCCAGCACCGGCAACATCGCGAACGTGATCACCGTCGTGCGCATACTCATGGCGCCGCTGTTCATCGCCTGGTTGCTGATCGACGACGGGGCCGACGGCTCACTCCGCGTCTGGGCCGCTGCCCTGTTCGTCGTCGCGATCCTCACCGACAGCCTCGACGGCATGCTGGCCCGTGGCCTCGACCTCGTGACCGACTTCGGCAAGATCGTCGATCCGATCGCCGACAAGGTGTTGATCGGTGGCGCACTCGTCTCGCTCACCATCCTCGGTGAGCTGCCGTGGTGGGTCACCGCCCTCATCCTCGTCCGCGAGGTCGGCATCACCGTCTACCGCTTCGCCGTCCTGCGGGACCGGGTGATCCCGGCCTCCCGCGGCGGCAAGGTCAAGACCGTGCTGCAAGCCGTCGCGGTGACGCTGGCGCTCTTCCCCCTCTGGAACGTCGTCGGAGAAGGCATGCACTGGGTCAACGGCGTGCTCATGACGGCGGCCACGGTCGCCACCCTCGTCTCCGGGGCGGACTACCTGCGCGTGGCGATGAAGCACGGACGGACCGCCGCATGACCGTGGCTGCCGACCTCGTGGCCGAGTTGACGAGCAGGGGGCTGACGGTCGCCGTAGCCGAGTCCCTCACCGGCGGTGCCCTGGTCGCCGAACTCGTGTCCGTGCCCGGAGCCTCGGCCGTCGTCCTGGGCGGGGTGGTCGCTTACCAGACAGAGCTCAAGCACACGCTCCTCGGAGTCGATCCAGGACTGCTCGCGCGACACGGACCCGTGCATCCCGACGTCGCCGCGTCCATGGCCGTCGGGGTTCGGGATCGGTTGGCCGCAGGCGGTCACCCGGCCGACATCGGTCTCGCGACCACCGGCGTCGCCGGTCCCGACCCCCAGGGCGGTCACGCACCCGGAACGGTCTTCGTCGGTCTGGCGGTGCCCGGTGACGTCCGCGTCGCCGAGCTCTCGCTCGCGGGCGACCGGCAGGCCATCCGAAACGCCACCGTCTCCGAATCCCTCGCAGCACTCGATCGATGGCTGGTCGAGACGAGGGAATAGCCGGCGTTTCGGTCTCGTTACATCTCTCGAGTTCACAACAGGTGCACAGTCCCCGATGGCTACAGTCGTGGTCAGTCGGTCCGAGCACCACCCGCCGTCCCCCATCTGCAACCATCCCGGCAGATGGGTCGTCCCCGAAGGAGGGTCCCATGGTCCTGGTACGTCAAGAAATCGGCGACGTCCTTCGCGACTTCCGTCTGCAGAAGGGTCGCACGCTCCGTCAGGTCGCGAGCAAGGCCAGCGTCGCCCTCGGTTACCTCAGCGAGGTCGAGCGGGGTCAGAAAGAAGCGAGTTCCGAGATCCTCGCGTCCGTCGCGGACGCCCTCGAGACGCCCATCTCGGTCATCATGCGCGAGGTCGGTGACCGCATGGCCGTCATCGAGGGGCTGAACCGGATCCCCGACACGCTTCCGGACGACCTCGTCGCCGAGTTCGACTCCGACCTCGCGGTCCGCTGACCGTCCTTCGTCGCCACGAACGCCCCCGGCTCCCGCCGGGGGCGTTCGTCGTCCGGGGTACCCTCGTCTGATGCGCAAGAGCGAGTTCGCCCGGGCCGTCGAGGACGAGTTCGGAGAAGCCTACGGTCGGGTGGTCACCCGGGATCTCGTGATCCAGTCGCTCGGTGACAGGACCGCCGACCAGGCGATCGCGCAGGGCGAGTCACCCCGCGACGTGTGGCTCGCCCTCTGCGACGCCGAGGGCGTCCCCATGGGCCGTCGCCACGGTGTGGGGTTGCCCGAACCGACGGACTGAGGCGCAGTCCGGTCGGGCGTGTGTTCGACACGCCGAGGCCGATGGGTCGAACACCTGTTCGGACGGGTGGTAGCGTCCTCCACAAGGACGTGGACGAGCGAGTTCTGTACGTCGGGCCCCCACCGCCACTGCGATGTCGGAGGTGGCCCGTAGCGTTTCTCGCATCGACGTCCCGCGTCACCGGCACATGCCGGCGACACCAGCCTTGTCGTAGCGACGACGACCTTGCACTACCGGTCGGCGTCGACGCGACAGCCTACAGGCGCACGGACGACCACCACGAAGGAGAACGACATGCCCTCAGTTGAAAACCGCGAGAAAGCACTCGAGACGGCTCTCGCCCAGATCGACCGCCAGTTCGGCAAGGGCGCCGTCATGCGCCTCGGCAGCGACGAGCGTGCTCCCGTGGCGGTGATCCCCACCGGCTCGATCGCCCTCGACGTCGCTCTCGGCATCGGTGGCATCCCTCGTGGCCGCATCGTCGAGATCTACGGTCCCGAGTCGTCCGGTAAGACGACCCTGACCCTGCACGCCATCGCGAATGCCCAACGCAACGGCGGCATCGCTGCGTTCATCGACGCCGAGCACGCTCTCGACCCCGAGTACGCCAAGAAGCTCGGCGTCGACATCGACGCGCTGCTGGTCTCGCAGCCCGACACGGGTGAGCAGGCTCTCGAGATCGCCGACATGCTCGTCCGTTCGGGGTCGATCGACCTCGTCGTCATCGACTCGGTCGCCGCGCTCGTGCCGCGTGCCGAGATCGAGGGTGAGATGGGCGACTCGCACGTCGGTCTGCAGGCTCGACTCATGTCACAGGCATTGCGCAAGTTGACCGGTGGGCTCAGCCAGACCGGCACCACGATGATCTTCATCAACCAGCTGCGCGAGAAGATCGGTGTCTTCTTCGGCAGCCCCGAGACGACGGCCGGCGGAAAGGCGCTCAAGTTCTACGCGTCCGTACGTCTCGACATCCGCCGCATCGAGACGTTGAAGGACGGTACCGACGCGGTCGGCAACCGCACCCGCGTCAAGGTCGTCAAGAACAAGATGGCTCCGCCCTTCAAGCAGGCCGAGTTCGACATCCTCTACGGTGTAGGCATCTCGCGCGAGGGCAGCCTCATCGACTTCGGTGTCGAGCACGGCATCGTCCGCAAGTCGGGTGCCTGGTACACGTACGAAGGCGACCAGCTCGGTCAGGGTAAAGAGAACTCGCGCAACTTCCTCATCAAGAACGCCGCCATCGCTCAAGAGATCGAGCAGAAGATCCTCGCCAAGCTCGGAGTCGGTGGTGCCAAGCCCGTCGAAGCGCCCGTCGAGTCGATCGAGGCCAAGATCGCCGCTCGCAAGGGCGCATGACCACGCGCGACGACGACGCCACGGGGGCGGGTCCCGCTGTCGACGGCGTCGACAGCGGGCGGCTCGCGCCGGTCACGCCCCTCTTCGGTGTTGCAACCGGATCGTCGACGTCCGGCGAGAGGGTCGCTCCAGCGGCTTCGGACGCTCCGTCCCACGATTTCGAAGCCGGCCTGACGGCCATCAGCGCCCACTGGGTCGGCGACGCGTCCCCGCTGGCCTCGGAGGCCGACCACCCGTCCGCGCGAGGTTCTCGGGCGGGCGCGGCCGGTCGGCCCAAGGCCACCGGGTTCGACGATCAGCCCGATGACGGGCCGGAGGACCTCGAAGCGCAGAAGCGACGGGCGGAGAACGTCAGCCTGCACGCCCTCTCGCGCCGTGGTGTGTCCTCTCACGAGATGGAGAAGCTGCTTCTCTCGCGTGACCTCGATGAATCGGTCGTCGCCGACGAGATCGCTCGGCTCGAGCGGGTGGGCCTGCTCGACGACAGCGAACTGGCCGCGACCCTGGTCCGGTCGAAGCAAGAGCGCAAGGGGCTGGGCCGCGGGGCCGTCACGTCCGAACTCCGCGCCCGTGGAATCGATCCGTCGATCATCGACGAGGCGCTGTCCGACACGGACGACGACGAAGAGCAAGAACGTGCCGACGAATGGGCTCGCAAACGGGCCGGTTCGTTGCGCGGGCTCGACCGCGAGACGGCGGAGCGTCGTCTCAACGGGTACCTGATGCGCCGCGGGTACCGGTCCGAGGTCGTGCGTCGTGCCATCGAGAAGGCCCTGCCTCGGGGTGGCAGCGGTCGTGGCGGCGTCCGCTTC
The DNA here is from genome assembly GCF_026625765.1 of Frigoribacterium sp. SL97. Classification (NCBI taxonomy): domain Bacteria; kingdom Bacillati; phylum Actinomycetota; class Actinomycetes; order Micrococcales; family Microbacteriaceae; genus Frigoribacterium; species Frigoribacterium sp. SL97. Next base: position 1,571,940 of record NZ_CP113062.1, read on the forward strand.
GAGTGATCGGCTCGGGGGTGGCGGCGATCTACACTGAGTCACCATGACGACGGTCGCCACCACCAGCATCCCCTCGCCCGTCGACGGCCCGGCCCGCACGTACGAGGTCCGTACCTTCGGGTGCCAGATGAACGTGCACGATTCGGAGCGGTTGAGTGGTTCACTCGAGGCGGCCGGCTACGTGGCCGCCGACGGAGCCGAGGCCGACATCGTCGTCATCAACACCTGCGCAGTACGCGAGAACGCCGACAAGAAGCTCTACGGGACCCTGGGGACCCTCGCCGGCCTGAAGAAGAAGCACGAAGGCATGCAGATCGCCGTCGGCGGGTGCCTGGCCCAGAAAGACAAGGACGTCATCCTCGACAGGGCGCCGTGGGTCGACGTCGTCTTCGGTACGCACAACATGGGTGCCCTGCCCACGCTGCTCGAACGCGCGCGGCACAACGACGAGGCCCAGCTCGAGATCCTCGAAGCGCTCGACGTCTTCCCTTCGACCTTGCCGACCAAGCGCGAGTCCACGTACAGCGGCTGGGTCTCGATCTCGGTCGGCTGCAACAACACCTGCACCTTCTGCATCGTCCCTTCGCTCCGAGGCAAGGAGAAGGACCGCCGCCCCGGCGACATCCTCGCCGAGGTCGGGGCGCTCGTCGACGACGGGGCCGTCGAGGTGACGCTGCTCGGGCAGAACGTGAACTCGTACGGTGTCGAGTTCGGCGATCGACTCGCCTTCGGCAAGTTGCTGCGGGCCGTCGGCGCGATCCCCGGGCTCGAGCGGGTGCGCTTCACCAGCCCGCACCCGGCGTCCTTCACCGACGACGTCATCGCCGCCATGGCCGAGACGCCCGCTGTGATGCCCCAGTTGCACATGCCCCTGCAATCGGGGTCCGACCGGGTGTTGCGGGCCATGCGACGCAGCTACCGCAGCGAGAAGTTCCTCGGCATCATCGATCGTGTGCGCGCGGCCATGCCCGACGCCGCGATCAGCACCGACATCATCGTCGGGTTCCCCGGCGAGACCGAGGACGACTTCGCCGAGACCCTCCGGGTCGTCGAACGATCCCGGTTCGCCTCGGCGTTCACGTTCCAGTACTCGGTGCGCCCCGGGACGCCCGCGGGCGAGATGGCCGACCAGATCCCGAAGGCCGTCGTCCAAGAACGGTTCGAGCGGTTGACGGCGGTTCAGGACCGCATCTCGGCCGAAGAGAACCGTCGCCAGGTCGGGCGTCCCGTCGAGGTCCTCGTGGCCACCGGCGAGGGGCGGAAGGACGCCTCCACCCACCGTCTCTCGGGTCGCGCCGAAGACAGCCGTCTCGTCCACTTCGAGGTGCCGACGGGTGCTGCCGTTCCACGACCCGGCGACGTCGTCAGCGTGAGGATCACCGACGCCGCGCCGTTCTACCTGCTCGCCGATGCGGTCGAGGGTCCCGAATCCCTCTACGAGGTCCGTCGCACGCGGGCGGGCGATGCCTGGGACGCCGCGCAGGCCGCCTCGTGCGGGGTGCCGTCCGGGGGTGACGCGACCCGCCCCTCCTCGGCTCGGCCGGCGAGGGTGAGCCTCGGTCTGCCCACGCTGCGGGTGGCGACGACGCCGATCTACAGCACGACCGACGACCTCCGCTGACGTGCTGGTCGCGATCGTCGGGGCGACCGGCACGGGGAAGTCCGCCTTCTCGCTGGACCTCGCCGAGGCACTGTCCGCCCGGGGCGAGGCGGTCGAGATCGTCAACGCGGACGCCATGCAGCTCTACCGGGGCATGGACGTCGGCACGGCCAAACTGCCGGTCGCCGAACGGCGAGGCTTCGCGCATCATCTCCTCGACGTCCTCGACGTCACCGACGAGGCGAGCGTCGAATGGTATCAACGCGAAGCCAGGGACCTCATCGACGGCATCGTCGCGCGCGGGGCGGTGCCGGTCCTCGTCGGTGGGTCCGGGCTCTACGTCTCGAGCGTGTTGTTCGACTTCCGGTTCCCCGGCACCGACCCTGCGATCCGGAGTCGCTACGAGGCGATCGCCCACGAGCAGGGGCCAGGGGCGCTGTACGACTTGTTGAGAGAGCGCGATCCGGCGTCCGCCACGTCGATCGGGCCCTCCAACGCCCGACGTCTCGTCCGGGCGCTCGAGGTCGGGGACCTCACCGGCCGTCCCCTCTCGGGAACGCTGCCCGAGAAGTCGTCACCGTGGCGGCCGTCGATCGTCTTCGGCGTGGCCGAGGAGCGCCCCGTGCTCGTCGAACGTCTCGACCGACGCGTCGACCAGATGTGGCGAGACGGCCTCGTCGACGAGGTGCGGGGTCTGCTTCCCCTCGGGCTCGAGCGAGGGGTCACGGCGAGCCGGGCGATCGGTTACGCGCAGGCCGTCGCCCAGATCCGGGGTGAGCTCGGCGAGGGGGACGCCATCGATGCCACGGCAGCCCTCACCCGTCGCTACGCCCGCCGCCAGGCGAGCTGGTTCCGCCGGTACGACGACGTCGAGTGGTCCCGCTCGGGCGACGCCCAGGCGGTCGACCGGGCCGTGGCTAGAATCCTGGGGTGACCACCACGCTGCAGTTCACCAAGGGGCACGGCACGGGCAACGACTTCGTCTTGTTCACCGATCCCGATGCGGGCACCGACCTGAGCCCTGCCATGATCCGGGCCCTGGCGGACCGGAGGTTCGGGGTGGGCGGGGACGGGGTCATCCGTGCGGTCCGCACGGCGGCGTTGTCCACCGAGGCGGGCCTGCTCGAGACCGAGCCCCGCGCCGAGTGGTTCATGGACTACCACAACGCCGACGGCAGCCCGGCCGAGATGTGCGGCAACGGCATCCGTGTCTTCGCGCGCTACCTCCTCGAGCGGGGGCTGGTGCAGCTGGGCGAGGACGACGTGCTCGTCGTCGGCACACGGGCCGGCGCGCGTGAGGTGCGTCGTGACGGCACGGGCTTCCGCGTCGACCTGGGGCCGTGGAGGCTCGGCGACGACGATCCGGTCGTGCGGGCGCGCGAGCTGCACGCGGCGCGTCCCGGCCTGCCGATCTCGGTGGGCAACCCCCACGTGGTGGTGGCACTCGCCGGCGACGACGAACTGGACGGTCTCGACCTGACCTACGTGCCGATCGTCGACCCGGCCCCGGCCGACGGGGCGAACGTCGAGTTCGTGGTCCCGGCGGACCCGCTCGTGGTCGACGGGCTGGGTCGCATCCGCATGCGTGTCCACGAGCGGGGCAGCGGCGAGACCCTGTCGTGCGGCACCGGTGCGGCAGCGGCCGCCCTGGCGACGCGGTACTGGGCAGGAGCCTCGGCACCCGAGGCCTGGTTGGTCGAGGTCCCCGGCGGCGTCGTGGGCGTGTCGGTGAGTCATCACGCCGATGGTGAGCACGTCTCGCTCAGTGGGCCGGCCGAACTGGTCTTCACCGGCGCGCTCGAGCTCTGAGCCGCGCCGGGGGCGGCGTCCAGACCTCGGCGAGAAGTCCGATCAGTCGGCGTCGGTGAGTCGCTCGGCGCGCAGTATCCGGTATCCCTTGCTGGTGGAGGCGCGGGTCACGTCCACGACGCCGGTCATGGTCTCGTTCATCCAGCGCTGCAGGGAGTCGGCCCCCAGGTTCTTCTGCACGACCAGCCACGCGTCCGACCCCGCGTCGAGGCGGGGGAGCCACCGTTCGAGCAGGGAGTGCAGCTCGGCCTTGCCGACCCGGATCGGCGGGTTCGACCAGATCGTCGCGAAGCGCAGATCGTCGGGAACACCGTCGGGGGTCACGGCGTTGACGTTCTCGAGGCCGACCGACCGCGCGTTCTCGCGCACGAGGTCGAGCACTCTCTCGTTCACGTCGACGGCCCAGACCGTCGCGTCGGGTGACGACAACGCGAGGCTCAGTGTGATGGGGCCCCACCCGCACCCGACGTCCAACAGATGGCCCGCCCTCGGCGGCGTCGGCGTGCCCCCCAGCAGGACCGAGGTGCCCGGGTCGACGCGGCCGGGGCTGAAGACGCCGGCAGCCGTGGTCAGGGTCAGCTCCCGGCCCGCGAGGACGACCTCGATCGTCCGGGGCTTGGCCGCGCTGCCGGGCTGGGGGGAGAAGTAGTGCTCGCTGGCCATGGTCGCCAACCTACCGAACATCGGGCAGGGCCTCGCTCCCTGCTCTCCGCACACCGAAAGGGTTAGTATCACCCCGATGACAGACCACACCACGACCCCGCTCGATCCGGAGCGGAACGACCAGCCCGACGACGTCGTCGCGCGCGTGCTCGATCGTGCGGCCCAGAGGGCATCCGGCTACACCGTCTTCTCGCCGGCTCAGGCCATCCAGACCCGCTCGTTGCACCACGACGGCGACTCCGACGGCGATCAGTCCGAGCGCGACGACCGCCAGGCCCTCCGCCGCGTGGCGGGCCTGTCGACCGAACTGCAGGACGTCACCGAGGTCGAGTACCGCCAGTTGCGCCTCGAGAACGTCGTCCTGATCGGCGTCTACTCGCAGGGGTCGATGGCGGATGCCGAGAACTCCCTCCGCGAGCTCGCTGCCCTGGCCGAGACGGCGGGGGCGGTCGTGCTCGACGGACTGCTGCAGCGACGGCCGAACCCGGACCCGAGCACCTACCTGGGCAAGGGCAAGGCCGAAGAACTGCGCGGAACGGTCGCGGCCCTCGGCGCCGACACCGTCATCGCCGACACCGAGCTGGCCCCCAGCCAGCGACGGGCCCTCGAGGACGTGGTCAAGGTCAAGGTGATCGACCGCACGGCCGTCATCCTCGACATCTTCAGCCAGCACGCCAAGAGCCGGGAGGGCAAGGCGCAGGTCGAACTGGCCCAACTCGAGTACCTCCTGCCCCGTCTCCGCGGTTGGGGCGAGTCGATGTCCCGCCAGGCCGGTGGACAAGTCGGAGGCGCGGGTGCCGGAATGGGCAGCCGCGGGCCCGGTGAGACCAAGATCGAGCTCGACCGGCGCCGCATCCACACCCGCATGGCCCGGCTCCGCAAGCAGATCAAAGAGATGAAGCCTGCCCGCGACGCCAAGCGGGCCAACCGTGACCGCAACGAGGTGCCCACCGTCGCCATCGCCGGATACACGAACGCCGGGAAGTCCAGCCTCCTGAACCGGTTGACGAGCGCGGGCGTCCTCGTCGAGAACGCGCTGTTCGCGACCCTGGACGCGACGGTCCGCAAGAGCGTGACGGCCGACGGTCGTCCCTTCACGTACGCGGACAACCGTCGGATTCGTGCGGAACCTCCCTCACCAGCTGGTCGAGGCATTCCGATCGACGCTCGAGGAGGTCGAGGCGTCCGACGTCATCGTGCACGTCGTCGACGGGTCGCACCCCGACCCCGCCGCCCAGCTCGCCACCGTCCGTGACGTCATCGCCGAGGTCGACGGTCGTGACATCGCCGAGATCGTCGTCTACAACAAGAGCGACCTCGTCGACGACGACCAGCGTCTCGTCCTGCTCGGGCTCGAGCCGACGGCGGTCTTCGTCTCGGCACGGACGGGTGAGGGCATCGACGAGCTGCTGGCCCGCATCGCAGCCGTCCTGCCCGAACCCGAGATCGAGCTCGACCTGTTGGTGCCGTACGACCGCGGCGACGTCGTCTCCCACCTCCACGACTCGGGCCGCATCGTCAGCACGGACTACGAAGAAGAGGGCACCCGCGTCCACGCGCGTGTCTACCCGAGTGACGTCGCCGGGCTCACGCCCTACGTGGCTCCCGTGGGCGTGGGGCGCTGACGCCGAGCCGCACGTCCTCGAACGACGAAGCGCCGACCACCTGTGGTGGTCGGCGCTTCGTCGTTCGCGGGGCGGGTCGCCACCGTCGAGAAGAGATCAGACGGAGCGCAACACGGCGACGACCTTGCCGACGATCTGCGCATGGTCGCCGACGATTGGTTCGAACGCGCTGTTCCGGGGAAGCAGCCAGGTGTGGCCGTCTCGCTGGCGGAACACCTTGACGGTCGCTTCGTCGTCGAGCATGGCCGCGACGATGTCGCCGTTCTCGGCGTCCTGCTGCTGCCGCACGACGACCCAGTCCCCGTCGCAGATGGCCGCGTCGATCATCGAGTCGCCGACCACCCGCAACATGAACAGTTCGCCCTTGCCGACGAGTTGACGCGGCAGGGGCATCACGTCCTCGATCTGCTGCTCGGCCGTGATGGGGATGCCGGCGGCGATCCGTCCGACCATGGGGACGTGAGCCGTGTCGCCGTCGTCACTCGTCGTGAAGACGGTGGCCGGGGCGACCGCCGGCGCCGTCGCGTCCACGAGGACCTCGAGGGCTCGGGGTCGGTTCGGGTCACGGCGGATCTTGCCGGCGAGTTCGAGCTGGTTCAGCTGGTGCGTGACGCTCGACAGGGACTTGAGGCCGACGGCGTCGCCGATCTCGCGCATGCTCGGGGGATAGCCGCGGTGTCCGATGCTCTCGGTGATCGCGGCGAGGATCGACGCCTGCTTCGCCGTCAACTCCTTGCGGGGGAGGACGCCCGGATCGAGCTGACGGGGGGCGTCGGTGGCCGCCTGCGGGGTGCGCTTCGGGTCGCTCATGGGTCTCCTGCCGTCGATGTCGGTGGTCCCTGTTTGACTCCTACCACCGATCGAAACCGTATCCGATCGGGCGGTGTCGACAAAACACATGTTCGAGTGTGTCGCGTTATCGCTTCCCGATCCACAGCGATTCCGTCCTGCGATACCCGTCGCGGGGGTTGAAAGCCTCGGCAATCGAATGTATGTTCGGAACACGTCTTCGTGCCCGGCATTCCCGGCCGAGTGCCGGGCACGAACTCGTCCCCTGTCTTCCACGGTGAAAGGACCACCTCATGAGCGTCACCTCAGCATCAGCAGTTGCGTCCCCCGTCGACTCGACCCGAGTCGTGCGCACGCGTCTGCGCATCACCCGGCGGGGCCGCGCGGTCGTCGCCGCGCTCGTCGCGGTCCCGCTCGTCGTCGTGGCGGGTGCGCTCGTCCTCAACGGTGGCGGCGCCGTCGCGTCCGACACGACGGGTCGCGCGGACTTCCAGCACGTGACCGTCGACGGTGGCGAGACGCTCTGGCAGGTCGCGTCCGAGATCGACCCCGACGCCGATCCTCGCGACGTCATCGCCGACCTCGTCTCGCTCAACAACCTGCCGAGCGCCGAGGTCTCCGCCGGGCAGAGCCTCGCCGTCCCCGCTCAGTACGCTCGCTGAACTGCCGTCGCCGACGAGGTGGGTGGCCCGGCCCACTGACATCGTGTTCGTTCGGTGGCGACCGACCCGACACACCGTCGGCCCGCCCGTACGATGGTGGGGTGTCCTTCAGTCTCGACGACCTGCCCATCCGTGACGACCTCCGGGGGCTGACGCCCTACGGCGCTCCCCAGAAAAAGGTCCCGGTCGCTCTCAACGTCAACGAGAACACGCATCCCATCCCCGAGGACGTCGCTCGCGACATCGTCGAGTCGGTGGCCCGGGCGGTCCTCGACGTCAACAGGTACCCCGATCGTGAGTTCACGACGCTGCGCGATTCGCTGGCGGCCTACCTCGGGCACGATCTGACCCGCGACAACATCTGGGCGGCGAACGGCTCCAACGAGGTCATCCAGCAGCTCCTCCAGGCCTTCGGAGGCCCGGGCCGCTCCGTCCTGGGGTTCCCCCCCACGTATTCGATGCACTCGATCATCGCCACGGGCACCGGCAGCCGGTGGATCGAGGGTCGTCGTGACGAGGGGTTCCGCATCTCGCCCGAGACCGCGATCTCCGAGATCGAGCGCACCCGTCCCGACATCGTCTTCTTCTGCGGACCGAACAACCCCACGGGCACCCCTCTCGATCTCGCCACGATCGAGGCTGCCTACGACGCGACGGACGGCATCGTCTTCGTCGACGAGGCCTACGCCGAGTTCATGCCGGCCGACCAGCCGACGGCACTGACCCTCCTGGCCGGCCGCGAACGTCTGGTCGTGTCCCGCACGATGAGCAAGGCGTTCGCGTTCGCCGGTGCCCGGGTCGGCTACCTGGCCGCGCACCCGGCCGTGGCCGACGCGCTGCGTCTGGTGCGCCTCCCGTACCACCTCTCGTCCCTGACGCAGGCGGCGGCCGTCGCAGCGCTCTCGCACGCCAGCGAGATGCTCGCCATGGTCGACGACATCAAGGCCCAGCGTGATCGCATCGTGCACGAGTTGACCGAGCTCGGGTACGAGCCGTGGCCCACCTGGTCGAACTTCGTCCTCTTCGGCGGGGTCGACGATCCGACCGACGTCTTCGAGCGCCTGCTCGAGCGGGGCGTCATCGTCCGCAACCTGGGCATCCCGAACCACCTGAGGGTCAGTGCGGGCACCGAGGCCGAGACCACCGCGTTCCTCGAGGCGCTCCGCGACATTAGGCTCTCTTCGTGACCGAGACGACCCGCGCCGCCCGTACCGCTTCCCTCTCGCGCGAGACGAGCGAGTCCAGCATCGCCCTCGCCCTCGACCTCGACGGTTCGGGCCGATCGACGATCGACTCGTCGGTGCCGTTCTTCGACCACCTCCTGACGGCGTTGTCGAAGCACTCCCTGATCGACCTCGAGGTCACCGCGAAGGGCGACACGCACATCGACGTCCACCACACCGTCGAAGACATCGGCATCACGTTCGGCACCGCGCTGAAGCAGGCGCTCGGCGACAAGTCGGGCATCTCGCGCTACGGTGACGCGCTCGTCCCGCTCGACGAGGCCCTCGTGCAGGCGGTCGTCGACGTGTCGGGGCGTCCGTACCTCGTCCACACGGGCGAGCCGGAGGGGTTCGAGTACCACCTCATCGGCGGGCACTTCACCGGCTCGATGGTCCGCCACGTCTTCGAGGCGATCACCTTCCACGCCGGCATCACCGTGCACGTCCGCGTGCTGGGCGGGCGTGATCCGCACCACATCGCCGAGGCCGAGTTCAAGGCGTTCGCCCGGGCGCTCCGCCAGGCGGTCCAGCCCGACCCGCGCGTCAGTGGCATCCCGTCGACGAAGGGTGCCCTGTGACCGGCGCGCGTCCCTCCGTCGTCGTCCTCGACTACGGCAGCGGCAACGTCCACTCGGCCGTCAAGGCCCTCGAGTTGGCGGGTGCCGACGTCGAGCTGACGTCCGATCGCGCCCGGGTGCAGGCGGCCGACGGCCTCTTCGTCCCCGGCGTCGGTGCGTTCGCAGCCGTCATGAGCCAGCTCGAGTCCGTCCGCGGTGGTGAGCTGATCGACCGACGGTTGGCCGGCGGGCGTCCGGTCATGGGCATCTGCGTCGGCATGCAGGTCTTCTTCGAGGGCGGCGTCGAACGCGGCAACAGCACCGGTGGCCTCGGGGCGTGGCCCGGCGTGGTCGACGAACTGAAGGCCGACGTCCTGCCGCACATGGGCTGGAACACCGTCGACGTTCCCGAGGGCAGCGTGCTCTTCGACGGGGTGGCCGACGAGCGGTTCTACTTCGTCCACTCGTTCGCCGCACAAGAGTGGTCCCTCGACGTGATCCGACCCTTCGCCGAACCGCACGTCACGTGGGCCGACCACGGCGGCCGTTTCGTCGCCGCCGTCGAGAACGGCCCGCTCTGGGCGACGCAGTTCCACCCCGAGAAGTCGGGCCGGCCGGGCATCCGGCTGCTCTCGAACTGGCTCGGCACCCTCTGACCCCGGCGCGACCGACCCGATCGCGCCTCCTGACCCTGCGGTGCCCGGCGCCGTGAGAGAGACGACATGAGCGAGTTCTGCACCACCCCCGCCCTGACCCTGTTCCCCGCCGTCGACGTGGCGGGCGGTCAGGCCGTGCGCCTGACCCAGGGTGAGGCCGGCAGCGAGACGAACTACGGCGACCCGGTCTCGGCAGCCGACGACTGGGCGAGCCAGGGCGCCGAATGGCTGCACCTGGTCGACCTCGACGCCGCCTTCGGGCGCGGAGACAACCGCGCCGTCATCAAGAGGGTCATCAAGCAGGTCAAGGGCGTCAACGTCGAGCTCAGCGGTGGCATCCGCGACGACAAGTCCCTCGAGGACGCGTTGAGCACCGGCGTGAAGCGCATCAACCTCGGCACCGCGGCCCTCGAGAACCCCGAATGGGCCGCCCACGTCATCGCCGAGTACGGCGAGGCGGTGGCCGTCGGGCTCGACGTCCGGGGCACCACGCTGGCGGCGCGGGGTTGGACCGAAGAGGGCGGCGATCTCTGGACCGTCCTCGCGCGGCTCGAAGAGGCCGGCTGTGCGCGCTACGTCGTGACCGACGTGACTAAGGACGGCACGCTCCAGGGTCCCAACGTCGACCTGTTGCGTCAGGTGATGGAGCACACCGATCGTCCGGTGATCGCCTCGGGGGGCATCTCGAGCCTCGACGACCTCGTGGCTCTGCGTGAGCTCGTGCCGCAGGGGCTCGAGGGCGCCATCGTCGGCAAGGCGCTCTACTCGGGAGCCTTCACCCTCGGCGCAGCCCTCGACGTCGCGTCGAACTGATGACGACCGCGCCGGGCGGACCGGGGCACGCACACGACGATCCCGGTCCCGGCGGAGACAGCGCCGGGCGTCCGTGGGCCGGGCGAACCTTCGACCATCACGACACGGCGCACGCCGGAGACGACGGGTCCGCCGACCCGGACCTGCTCGACGCCCTCCTCGGGTTCCGCGAGGGGCGGCTCGGAGAGAGCGACGTCGTCGACGCCCTCCGTCCGGCGCGCCTGCTCGTGCCTCTGGTCGCCGTGGCGGGGGACGAAGGTCTCGACGACCACGATCGCCGCGTCGACAAGACGCAGGAGCTCTCCATCGTCACGGTCTCCGGTCCGGACGGCCGGGACGTGTTGCCGGCATTCACCTCGGTCGAGACCTTGACGCGGTGGCGCCCCGCTGCCCGACCGGTGCCGGTGGAGGCTCGGCGCGTGGCCCTCGCGGCCGCCTCGGAGTCGACCGACCGCATCGTGGTCGACCCCGGATCGATCACCGAGTTCGGTCTGCGTCGTCCGGCCGTCTGGGCCGTCGCGCAAGACCTCCCGTGGGTGCCGAGCCACCACGACGAAGACGTCCTGCGCGCGTTCCTCGACGCGTCACGTGACGAGGAGGCGCTGGTCAGCCTGGTCGTCGCGCCCGGCTATCGAGACGCCCGGCTCGGTGCCCCCGAGATCGTCGTCCAGCTGGGCGTGGCGCCGGGTCTGGACCGCGACGCCCTGCACGCGTTGCTGCAGCGACTGCAGGCGGCCTGGGCCGCCGATCCGGTGATCGCCGACCGGGTCGACAGCATGTCGGTGAAGGTCGTCCCGGGCTGAGGACGAGCCGTCCGTCAGGGTGCGGGAGCCGGACGCGCGGTACGGGGGACGCGCCGTTCAGTTGACGGGGCCGGTGTACTTCTCGCCGGGGCCCTGGCCGATCGCGTCGGGGATGGCCGACGCTTCACGGAAGGCGAGTTGCAGCGATCGCAGGCCGTCGCGGAGCGCCCGGGCGTGCTGGTCGCCGATCTCGGGTGCGCTGGCGGTCACGAGTCCGGCGAGGGAGGTGATGAGCTTGCGGGCCTCGTCGAGGTCGGTCTGTCGCTGCGGATCGTCGGCCAGGCCGACCTTCACCGCGGCGGCGCTCATCAGGTGGACGCAGACGGTGTTGATGACCTCGACCGCGTTGACGTCGGCGATGTCACGGGCGGCGTCGTCACCGAAGTGCAGATCGTCCTCGAACCGCGCCGTCGCGGGGGAGGTGTCGGGCGACGTGGCCGGTGCCGGATCGCCGAAGCGGGCGTCGGGAATGGGTGCGTCGTCGGGGGAGTGGCTCACGAACTGATCCTCTGCTAAACTCGTCCAGGCTCGGAGCGTCTGCTCCGTGCGAAAGTGGAGATTCTCCCACCCGCGCTTGACCGTTAGACAAGGTTACCGGGTTGTTGGCACCCCGTTCGATCAGCACCACCGTTCCACCTCGTTCCTCGTCAGAGGCATCGGGCAGACGGTGATCGAGCAGCCAGGGTGCGGTGTGATGCGTCGTCAGACGGTGCCCGCACGAAACTCCTCTTTCTCTGGCGAGGCCGTCCGGCCCCGCCAGATGCAGAAATGACGACAGAGGAGTTCCGCATCAGCGATCCCCGTACGAACGACCGTATCCGCGTCCCCGAGGTCCGCCTCGTCGGGCCCGCAGGTGAGCAGATCGGCGTCGTTCCCATCGCCATGGCCCTGCGTCTCGCCGCAGAGGCCGAGCTCGACCTGGTCGAGGTGGCCCCCAACTCGAAGCCTCCCGTGGCCAAGATCATGGATCACGGAAAGTTCAAGTACGAGGCTGCGCAGAAGGCGAAAGAAGCCCGTCGCAACCAGGCGAACACGATCCTCAAAGAGGTCCGTTTCCGCCTGAAGATCGACAAGCACGACTACGAGACGAAGCGCAAGCGCGCCGAGGGCTTCCTCCAGGGCGGCGACAAGGTCAAGGCCATGATCCTGTTCCGTGGTCGCGAGCAGTCGCGTCCCGACCAGGGTGTCCGCCTGCTCCAGCGCTTCGCCGAAGACGTCTCCGAGTGGGGCAGCGTCGAGTCGACGCCCACCATCGACGGCCGCAACATGGTGATGGTCATCGGCCCGCACAAGAACAAGTCCGAGGCCAAGGCCGAGGCAGAAGCTCGCAAGGCGGCCAACAAGCCGCCGAAGCACCCGACGTCCGACGAGGTCCCGGCCGATGCACCGGCCGAGCGACCGACAGAAGAAAGTAAGTAAGACATGCCCAAGCAGAAGACCCACTCCGGCGCCAAGAAGCGCTTCAAGGTCACCGGTTCCGGCAAGATCATGAAGCAGCAGGCTGGCATGCGCCACAACCTCGAGGTGAAGAGCGCCAAGCGCAAGGCTCGCCTGAACCAGGACCAGGTGCTCGCTCCCGCCGACGCCAAGGTCGCCAAGAAGCTTCTCGGTCACTGACCGCTGACACGAACGTAGAGGAACAAGAAAATGGCAAGAGTCAAGAGAGCGGTCAACGCCGCCAAGAAGCGTCGCGTCATCCTCGAGCGTGCCGAGGGTTACCGCGGTCAGCGTTCGCGCCTGTACCGCAAGGCCAAAGAGCAGGTCACGCACTCGCTCGTCTACTCGTACCGTGACCGTCGTGCGCGCAAGGGCGAGTTCCGTCGTCTGTGGATCCAGCGCATCAACGCCGCGTCGCGTGCGAACGGCCTGACCTACAACCGCCTCATCCAGGGTCTGTCCCTGGCCGGCGTCGAGGTCGACCGTCGCATCCTGGCCGAGCTGGCCGTCAACGAGCCCGCCACGTTCGCGTCGCTCGTCGCCACCGCCAAGGCCGCGCTGCCCGCCGACACCTCGGCCCCCAAGGTCGCCGCGTAGTCGCACCCGCACCACCCTCGAGGCCCGACGGCCCGACACCCACCCCGGTGTCGCCGTCGGGTCTCGTGCGTCCGCGGCAGGCGGTGGTCCTCGTGCGGCATCATGGACGGGTGCCCCACGACTCCCTGCTCGACAATCCCCGTTCACCCCGAGTCCGGGCGGTGGCCAAGCTCTCGAAGCGCGACGCTCGCACCGAGACCCGCACGTTCCTGCTCGAAGGGCCGCAGTCCGTCGGTGAGGCCCTGGCCTTCCGGCCCGAGCTGATCGTCGAACTCTTCGGCACCCCGACGGCTCTCGAGCGTTACCCCGAGGTGGCGGTCGCCGCCGGGGCGGAGGGCATCGACGTCCAGTTCGTCACCGAGCCGGTGCTCGAGGCCATGGCCGACACGGTCACGCCACAGGGCATCGTCGCCGTCTGTCGGCAGTTCCCCACGTCGGTCAAGGACGTCTTCGCCGCCGAGCCGAAGCTCGTCGTGATCCTCGAGGAAGTCCGCGACCCCGGCAACGCGGGCACCATCATCCGGGCCGCGGACGCCGCGGGTGCCGACGCCGTCATCATGACCGGTCGCAGCGTCGACCTCTACAACCCCAAGGTCGTCCGGTCCACGACGGGTTCGCTGTTCCACGTGCCGGTCGCCGTGGGCGTCGAGTTGCCGGCGATCGTCGACCGGTGTCGTGAGATCGGCCTCCAGGTGCTCGCCGCCGACGTCAAGGGAGACGACCTGCTCGCCGCCCGCACCGAGGGCGTGCTCGCCGAGCCGACCGCCTGGCTCTTCGGCAACGAGGCCCGGGGTCTCACCGACGCCGACCTCGCGCGTGCCGACCGCACCTTGGTCGTGCCCATCTACGGTCACGCCGAATCGATGAACCTCGCGACGGCGGCCTCGGTGTGCCTCTACGAGAGCGCCTTCGCCCACCGCGGCTAGCGCCTCCTCGTCTCGCAGGAGGCGCGGGTCGGGTCGGGCACTCTGGTCGCGGTGGGACGCGTCGTTTCGTTTTCATTAAGAATCCACTGTGAATTTGACCCCGACCTGGGGGTCTGTTTGTGTGGGCGCATGGAACCCCTCGTCGTGGTCGACCACGTCAACAAGCACTTCGGTGACCTCCACGTCCTGAAGGACATCACCACGACGGTGGGCAAGGGTGAGGTGGTCGTCGTGATCGGCCCGAGCGGTTCGGGCAAGTCGACCCTCTGCCGGGCGATCAACCGCCTCGAGACCATCGACGACGGCGTCATCACGATCGACGGCACGCGTCTGCCCGAAGAAGGTGCGGCTCTCGCCCGCCTGCGCGCCGACGTCGGCATGGTGTTCCAGAGCTTCAACCTCTTCTCGCACAAGACCATCCTCGAGAACGTCATGCTGGGCCAGCTCAAGGTGCGGAAGCGCACCAAGGCCGAGGCGCGCGAGCGGGCGATGCAGTTGCTCGAGCGGGTCGGCGTCGCGAACCAGGCCGACAAGATGCCGTCCCAGCTCTCGGGCGGGCAGCAGCAGCGTGTCGCGATCGCCCGGGCACTGGCGATGGACCCCAAGGTGATGCTCCTGGACGAGCCCACCAGCGCACTCGACCCCGAGATGATCACCGAGGTGCTCGACGTCATGGTGCAGCTCGCGAAGGACGGCATGACGATGATCGTCGTCACCCACGAGATGGGGTTCGCGCGCAAGGCCGCCGATCGCGTCGTCTTCATGGCCGACGGTCAGATCGTCGAAGAGGCGACGCCCGAGAAGTTCTTCACCGACCCCCAGTCGACCCGCGCCCAGGACTTCCTCGCGAAGATCCTCACGCACTGAGCGGGCGCGGCCGAGTCCGCGACCCGTTCCCCGGCACCCGAACAGCCGGCCCACGACACCCGATCGCCGCCCGGCGTCCGGGTCACCCAGCAAGGAGATCAGAATGCGACTCAGCAAGGGATTCGTCGCCGTAGCCGCAGCAGCCGCCGTGGTCCTCGGCCTCTCGGCCTGCACCGACTCGTCGGCCCCGGCCGTCGACGTCGAGACGCCGGCCGACTTCGCCGAAGGCAGCACCATGGCCCGCCTCGCCGACGCCGGTGAGATCACCATCGGCACCAAGTTCGACCAGCCGCTGTTCGGCCTGGCCAACCCCGACGGCGTGCCCGAGGGCTTCGACG
Source organism: Frigoribacterium sp. SL97 (assembly GCF_026625765.1). Lineage (NCBI taxonomy): Bacteria > Bacillati > Actinomycetota > Actinomycetes > Micrococcales > Microbacteriaceae > Frigoribacterium > Frigoribacterium sp. SL97. The sequence goes on from NZ_CP113062.1 coordinate 1,587,305, forward strand.
CCGAGATCGGCAAGCTCGTCGCCGCGAAGCTCGGCATCGAAGCCGACAAGATCACGTGGGTCGAGACCGTCTCGGCCAACCGCGAGCCGTTCATCCAGAACGGCCAGGTCGACCTCGTCATCGCGACCTACACGATCAACGACGATCGCAAGAAGGTCGTCTCGTTCGCCGGCCCGTACTACACGGCCGGTCAAGACCTGCTGGTGCTCGACGGCAACCCCGAGGGGATCGAGTCCGCCGACGACCTGGCCGGCAAGAAGGTCTGCACCGTCAGCGGCTCGACCAGCGAGAAGAACGTGGCCGAGTACACCACCGACATCCTCGCCACCGACACGTACTCGAACTGCCTCGAGCCCCTCCGCACCGGTGCGGTGTCGGCCGTGACGACCGACAACGTCATCCTGGCCGGCCTCGCCGACCAGAACGAGGGCGAGTTCGAGGTCGTGGGGGAGACCTTCACCGAGGAGCCCTACGGCATCGGTCTGGCCCTCGACGACACCGACTTCCGCATGTTCGTCAACGACACGCTCCAGGACGCCGAGGACGACGGCACCTGGGACGAGCTGTGGGAGAAGACCGCGGGCAAGGTGCTCGACACCCCGACGCCCCCCACGATCGACCGCTACTGACACCGCGCGGGCACCCGGGGCGACCAGCCCCGGGTGCCCGCGTCCTGCCCCGACCGAAGGACCCTGTTGAACCCCTTGGACGTCATCCCCGGCTTCGACGCCGTGACCGACAACTGGCCCCGCTTCTGGGACGGCTTCGTCACGACGCTCCAGCTGCTCGTTCTGTCGGGCCTCGGGGCCCTCGTGATCGGTTTCTTCGTCGCGGCTCTGCGCATCTCGCCCGTGGCGTCCTTCCGCACGTTCGCGACGGTCTACACCGAGGCGCTGCGCAACATCCCGCTCACGCTCGTGCTCTTCTTCTGCGCCTTCGTCCTGCCGTACCTCGGAGTCGACTTCGGCACGTACTTCCCGTTGGCCGTCATCGGCTTGACGGCGTACACCTCGCCGTTCGTCGCGGAGGCCATCCGGTCGGGCATCAACGGCGTCCCCGTCGGGCAGGCCGAGGCGGCCCGCAGCATCGGCCTCGGCTTCGGCCAGACGCTCGGCCACGTGATCCTCCCGCAGGCCATGCGCATGGTCGTGCCCCCACTGATCAACGTCTTCATCGCCCTCACCAAGAACACCTCGGTGGCCGGTGGTTTCTTCGTGGCCGAACTCTTCGCCGCGGGGCGCTACATCGCGAACGATCGTGGTGACGCCGTCATCACGACGCTGCTCGCCGTGGCGTCCTTCTACCTGCTCGTCACCATCACGCTCGGCCGTCTCGCCGCCGTGGTCGAGAAGAAGGTCGCAGTCCTCCGATGAGCACCTCCGTCCTCTACGACGCCCCGGGGCCGAGGGCCCGCCGCACCTCGCGGATCATCTCGGTGGTCGGCGTCGTGCTCGTCCTGGCCCTGGTCGCCTACCTCGTCTACCTCCTCGGCCGCCCCCGCATCAGCGCGAACGGTGCCGAGAGTCCCGGCGTGCTCGACGCGTCGCGGTGGGACATCCTCGGTGACCTCGCGCTCTGGCGGGCGATCGGTCGGGGCTGGTTGGCGACCATCCAGGCTGCGGCCGTCGCGTCGGTCCTCGCGGTGGTCATCGGCGTCCTCTTCTCGTTCCTCCGGACGGCGCGGTCCGCCTGGGTGCGCGTTCCCACGACGGTGCTGCTCGAGTTCTTCCGCGGCATGCCCGTCCTGCTGATGATGCTGTTCATCCTGTTGGTCTTCTCGACCGGCGCCTTCTGGGCCGTGGTCGCGGCGCTGGCGGTCTACAACGGGGCGCTCATCGGCGAGGCGCTGCGCGCGGGCATCGCCTCGCTGCCGAGGGGACAACGCGAGGCCGGCCTCGCGATCGGGCTCACCCCGATCCGTACGCGCTTCGCCATCGAGTTCCCGCAGGCCTTCCGTCAGATGCTGCCGATCATCCTGGCCCAGCTCGTCGTCCTGTTGAAGGACACCTCGCTCGGCTACATCGTCGGCTACGTCGAACTGACCCGGAGCGGTCTCACGCGTCTGGGCACCTATTACGGCAGCACGTACACGTTCACCCTCTTCGCGGTCGTCCTCGTCGTCTACCTCGCCACGAACCTCCTGCTCTCGTGGGTCGTCCGCGTCGTCGACCGACGGACGGGGCGGCGTGCGGTCGTCGCCAAGCGCCCGGGCACGCCGAAGGACCCGGGCATGTTCGGACGCGGTGGTCGCTACGAGTCCGACCACGTGTCGGGCCGCGCGACCTGACCCGGTCCGTCCACCCGATCCCAGCCCGCGCCTCCTCGTCCGTCACGACCAGGAGGCGCGGGTCGCCTCCCAACGATCGCTAAGCTTGGTTCTCGTGTCAGACTCCGTCCCCCTCTCCGAAGACGCCGTCGCGTCGGCGGTCGACGCCGCCCTCGCGGCGATCGCCACGGCGGCCACCGTCGCCGAGCTCAAGACCGCCCGTGCCCAGCACGTCGGCGAGGCCTCGGTGCTGGCCCGCCTGAACGCCGGTCTGCGCGATCTGCCGAACGACCAGAAGGCGGCGGCGGGCAAGCTCGTCGGTCAGGCCCGGGGCCGGGTCGGTCAGGCCGTCGCCACGCGCGAGGCCGAGCTGGCCGTGATCGAGGAGTCCGCGCGGCTCGAGGCCGAGGCCGTCGACGTCACGGCTCTGCCGTCGCGCCGTCGCGCCGGGGCCCGCCATCCCCTGACCTTGCTGCAAGAGCGCATGGCCGACCTGTTCGTCGGCATGGGGTGGGAGGTCAACGAGGGCCCCGAACTCGAGCACGAGTGGTTCAACTTCGACGCCCTGAACTTCGACGCCGACCACCCGGCCCGGGCCATGCAGGACACGTTCTTCGTCGACCCCGTCGACCGTCACCTGGTGTTGCGCACGCATACGTCGCCGGTGCAGATCCGCACGCTCCTCTCGAAAGAGCTGCCGGTCTACAACGTCGCGCTGGGCCGGGTGTTCCGCACCGACGAGCTCGATGCGACGCACACGCCCGTCTTCACCCAGCTCGAGGGCATCGCCGTCGACGAGGGCCTCACCATGGCGCACCTGCGCGGAACCCTCGAGCATCTCGCCCGCTCGATGTTCGGCGCCGAGGCGCAGATCCGGCTGCGCCCCAACTACTTCCCCTTCACCGAGCCCAGCGCCGAGATGGACGTCTGGCAGCCGAACGCCAAGGGCGGCGCACGGTGGGTCGAGTGGGGCGGTTGCGGGATGGTCAACCCGAACGTGCTGCGGGCGGCCGGCATCGACCCCGAGCGCTACCAGGGTTTCGCCTTCGGCATGGGCATCGAGCGCACCCTCCAGTTCCGCAACGACCTCAACGACATGCGCGACATGGTCGAGGGTGACGTCAGGTTCAGCGAGCAGTTCGGGATGGTGGTCTGATGCGGGTTCCGCTGAGTTGGCTCGGTGAGTTCGTCGAGCTGCCGGGCGATGTGTCGCTCGAGAGCGTCCACGCCGCCCTCGTGTCGGTCGGGTTCGAAGAAGAAGACGTCCACGTCGGCGACGTGACCGGGCCCCTCGTGGTCGGTCAGGTGCTCGAGTTCACGCCCGAGCCGCAGAAGAACGGCAAGACGATCAACTGGTGCCAGGTCGCCGTGGGCCCGAACGCCTCGACCGAGCCCGATGACGTCCGCGGCATCGTCTGCGGTGCCCACAACTTCGTCGTCGGCGACAAGGTCGTCGTGTCGTTGCCCGGTGCGGTGCTGCCCGGGCCGTTCCCGATCGCCGCCCGCAAGACCTACGGGCACGTCTCCGACGGCATGATCGCCTCGTCCCGCGAGCTCGGCCTCGGCGACGAGCACGACGGCATCCTCGTCCTCTCGTCGCTCGGCCTCGATCCCGAGGTCGGCACGGACGCGATCGAGCTGCTCGGCCTCGACGAGGCCGCGGTCGAGATCAACGTGACGCCCGACCGGGGCTACGCCTTCAGCATCCGGGGGGTGGCCCGCGAGTACTCGCACGCCACCGGGGCGACCTTCCGCGACCCCGCGTCGCTCGTCTCTCCGACCCCGTCGTCCGGCTTCCCGGTCGTCGTGGACGACCAGGCCCCCGTGCGCGACCGGGTCGGCGTGCAGACCTTCACCACCAAGGTGGTCCGCGGCATCGACGCGACCCGTCCGACCCCTCCGTGGCTCGCGTCGCGCTTGCGACTGGCGGGGGTCCGCAGCATCTCGCTGCCGGTCGACGTCACGAACTACGTCATGTTCGAGCTCGGCCAGCCGATCCACGGCTACGACCTCGACAAGGTCAGTGGTGGCCTCTCGGTCCGCCGGGCCGCACCGGGCGAGCGCCTCGAGACCCTCGACGGCCAGGTGCGCGACCTGCACGCCGAGGACCTCGTGATCGCCGACGAGTCGGGTGCCGTCGGCCTGGCCGGCGTCATGGGCGGCGCCTCGACCGAGATCGGCGCCAGCACGACCGACGTCCTCGTCGAGGCCGCGACCTTCGACCCCACGTCGATCGCCCGCACCGCCCGCCGCCACAAGCTGCCGAGCGAGGCGTCCAAGCGCTTCGAGCGCGGTGTCGACCCGCAGGTGGCCGAGGCAGCCGCCCAGCGCGTGGTCGACCTGCTCGTCGAGCTCGCCGGCGGCACGTCCGACGCGCTCGGGTCACGGTGGGACGCCTCCACCCCTCCCGACACGATCACCCTGCCGGTCGATCGAGCCGCCCGCCTCATGGGCGTCGACTACACGGACGACGAGGTCTCCGGTGCCCTCACGGCCATCGGGGCGAGCGTCGAGCGAGCTGGTGACGACTGGCTCGTGACCCCGCCGACCTGGCGCAGCGACCTGGTCGACTCCGCGTCGCTCGTCGAAGAAGTCGCTCGCATCACGGGTTACGACCGCATCCCCTCCGTCCTGCCCGTCGCCCCGGCCGGTCGTGGGTTGTCGCGCGAGCAGCAGCTGCGTCGGCAGGTGTCGAACGGGCTCGCCGCGGCCGGCTCGACCGAGGTCGCCGCGTACCCGTTCGTCTCCTCGGCCCAGAACCTCGCCTTCGGCTCGGCCGACGGCACCGGGCTGCCCGCCGTCCGACTCGCCAACCCCCTCGACTCGGCAGCGCCCGAACTCCGTCGGTCACTGGTGCCGGGGCTGCTCGAGGTCGCCCGTCGCAACCTCGGTCGCGGTCTCGTCGACCTCTCGGTGTTCGAGGTGGGCACGGTCTTCCTGCCTGACGAGGGCGTCGTCTACGGCAGCGACGAGGTCCCCTTCGGGGCCGCCCGCCCCGACGACGCCACGCTGGGCGCCCTTGCCGACGCCCTGCCGCTCCAGCCGCGACACCTCGGCCTCCTGACGGTCGGCACGGTCGTCGATCGCGCCCCCGGGCAATCCGCCGTCCCGGCGTCCCTCGCCGACGTGCTCGACGCCGTGCGCGTCGCGGCGTCGGCCGTGGCCGCCGAGGTCACCTTCCGACAGGCCCGGCACGTCTCGCTGCACCCGGGCCGCACGGCCGAGGTGCTCGTCGGCGACGAGGTCGTGGGCATCGCGGGCGAGCTGCTGCCCAGCGTGGCTGCCGAGCTCGACCTGCCTCGGGTGGTCGCCGTGGCCGAGCTCGACCTCGACCGCCTCATCGACCTCGCCGTCGCCGAGCCGGCCACCTCGGCCCTCTCGTCCTACCCCGCGGCGACCCAAGACCTCTCCCTCGTGGTGGGCGTCGACGTCCCCGCGGGCGACGTGCTCGCGACCGTGCGCGAGGGTGCGGGCCCCCTGCTCGAGACGGTCCGGCTGGTCGACGACTACCGAGGTGCCGGGTTGCCCGACGCGTCGAAGTCGCTCACCTTCGCCCTGCGCTTCCGGGCCGGAGACCGCACCCTCACCGCGGCCGAGGCCTCCGAGGCCAAGTCCGGCTCCGTCCGCCTGGCCGGCGAGCGATTCGGGGCGGCGCTCCGCGACTGACACTCGCCCGGCGCCGCCGCCCCTGATCCCAGGCCGAATTCGAACATTAGGGTGGACGCATGCCTTTCTCCGTTGCCGTGGCCGGCGCGAGTGGTTACGCCGGTGGTGAGCTCCTGCGCTTGCTGGCCGAGCATCCCGACTTCGAGGTGCAGACCGTCACCGCGTTCCAGAACGCCGGTCAGCCACTCCTCGCGGTCCAGCCGCACCTGCGCTCGTTGGCGCACCTGACCCTGGTCGACACGACCCCCGAAGCCCTCTCGGGGCACGACGTCGTGTTCCTCGCCCTGCCCCACGGCAAGTCGGGGGCGATCACCGCCCAGTTGCCCGACGACACGCTCGTCGTCGACTGTGGTGCCGACCACCGGTTGACCGACGAGTCCGCCTGGCAGTCGTTCTACGGTGGCGAGTTCTACGGAGCCTGGTCGTACGGCCTGCCCGAACTCGTCCTCGGTGACACCCCGGGTCGCCAGCGCGACGTCCTGGTCGGGGCCAAGCGCATCGCGGTGCCCGGCTGCAACGTCACCGCGGTGACCCTGGGGCTGGCCCCCGGCGTCCAGGCGGGCGTCGTCGAGACCGCCGACATCGTGACCGTGCTGGCCGTCGGTCCGTCCGGGGCGGGCAAGGCGCTCAAGACCCACCTGTTGGCCAGCGAGTTGATGGGGTCGGCGTCGGCCTACGGGGTGGGCGGCAGCCACCGGCACATCCCCGAGATCCAGCAGAACCTCCGGGTGGCCGGCGCGACGGAGGTGAACGTCTCGTTCACCCCGGTGCTCGTGCCGATGGCGCGGGGCATCCTCGCCACGACGACGGCGCGTCTCGCCCCGGGCGTCACCGCCCACGACGTGCGATCCGCCTGGCAGCAGGCCTACGCGAACGAGCCCTTCGTGCACCTGCTGCCGGACGGCGAGTTCCCGCGGACGGCCGACACGATCGGTGCCAACACCGCCCTGATCGGACTCGCCGTCGATGAGGCCGCCGACCGCGTCGTCGTGGTCACCGCCCTCGACAACCTCGTGAAGGGCACGGCCGGTGCCGCCGTCCAGTCCGCCAACATCGCGCTCGGCCTGGCCGAGACCACCGGCCTCGGCCAGAACGGAGTCGCCCCGTGAGCGTCACCGCAGCAGCCGGTTTCGAGGCCTCCGGCGTCGTCGCCGGCCTCAAGAGCTCGGGCGCGCCGGACGTCGCCCTGGTCGTCAATCGAGGTCGCAGCACGGCTGCAGCGGCCGTCTTCACCAGCAACAGGGCCAAGGCGAACCCCGTCCTGTGGTCCCAGCAGGTCATAGCCGACGGTCGCGTCGACGCCGTCGTCCTCAATTCCGGAGGCGCGAACTGCTTCACGGGAGCCTTCGGCTTCCAGACGACGCACTCCACGGCCGAGACCGTGGCCGCCGCCCTCGGAGTGTCGGCGACGGACGTCCTCGTCTGCTCGACGGGCCTCATCGGCGTCGGCGACCAGACCTTCCGCGACAAGGTGCTGAGCGGCTCCACGGCCGCGGCCGACGCCCTGTCGGTCGACGGCGGCCTCGATGCCGCCACGGCCATCATGACGACCGACACCAAGCCCAAGCAGGCCGTCGTCTCGGGTGACGGCTGGGTCGTCGGCGGAATGGCCAAGGGTGCGGGCATGCTCGCCCCCGGACTCGCCACGATGCTCGTCGTGCTCACGACGGACGCCGACGTCGACGCGTCCGGTCTCGATTCCGCACTCCGCGAGGCGACCCGGGTCACCTTCGACCGTCTCGACTCGGACGGCTGCATGTCGACGAACGACACCGTCGTGTTGTTGGCCAGCGCCGAGTCCGGTGTCGCGCCTCCTGCCGGCGACTTCGCGGCGGCGGTCACGGCGCTCTGTGCCGACCTCGCCGAGCAGTTGCAGGCCGACGCCGAGGGTGCCTCGCACGACATCCGCATCGAGATCGTGGGGGCGGCATCCGACGACGACGCCGTCGAGGTGGGCCGTTCGATCGCTCGCAACAACCTCTTCAAGGCAGCCGTCTTCGGCAACGACCCCAACTGGGGCCGCGTGCTCGCCGCCATCGGCACCACGTCGGCCGAGTTCGACCCCTACGACGTCGACGTGACCATCAACGGCGTCCGCGTCTGCCACGCCGGGGCACCCGATCGGCCGAGCGACGACGTCGACCTGACGCCGCGAGCGGTCCACGTGCTCGTCGACCTGAAGACGGGGCCGGTCGAGGCGACCATCCTGACGAACGATCTCACGCACGACTACGTGCACGAGAACAGCGCGTACTCCAGCTGATGGGCGTCCACACGAGCACCGGTGCGACGGCGGCCGACGAGCAAGAGCTCGCGGCGGTCAAGGCCTCGACCCTGATCGAGTCCCTGCCCTGGCTGAAGCGCTTCTCGGGCAAGGTCGTCGTCGTCAAGTTCGGCGGCAACGCCATGGTCGACGACGCCCTCAAGCAGGCGTTCGCCGAGGACATGGTCTACCTGCGGTACGCCGGGTTGCACCCGGTGGTCGTCCACGGCGGGGGGCCACAGATCTCCGCCGCCCTCGACGCCGCCGGCATCGAGAGCGAGTTCCGGGGCGGCTACCGCTACACGTCGACCGAGGCGATCTCGGTCGTGCGCGACGTCCTGGCCGGCGAGGTCAACCGCGAGATCGTCGACCTGATCAACGAGCACGGCGACCTGGCCCGCGGTGTCTCCGGCGAGGGCTCGACCTTGTTCGAGGGTCGCAAGCGCGGTGTGGTGGTCGACGGCGAGACCTTCGACCTGGGACACGTGGGCGACGTGACACACGTCGACCCGTCGTCGGTGCTGGCCGAGATCGAGGCGGGGCGCATTCCCGTGGTGTCGTCGATCGCGACGAACACGATCGACCCGGAACACGCCCTCAACGTCAACGCCGATGCGGCGGCGGGGGCCCTGGCCATCGCCCTCGGTGCGGCCAAGCTCGTCGTCCTGACCGACGTCGCCGGGCTCTACGCCGACTGGCCGAACCGCGACTCGCTCGTCGAGGCCATCACGGTGTCGGCCCTCACCGACATGCTCCCGACCCTCGAGTCGGGCATGATCCCCAAGATGCGCGCCTGCCTCGACTCGGTCGTCGGTGGCGTCGGAGGAGCGACCATCATCGACGGTCGCATCCCGCACTCGATCCTCCTCGAGGTGTTCACCCAACGCGGGTCGGGCACCGAGGTGGTTCCCGACGACCGGGCGGCGTCGACCGGCGCCCCCGTCGTCACCTCGTTCGGCACCCCCGCCGGCGAGATCGTCACCACCGGGGGCACCGCTCCGGGTGGCCCTGCCGTGAGCGGCACCGACACGAAAGGACAGTCGTGACCATGATCCAGACCCAAGGCGGTACCTGGCAGCGCCGATTCGGCGACTCGATGATGCGTTCGCTGTCCACTCCGAAGGTGATGCTCGACCGCGGCGAGGGCTGCCAGGTCTGGGACGTCGACGGCAAGCGTTACCTCGACTTCCTGGCGGGCATCGCCGTGAACGCCCTCGGACACGCCCACCCGGTGCTCGTCGAGGCGCTCACCGAGCAGGCGAGCAAGCTGATCCACGTCTCCAACTACTTCGCGACGGCCCCGCAGGTCGAGCTCGCCGAACGGCTGACCCGCATCAGCGGTGCCGGCGAGCGTGGGCGCGTCTACTTCGGCAACAGCGGAGCCGAAGCCAACGAGGCCGCGGTCAAACTGGCCCGCCTCAACCGCGGTGACGGCTCGCGCACCCGCATCCTCGCCCTGCAGAACTCGTTCCACGGGCGCACCATGGGCTCGCTCGCGCTGACCGGCAAGCCGGCGCTGCGCGAACCGTTCGAGCCGATGATGCCCGGGGTCGAGCACATCGACACGACCGTCGAGGCACTCGAAGCGGCCCTCGACGGTACGGTGGCCGCCCTGTTCGTCGAGCCGATCAAGGGCGAGGCCGGCGTCGTCGACCTGCCCGAGGGCTACCTCGAGCGTGCCCGCGAACTCACCACGAAGCACGGGGCCCTGCTGATCCTCGACGAGATCCAGACCGGCATCGGCCGGACCGGCTCGTGGTTCGCCTTCCAGCAGCACGACATCGTCCCTGACGCCATCACCGTCGCCAAGGGCATCGCCGGGGGAGTCCCCATCGGTGCGCTCATCACCTTCGGCGACACGTCCGACCTGTTCGAGGCCGGTCAGCACGGCAGCACCTTCGGCGGCAACCCGCTCGCGACCGCCGCGGCCAACGCCGTGCTCGGCGAGATCGAGTCGAGCCAGCTCGTGCTCAACGCGATCGTCCGGGGCGACCAGCTCCGCGCGGCCGTCGAGTCGATCGGTTCGCCGCTCGTCCGCGAGATCCGCGGCAACGGCCTCCTGATCGGCCTGGGGCTGGCGCAGCCCGTCGCGGCCCAGGTCGCCGCCGACGCCCTCGAGGCCGGCCTCATCGTCAACGCCCCCAACGACTCGAGCATCCGTCTCGCGCCTCCCCTGATCGTCGGTGACGACGAGATCGCCGAGTTCACCCAGATCATGACCACCGTCCTGAAAGGCCTCGAATGACCCGCCACTTCCTCCGGGACGACGACCTGACCACCGCCGAGCAGCTCGAGGTGCTCGATCTCGCCGACGAACTCAAGCGCGACCGCTGGTCCCAGCGCCCGCTGGCCGGTCCGCAGACCGTCGCCGTGATCTTCGACAAGTCGTCGACCCGTACCCGGGTCTCCTTCGCGGTCGGCATCGCCGACCTCGGCGGCAGCCCGCTGATCATCGCCACCGCGAACAGCCAGCTCGGCGGCAAGGAGACCCCGTCCGACACGGCGCGCGTGCTCGAGCGCATGGTGTCCGCCATCGTCTGGCGCACCTACGCGCAGTCCGGCCTCGAAGAGATGGCGGCGGGGACGACCGTGCCCGTCGTCAACGCGTTGAGCGACGACTTCCACCCGTGTCAGCTGCTCGCCGACCTGCAGACCATCCGCGAGAAGAAGGGCACGCTCGCCGGCCTCTCGGTGGCCTTCGTCGGTGACGGGCGCTGCAACATGGGCCAGTCGTACCTGCTGGCCTGCGCGACCGCGGGCATGCACGTCCGCATCGGTGCCCCCGAGGGCTTCCTGCCCGACCCGACCGTCGTGGCCGACGCCGAGGCGATCGCCGCGCGGACGGGCGGCTCCGTGCTCGTCACGACCGACGCGGTCGAGGCCGTCGCCGGGGTCGACGTCGTCGTGACCGACACCTGGGTCTCGATGGGCAAGGAGGACGAGAAAGACGAACGGGTCGCCGTCTTCGGATCGTTCAAGGTCGACCAGGCCTTGATGGCCCAGGCCGACCCCGACGCGATCTTCCTGCACTGTCTCCCCGCCGACCGCGGGTACGAGGTCACGGCCGACGTCATCGACGGCCCGACCAGCGTCATCTGGGACGAGGCCGAGAACCGGCTGCACGCCCAGAAGGCGCTGCTCACCTGGCTGCTGGCCCGCTGAGCACCCCCACCACCTCACACACACGTAGCCACACCCACACCACTCAAGGAGAACCATGGCGGAACGCGTCGTCCTCGCATACTCAGGAGGCCTCGACACCTCGGTCGGCATCGGCTGGTTGGCCGATGCCACCGGAAAAGAGGTGGTCGCCCTCGCCGTCGACGTCGGACAGGGCGGAGAGGACATGGAAGACATCCGACAGCGTGCCCTCGACTGCGGTGCGGTCGAATCGGTCGTCGTCGACGCCAAAGAAGAGTTCGGCACCGATTACCTGATGCCGGCCCTCAAGGCCAACGCGCTGTACCAGAAGACCTACCCGCTGGTGTCCGCCCTCAGCCGTCCGCTGATCGCCCGCCACCTGGCGTCGGTCGCGAAGGAACTGGGTGCGAACAGCGTGGCCCACGGGTGCACCGGCAAGGGCAACGACCAGGTCCGCTTCGAGGCGGCCGTCGCGGCCCTCGCCCCCGACCTGACGAGCATCGCCCCGGTCCGTGACCTGGCCCTCACCCGCGACAAGGCGATCCTCTACGCGGAAGAGCACGCCCTTCCCATCCGCCAGAGCGCCAAGAACCCCTACTCGATCGACAAGAACGTCTGGGGCCGTGCCGTCGAGACCGGGTTCCTCGAGGACCCCTGGAACGCTCCCATCGAGGACCTGTACGAGTACACGCAAGACCCGGCCGTCGTCAAGGACGCCGACGAGGTCGTCATCAGCTTCGAGGCCGGAGTCCCGACGGCGATCGACGGCGTGGCGTTCACCCCGCTGGGCATCGTCGAGCGCATGAACGAGCTCGCCGGCAAGCACGGCGTCGGCCGCATCGACGTCGTCGAGGACCGGCTCGTCGGCATCAAGAGCCGCGAGGTCTACGAGGCCCCCGGCGCGATGGCGCTGATCGCCGCGCACGAGGCGTTGGAGGCCCTGACCATCGAGCGCGACCTCGGCCGGTACAAGCGTGGCGTCGAGGCCGAGTGGTCCAACCTCGTCTACGACGGCCTGTGGTTCTCGGGTCTCAAGCGGTCGCTCGACGTCTTCATCGACGACACGCAGAAGTACGTGTCGGGCGAGATCCGTCTCAAGCTGCAGGGCGGGCGCGCGGTCGTCACCGGTCAGAAGAGCGACGCGAGCCTCTACGACTTCGACCTCGCGACCTACGACACGGGAGACACCTTCGACCAGTCCCTGTCGAAGGGCTTCATCGAGATCTGGTCGCTGCCCAGCAAGATCTCGGCTCGTCGCGACCTGGCCCACGGGGCGTGACCGACGCGAGCGGGCTCGGCGAAGGGTCGGGCAAGAACGAGCGAGCAGGCGAGGCGGGCGCCCTCTGGGGCGGCCGCTTCGCCTCCGGGCCGTCCGCCGAGCTCGCCGCGCTCAGCAAGTCCACGCAGTTCGACTGGCAGCTGGCCTCGTACGACATCGCCGGGTCGCGGGCACACGCCAGGGCTCTGGCGGCGGCGGGATACCTCGACGCGTCCGAGCTCGAGGCCATGCTGTCGGCGCTCGACCGGCTCGAGTCGGACGTGCTCGACGGCACGTTCACCGCGGCCGAGACCGACGAGGACGTGCACTCCGCCCTCGAGCGGGGCCTCATCGGCATCGCCGGCGCCGAGCTCGGCGGCAAGCTCCGGGCGGGGCGTAGCCGCAACGACCAGATCGCGACGCTGGTGCGCTTGTACCTGCGCGACCACGCCCGCGTCATCGGCCGGCAGGTCGTCGACCTGGTCGACGCGATCGCCGGTCAGGCGACGGCCCACCCGTCGGCCGTGATGCCCGGCCGGACGCACCTCCAGCACGCCCAGCCGGTGCTGTTGGCGCACCACCTCCTCGCCCACGCCTGGCCTCTGGTCCGCGACCTCGAGCGCCTGCGCGACTGGTCGCGTCGGGCCGGTGCCTCGCCGTACGGAGCGGGTGCCCTCGCGGGTAGCTCGCTGGGGCTCGACCCGCTCCTCGTGGCGACCGATCTGGGCTTCGACCGCACGACCGAGAACTCGATCGACGCGACGGCCAGTCGTGACGTCGTGTCGGAGTTCGCGTTCGTCACGGCGTCCATCGGCATCGACCTCTCGCGGCTGGCCGAAGAGATCATCCTCTGGAACACCCGCGAATTCGGCTTCGTCCGTCTGCACGACGCGTTCTCGACCGGGTCGAGCATCATGCCGCAGAAGAAGAACCCCGACATCGCCGAGCTCGCGCGCGGCAAGTCGGGGCGGCTCATCGGCAACCTGACGGGTCTGCTCGCGACGCTCAAAGGGCTGCCGCTGGCCTACAACCGAGATCTCCAGGAAGACAAAGAGCCGGTGTTCGACTCGGTCAGCCAGCTCGAGGTGCTGCTCCCGGCGTTCACGGGCATGGTGGCGACCCTCGATTTCGACGAGGTCCGCATGGCCGAGCTCGCGCCGCAAGGATTCTCACTCGCGACCGACGTCGCCGAGTGGCTGGTCCGTCAGGGGGTCACGTTCCGCGACGCACACGAGATCAGCGGCGAGCTGGTGCGGTTCTGTGAACAGCACGACCTCGAGCTGCACGAGCCCACCGACGAGCAGTACCGGTTCGTCTCGGCGCATCTCACACCCGAGATCCGCCCCGTCCTGACGGTCGAGGGCTCGATCGCCAGCCGTCGAGGGGCCGGCGGCACGGCTCCCGAGCGGGTCGCCGAGCAGCTCGCGCAGCTGACCGAGCAGATGCGCCACCTGGTCCGGTCCCTCGCCCCGGCGGCAGCGTGACCCGTCGACGACCGGGCGCTCGTGACGACCGGCCGGTCCGTGCCTGGGTGGTCCCCGTCGTCGTCGCGATCGCCGTGGCGGTGCTCGTCGCCGTCGCGGTGATCGCGGTCGCCAGTGGTCAGCGCTTCTTCTGAACGAGACGATCGCGGTGAGCACGGGGGAGCGGTGACGACGACACCCGACGACGACGTGCTCGAGGCACTGCTGGCCGAACCGGCGCTGGCCGTCGCGCCGCGCCTCCTGGGCTCGGTCTTCTGGTCGGGCGGCGTCGGCATCCGCCTGACCGAGGTCGAGGCGTACCACGGTCAGGGGCAGGACCCCGGCTCGCATGCGCACCGGGGCCGGTCGGCGCGCAACGACAGCATGTTCGAACGCGGCGGAACGCTCTACGTGTACCTGTCCTACGGCATCCACCGCTGCGTCAACATCGTGTGCGGGCCCGAGGGCTTCGCGTCCGGTGTCCTCTTGCGTTCGGGCGAAGTGGTGGCCGGCGTCGACGAGGTCCGGGCGCGCCGGACCACGTCGCGGACGTCGGCCGACCTCGCCCGAGGTCCCGGCCGTATCGGCTCCGCACTCGGCATGGAGCTCGGCGACGACGGCTCACGCCTCGTCGCCGACACCCCCGGTCAGGAGGCGCGGTTCCGCCTTCGCCTCCCGTCCGCACCGGTCGGTCCGATCGCCGCCGGCCCGCGTGTCGGTGTGTCGGGTCACGCCGGTGGCGACGCGTTCCCGTGGCGCTTCTCGCTCGAGGGTGATCCCTCGGTCTCCCCGTACCGCGCCGCCGTCTCGCGACGACGCGGTGGGGCGTGAAGACGGTGACGGAGGCCGCTGGTACCGTTTCCGACGTGACCAGTGAAACGACTGCAGACGTCCTGGCCGCCCAGAGCAACGACCCCTCGTTCGACGACGTGTGGGACGAGATGCAGTGGCGCGGCCTGGTGCACGTGTCGACCGATGCCGACGCCCTCAAGACCCTTCTCGCCGGTGCGCCGATCACGTACTACTGCGGTTTCGACCCGACGGCCCCCAGCCTCCACCTCGGCAACCTCGTGCAGTTGCTCACCATGCGCCGCCTGCAGCTCGCCGGTCACCGGCCCCTGGGACTCGTGGGCGGGTCCACCGGCCTCATCGGCGATCCACGCCCCACCGCCGAGCGGGTGCTCAAGACGCCCGAGCAGACGGCCGAGTGGGTCGACCGCATCCGCGTCCACGTCGAGAAGTTCCTCTCGCCCGACGGTGACAACGGTCTCCGAGTGGTGAACAACCTCGACTGGACGTCTCCGCTCAGCGCCATCGAGTTCCTGCGCGACATCGGCAAGAACTTCCGCGTCAACACCATGCTCAAGAAAGACGCCGTGGCCGCGCGTCTCAACTCCGACGCCGGCATCAGCTACACCGAGTTCAGCTACCAGATCCTCCAGGGCCTCGACTTCCGCGAGCTCTACCGCAGCTACGACTGCGTCCTGCAGACCGGCGGCAGCGACCAGTGGGGCAACCTCACCAGTGGCACCGAACTCATCCGCCGCACCGAAGGCGTCTCGGTCCACGCGATCGGCACGCCGCTGATCACCAACACCGACGGCACCAAGTTCGGCAAGAGCGAGGGCAACGCGGTCTGGCTCGACGCCGAGTTGACCAGCCCGTACGCGATGTACCAGTTCTGGCTCAACACCGACGACGCCGACGTCGTCCCTCGGCTCAAGGTCTTCACGTTCCTCTCGCGTTCCGAGATCGAGCGGCTCGAGAGCGCCGTCGCCGACGAACCGTTCCGTCGGGAGGCGCAGCGAGCGTTGGCCTGGAACGTCACGTCCCTGGTCCACGGCACCTCGGCCACGCAGTCGGCCATCGACGCAGCCGCCGCCCTCTTCGGGCAAGGAGACCTCGCGGTCCTCGACCCGCGGACTCTCGCCAGTGCCATCGCCGAGTTGCCGGCGGCCGAGGCCGATGCGTCGACCACGATCGCTCAGGCGTTGGTCGACACCGGACTCGTCGTGTCGTTGGGTGCCGCCCGCCGGGCGACGGCGGAGGGTGGCGTCTACGTGAACAACACCCGGGTCGAGAACGGTGATGCTCTGGTCGCCGACTCGAGCCTCGACGGGGGAGTCGTCGTGCTCCGACGCGGTAAGAAGACGCTGGCCGGCGTCACCGTCAAGGTCTGACCCCGAATCGACCTCCGGACGACGGAAGCCCGTTCCCTCGTCGAGGGGGCGGGCTTGACGTCATCCCACGGCAGGGGACGCACGCGGTTGGCCGTACTTTCAGGGATTCAGTCACGCGACACGCCCGGGATGCCTCGACATTTGGAGGTGCGACCGGTGAGCTGTGTAAAGTAATCCGAGTCAGCCCAAAGGTGCGGCGGAACGGCTAGGACAGCGACCAGCAATGGTTCTGCTCCGGAGTTCCCCGGCCTCAAGTGGTGACATCCTCCCCGAAGCCAAGCCGTTTACGGCTTGCGATTCGTGTGGTAGGGTTTCAAATCCATCCTCTGGTCAAAGCCAGGTGCTGGTCCTCACCGCGTGGGGGCTGGAAATCGAGTCGTTCCGACTTGGTCCATCAGGATGGTACGGTTCCACAGCAGCTTCGAGCGAAGGTCTTTCCGGCCGGGCCTCGAGTGCGTTTGGTCCTTGAGAACTCAACAGCGTGCACATTGTCAAATGCCAAATTATACCCTGGCATTGCTTGTGGCTTCATCTTTGGTGGGGTTGTGAGTGGTGTTTAGGTTTCTTTGAGATTGATGGACAACAACAATCGTCAGATTGTTTTGTTCTTTAGTCAGCATCAAATTCAGCAGTCATGGCCTATTCCGGTTGTGCTGTTTTTTCTTTTACGGAGAGTTTGATCCTGGCTCAGGACGAACGCTGGCGGCGTGCTTAACACATGCAAGTCGAACGATGAACTGGAGCTTGCTCCAGGGATTAGTGGCGAACGGGTGAGTAACACGTGAGTAACCTGCCCTTGACTCTGGGATAAGCGCTAGAAATGGCGTCTAATACCGGATACGAGCTTCAGCCGCATGGCTAGGAGTTGGAAAGAATTTTGGTCAAGGATGGACTCGCGGCCTATCAGCTAGTTGGTGAGGTAATGGCTCACCAAGGCGACGACGGGTAGCCGGCCTGAGAGGGTGACCGGCCACACTGGGACTGAGACACGGCCCAGACTCCTACGGGAGGCAGCAGTGGGGAATATTGCACAATGGGCGAAAGCCTGATGCAGCAACGCCGCGTGAGGGATGACGGCCTTCGGGTTGTAAACCTCTTTTAGTAGGGAAGAAGCGAAAGTGACGGTACCTGCAGAAAAAGCACCGGCTAACTACGTGCCAGCAGCCGCGGTAATACGTAGGGTGCAAGCGTTGTCCGGAATTATTGGGCGTAAAGAGCTCGTAGGCGGTTTGTCGCGTCTGCTGTGAAATCTGGGGGCTCAACCCCCAGCCTGCAGTGGGTACGGGCAGACTAGAGTGCGGTAGGGGAGATTGGAATTCCTGGTGTAGCGGTGGAATGCGCAGATATCAGGAGGAACACCGATGGCGAAGGCAGATCTCTGGGCCGTAACTGACGCTGAGGAGCGAAAGCATGGGGAGCGAACAGGATTAGATACCCTGGTAGTCCATGCCGTAAACGTTGGGAACTAGATGTGGGGGCCATTCCACGGTCTCCGTGTCGCAGCTAACGCATTAAGTTCCCCGCCTGGGGAGTACGGCCGCAAGGCTAAAACTCAAAGGAATTGACGGGGGCCCGCACAAGCGGCGGAGCATGCGGATTAATTCGATGCAACGCGAAGAACCTTACCAAGGCTTGACATATACCGGAAACGTCCAGAGATGGTCGCCCCGCAAGGTCGGTATACAGGTGGTGCATGGTTGTCGTCAGCTCGTGTCGTGAGATGTTGGGTTAAGTCCCGCAACGAGCGCAACCCTCGTTCTATGTTGCCAGCACGTTATGGTGGGAACTCATAGGAGACTGCCGGGGTCAACTCGGAGGAAGGTGGGGATGACGTCAAATCATCATGCCCCTTATGTCTTGGGCTTCACGCATGCTACAATGGCCGGTACAAAGGGCTGCGATACCGTAAGGTGGAGCGAATCCCAAAAAGCCGGTCTCAGTTCGGATTGAGGTCTGCAACTCGACCTCATGAAGTCGGAGTCGCTAGTAATCGCAGATCAGCAACGCTGCGGTGAATACGTTCCCGGGCCTTGTACACACCGCCCGTCAAGTCATGAAAGTCGGTAACACCCGAAGCCAGTGGCCTAACCCTTGTGGATGGAGCTGTCGAAGGTGGGATCGGTGATTAGGACTAAGTCGTAACAAGGTAGCCGTACCGGAAGGTGCGGCTGGATCACCTCCTTTCTAAGGAGCATGTACTCGCCCCGCGGTATACACGGGGGTCAACGAGTCAAGTCGGTTTCGAAGCGAATGTCTTCGGCCGGCGCTCATGGGTGGAACATTGACAATGGCTCTTCGCGGAGAGCATCAGCGCTAGTACGGCACCTTCGGGTGTCTGGAAGGTGAGGGTGTTCGAGGTGGGGGGCGTGCACGCTGTTGGGTCCTGAGGGACCAAGCACCCATGCTTTGAGTGTGGGGGTTTTTCCTCTGGGCCATGAAAGTCCTGCATCAATCGCAGGGTGATCATGGTGCCGCCCGTATTTTGAGAACTACACAGTGGACGCGAGCATCTTAGTCGCAAGCAGGGCCGGCCTTCGGGTTGGTTGTTGTTTGTGATACTAAGTGCAATTTCTTAGACCAATCCGCCCTTTGGGTGTGGTTGGCGAATGAGATAACACTGAGCTGTCAGTCTTTGGCTGGCAGCAACTTTGTGGTCAAGTTTCTAAGAGCAAACGGTGGATGCCTTGGCATCTGGAGCCGAAGAAGGACGTAGAAATCTGCGATAAGCCTCGGGGAGCTGATAATCGAGCCCTGATCCGAGGATTTCCGAATGGGGAAACCCCGCCAGGCGTTATGTCTGGTGACTCCCGCCTGAATATATAGGGCGGGTAGAGGGAACGTGGGGAAGTGAAACATCTCAGTACCCACAGGAAGAGAAAACAACAGTGATTCCGTCAGTAGTGGCGAGCGAAATCGGAAGAGGCTAAACCGGTCATGTGTGATAGACGGCGGTCGTTGCATGGTCGGGGTTGTGGGACCCGTTGTCCTGTTCTGCCGGACAGGAACAGTTACAGCGCAGTATAGGCGAACAGCTTTGAATGGCTGGTCATAGAGGGTGCGAACCCCGTAGCCGAAATGCTGGCGCTGGCTGAATGGGGATCCCAAGTAGCTCGGGGCCCGAGAAATCCCGTGTGAATCTGTCAGGACCACCTGATAAGCCTAAATACTCCCAGATGACCGATAGCGGACAAGTACCGTGAGGGAAAGGTGAAAAGTACCCCGGGAGGGGAGTGAAATAGTACCTGAAACCGTTTGCTTACAAACCGTTGGAGCCTCCTTGTAGGGGTGACAGCGTGCCTTTTGAAGAATGAGCCTGCGAGTTAGCGATATGTGGCGAGGTTAACCCGTGTGGGGTAGCCGTAGCGAAAGCGAGTCTTAATAGGGCGATCCAGTCGCATGTCCTAGACCCGAAGCGAAGTGATCTATCCATGGCCAGGTTGAAGCGACGGTAAGACGTCGTGGAGGACCGAACCCACTTAGGTTGAAAACTGAGGGGATGAGCTGTGGATAGGGGTGAAAGGCCAATCAAACTTCGTGATAGCTGGTTCTCTCCGAAATGCATTTAGGTGCAGCGTTGCGTGTTTTCTTGCCGGAGGTAGAGCTACTGGATGGCCGATGGGGCCCAAAAGCTTACTGACGTCAGCCAAACTCCGAATGCCGGTAAGTGAGAGCGCAGCAGTGAGACGGTGGGGGATAAGCTTCATCGTCGAGAGGGAAACAACCCAGACTACCAACTAAGGTCCCTAAGCGTGTGCTAAGTGGGAAAGGATGTGGAGTTGCATAGACAACCAGGAGGTTGGCTTAGAAGCAGCCACCCTTGAAAGAGTGCGTAATAGCTCACTGGTCAAGTGATTCCGCGCCGACAATGTAACGGGGCTCAAGCACACCACCGAAGTTGTAGATTTCGTATTATAGACAAGCCTTCGTGGTTCAGTCGTACGGAGTGGTAGGAGAGCGTCGTGTGGCCAGTGAAGCGGCGGTGTAAACCAGCCGTGGAGGCCACACGAGTGAGAATGCAGGCATGAGTAGCGAAAGACGGGTGAGAAACCCGTCCTCCGAAAGACCAAGGGTTCCAGGGCCAGGTTAATCCGCCCTGGGTAAGTCGGGACCTAAGGCGAGGCCGACAGGCGTAGTCGATGGACAACGGGTTGATATTCCCGTACCGGCGAAGAACCGCCCAAGCTAATCCAGTGGTGCTAAGAGTCCTAACCCGGCTGAGTGGATCCCTTCGGGGTGATGCCGGCCGGTCTAACGCTCGACCCCATGCTGGTGCGGTTAACGTATTAACAGGTGTGACGCAGGAAGGTAGCTGAGCCAGGCGATGGTATCCGTAAGGTGAACCTGGTGTAAGGATGTAGGGCTGACGATAGGCAAATCCGTCGTCAATGCGCCTGAGATCCGATGCGTACCCCGATTGGGGGAAATCAGTGATCCTATGCTGCCGAGAAAAGCATCGACGTGAGGTTCAAGCCGCCCGTACCCCAAACCGACTCAGGTGGTCAGGTAGAGAATACCAAGGAGATCGAGAGAATCGTGGTTAAGGAACTCGGCAAAATGCCCCCGTAACTTCGGGAGAAGGGGGGCCGGAACCGTGATGGGATTTACTCCCGGAGCGGGAAAGGCCGCAGAGACCAGTGGGAAGCGACTGTTTACTAAAAACACAGGTCCGTGCCAAGTCGCAAGACGATGTATACGGACTGACGCCTGCCCGGTGCTGGAAGGTTAAGAGGAAGGGTTAGCGCAAGCGAAGCTCAGAATTTAAGCCCCAGTAAACGGCGGTGGTAACTATAACCATCCTAAGGTAGCGAAATTCCTTGTCGGGTAAGTTCCGACCTGCACGAATGGCGTAACGACTTCCCAGCTGTCTCAACCGCGAACTCGGCGAAATTGCACTACGAGTAAAGATGCTCGTTACGCGCAGCAGGACGGAAAGACCCCGTGACCTTTACTACAGCTTGGTATTGGTGTTCGGAGTGGCTTGTGTAGGATAGGTGGGAGACTGTGAAGCTTGGACGCTAGTTCAGGTGGAGTCATTGTTGAAATACCACTCTGGTCACTTTGGATATCTAACTACGAACCGTGATCCGGTTCTGGGACAGTGCCTGGTGGGTAGTTTAACTGGGGCGGTTGCCTCCCAAAAAGTAACGGAGGCGCCCAAAGGTTCCCTCAACCTGGTTGGCAATCAGGTGTCGAGTGTAAGTGCACAAGGGAGCTTGACTGTGAGACTGACAAGTCGAGCAGGGACGAAAGTCGGGACTAGTGATCCGGCAGTGGCTTGTGGAAGCGCTGTCGCTCAACGGATAAAAGGTACCTCGGGGATAACAGGCTGATCTTGCCCAAGAGTCCATATCGACGGCATGGTTTGGCACCTCGATGTCGGCTCGTCGCATCCTGGGGCTGGAGTAGGTCCCAAGGGTTGGGCTGTTCGCCCATTAAAGCGGTACGCGAGCTGGGTTTAGAACGTCGTGAGACAGTTCGGTCCCTATCCGCTGCGCGCGTAGGAAATTTGAGAAGATCTATCCCTAGTACGAGAGGACCGGGATGGACGAACCTCTGGTGTGTCAGTTGTTCTGCCAAGGGCACCGCTGATTAGCTACGTTCGGAACGGATAACCGCTGAAAGCATCTAAGCGGGAAGCCGGCTTCGAGATGAGATTTCCATACCCTTAGGGGTGAGAGGCTCCCAGCTAGACTACTGGGTTGATAGGCCGGATGTGGAAGTGGGGACTAACGACCCATGGAGCTGACCGGTACTAATAAGCCGATAACTTGACAACACTCCCTCCCTGTAGAGGTGGGGGAAAGCTGCTTGCGTCCACTATGTGGTTCCCGAAATACGGTCGGGAACAACTCAACAGACAAGTCGCCACATCTGTAACGGATGGGGTGCATGGTCTGAAACAGACTTCACCACCAGTGATGGTGTGTGGTAAATGTTTCGGCGGCCATAGCGAGAGGGAAACGCCCGGTCACATTCCGAACCCGGAAGCTAAGACTCTCAGCGCCGATGGTACTGCAAGGGGGACCTTGTGGGAGAGTAGGACACCGCCGGACTCCTTTTAGTGCGAACAGCACACGAAACACCAGAAGAGCCGCCCCAGTTGGGGCGGCTTTTCTGCGTTACGGGACGAATCTCGCCCAGCCGAACCGCGCCTCCTGCAGTCGTGGTCGCTTTGGTAGAGTCGACCCTTCACAACTCGACAGCTGGCAGAGAACAACAGAGGAGCACTTCGGTGACTGATCGCGACGACGACGACCGCAAGGACGGCCCACGCCGTCCCTCCTCGGGCTCTGGCAGCAGTGGGGCGAACCGCGGTGGGGGCACAGGCCGGCCCTCATTCGGTGACCGGGGCCGATCGTCGAGCGATCGCCCGGCCGGCGGGCGTTCTCCGCGCGGCGAGCGTCCGTCCGAGGGACGTCCCTCCAACGGACGCCCCAGCGGGGGGCGACCCTCGAGCGGCGGGCCACAGCGCGGGGATCGTCCGTCCTACGGTGATCGGCCCCAGCGAGGGGATCGTCCCTCGCATGGTGACCGGCCTCAGCGGGGAGATCGTCCGTCGTCGGGCGACCGTCCGCAGCGCGGTGGTCGCCCGGGTGGCGACGATCGTCGCGGAGCAGGGCCTCGTACCGGTTCGACGGGACGTGGTGATCGTCGAGAGGGCTGGACGCCCCGCGAGACCCCGGAAGACCGTGACCCGTTCGGCATCAAGTCGGTCCGTCCGGCGCAAGAGGTCGCGCACGTCCCGGATGACGTCGAGCCCCGTGATCTGGACAAGGTCGCCCGTGGTGAGCTCAAGACGCTCAGCAAGGAGAACGCGGACTGGGTGGCCAAGCACCTGGTCATGGCTGGTCGTCTGATCGACGAGGACCCGGAGGAGGCCCACAAGCACGCCCTCTCGGCAGGACGTCGGGCCGGGCGCATCTCCGTCGTCCGCGAGACGATCGCCATCACGGCCTACCAGGTGGGGGACTACGCCCTCACCCTCCGCGAACTACGCACCTACCGTCGCATCTCGGGCCGTGATGACCAGTTGCCTCTCATGGTCGACAGTGAACGAGGTCTGGGTCGTCCCGAGCGGGCGCTCGAGCTCGGGCGGTCCGTCGACGTGTCGACACTCGACGTCCAGGTGCGCGTCTCACTGGCCATCGCGATGTCGGGTGCCCGTCTCGACCTCGGCCAACCCCAAGCTGCTCTGGGCGAGCTCGAGATCCCCCAACTCGACCGGATGACAGCTTTCAGCTACAGCCCGGCCCTCTTCGCCGCCTACGGCACGGTCCTCGAGGATCTGGGTCGCCCCGACGAGGGGGAGAAGTGGCTCGAACTCGCCGACCGGGCCGAGGACGCTCTCGCGGCCCTCGAACACGGTGGCGCCGACGGCGAGACCGTGGAGATCGTCGAGGAGGACGTCGAATTCTCCGACGAACGACCCGTCGCCCTCGACGAGCCCGGTGAGCTGACCATCGAAGAGTCGGATGAACCGATGTCTGACGAGCCCGGTGAGCTGGCGCTCGGCGAGCCCGACGGCGTGCCAGGGGAGTCCCACGGCGGCGCCGACGACCTCGACGGACCCGAGCATCGTCCGGACGACCGCGCGGACGAGCAGCACGACGAGGAGCAGGGCCACCACGATGAGACTGCCGATCCCGAGACGACCCCGCAGGGCACGGACCACGTCGACGACCACCGTGCCTGACGCGGTGACGCCTCTCGACGGCGTCGACACCGTCCTCGCCGACCTCGACGGGGTCGTCTACCGGGGGCGGCACGCCATCGACCACGCGGTCGAGAGCCTGACGGACCTGGCTCGTACCCGTCGCGTCGGGTACGTCACGAACAACGCGTCGCGGACCGCCGAGACGGTGGCCGGTCAACTGGCCGGTTACGGACTCGAGGTGGACGCGGACGACGTGGTGACGTCCCCGCAGGCCGCCGTGCGCCTCCTCGTCGATGCCGTGCCCGCCGGCTCGACGGTGCTGGTCGTCGGCGGCGAGGGCCTGACGTCGGTGCTCGAGGCCGAGGGCTTCGTCGTCACCCGTTCGGCCGACGACGCGCCCGCGGCGGTCGTGCAGGGTTTCAGCCCTGACGTCGGATGGGCGCAGCTCGCCGAGGCGTCCTTCGCCTTGCACACGGGCATCCCGTGGATCGCGACGAACACGGACTGGACGATCCCGCAGGAGCGTGGTGTCGCGCCCGGCAACGGAACGCTGGTGTCCGCGGTCCACACGGCCGTCGGGCGCCTGCCCGTGACCGCCGGCAAGCCCGAGACCCCGATCTTCACCGCGGCCGTCGAGAGGTTCGGGGCGACGAAGGCCGCGTTCATCGGGGACCGGCTCGACACCGACATCGTCGGCGCGAATGCCGCGGGACTCGTCTCGATCCTGGTGCTGACCGGCATCGACGGCGCGAAGCAGGTGCTCGCCGCCGACGCGAAGTCCCGGCCGGACTTCATCGTCGGCGACCTCCGTGAGTTGGACCAGCCGTATCCCGACACCGTCGAACACGACGAAGAGGACGTGCACGTCGTCACGGTCCGTGGGGCGAGCGTCGCCGTCCGCGGTCACGTGGTGCGGGTGTTGTCCGACGGAGGCGACCCCGTCGACCTGCTGCGCGCGGGGGCCGCCGCGGTGTGGGGGACAGGCAAGGCCATCTACGGGCTCGACGTCGACCCGAAGCTGCACGCCGACGGCTGATCGCTCCCGACCCGACCGTCAGGGGCGGCGGCTAGTCTGGTCGGCACCATGAGCGACCATCCCGACGCGACCGTCCGCGGCGACACCGACCTCGACGTCGTGGACGCCGCAGACCGTCAGGAGGCGCAGGTGGCGTCTGCCGAGCAGCTGTCGGGCATCGAGTCCCTCCCCTTGTCCTCGCGGGCCGAGGCCTTCGCCGCGATCCACGACGAGCTCCGCGCCGTGCTCGAGGGCACCACCGACGACATCGGTCAGGGCGGTCGATGACGGCCGCCGAAGCGCCGGGGGATCGACTCGACTCGGTCCTCGCCCGGCGTGGTCTCGCCCGGTCACGGACGCATGCCGCCCGCTTGTTGTCGGACGGATTGGTGACCGTCAACGGCGTGGGAGTGGTCAAGGCGTCCGCTCGGGTGGGCGAGTCGGACGACGTCGCCGTCGCCGGCCTCGACCACTACGTGAGTCGTGCGGCACACAAACTCCTGGGTGCGCTCGACGCGTTCCGGGTCGACCCCACGGGCCGGACGGCCCTCGACGTCGGAGCGTCCACGGGCGGGTTCACGCAGGTCCTCCTCGAGCGCGGGGCCGAGCACGTGGTCGCCCTCGACGTCGGCCACGGTCAGTTGGCCAACCCGGTTCGTTTCGACCCGCGAGTCATGATCGTCGAGGGCGAGAACGCGCGCTACCTGACGGCCGAGCGGTTCGCGGCGTTGACGACCCGTGCCTCCTCGGTGTCGCTCGTGGTGGCCGACGTGTCGTTCATCTCCCTGACGATGGTGCTGCCCGCACTCGTGGCGAGCGTGGGTGTGGACAACGACTTCGTCCTGCTGATCAAGCCGCAGTTCGAGGTCGGCCGACAGGGCGTCCGGGAGGGTCTCGTGCTCGACCCCGTGCTGCGGAACGAGGCCGTCACCACGGTGTTGTGGGCCGCCCACGACCTGGGGCTCGGCACGGCCGGGCTCATCTCGTCCCCGATCGTCGGCGGCTCGGGCAACCGCGAGTACTGTGTGCACTTCTCGGCCTCGGTCGGGACGAATCCGACAGAATGGCTCAGCACGGCCGACAGCTTGACGAGAGGGTGAACGACATCTCTTCGACACGACACATCCTGGTCGTCTCGCACACGGGGCGTCCCGACTCCATCGACGCCGCCCTCGAGGTCTGCGGGTTGTTGGGCGACGCCGGTGTGGTTCCCGTCCTTCCCCGCGACGAGTGGGACGACATCCGTCGGGCCCAGCCCACGGCCGCCATCGACGACGTCGAGATCCTGTTCGACGGCGTGGCCTGCGACGACCTCGAATGCGTCATCGTCCTGGGTGGCGACGGCACGATCCTCCGTGCCGCCGAGTTGATCCGCGGTACCCGCGCTCCCATCGTCGGGGTCAACCTCGGCCACGTCGGGTTCCTGGCCGAGAGCGAGCGCGACGAGATGGCCGACACCGTCGCCCGCGTCCTCGCGGCCGACTACGAGGTCGAGGAGCGGTTCGCGCTCGACGTCAAGGTCACCAACGGTGACGAGGTCGTCTACGAGACCTGGGCCATGAACGAGGCCACGGTCGAGAAGGCCTCACGCGAGCGCATGCTCGAGGTCGTCATCGAGGTCGACGGTCGTCCTCTGTCGTCCTTCGGTTGCGACGGCGTGGTCATGTCCACGCCGACCGGCTCGACGGCCTACTCGTTCTCGGCCGGCGGCCCGGTGGTGTGGCCTGCCGTGCAGGCGTTGCTGCTCGTGCCGCTCAGTGCCCACGCGCTCTTCGCCCGACCACTCGTCGTCGGGCCCGACTCGGTGCTCGCCGTCGAGGTGCTGAGCCGCACGGACGCTCGCGGCATCCTGTGGTGTGACGGTCGCCGCGAGCACGACCTGCCCCCGGGGGCCCGGGTCGAGTGCAGCCGCTCCGACCAGCCCGTGCGACTGGCCCGCCTGCGGACGGGCCCGTTCACCGATCGCCTCGTGGCCAAGTTCCAGCTCCCCGTCACGGGCTGGCGCGGACCGGCCACCGTCGAGGACGTCGCCGTCGGGGCCACCATCAGCCCGACCACGTCCGATCCGGCCCGCGAGGGCGACCGATGATCGAAGAGATCTCGATCCGCGACCTCGGCGTGATCGGTCGCGCGACCCTGCCGCTCGGCCCCGGCTTCACGGCCGTCACCGGCGAGACGGGGGCGGGCAAGACCATGGTCGTCTCGGCGCTCGGCCTGCTGCTCGGTCAGCGTGCCGAGAGCGGTGTCGTCCGCTCGGGCAGCCCCCAGGCCGTCGTGGACGGGCGCTGGCTGGTCCCTGCCGAGGGGGCCATCGTCGAGCGCGTCCGGGACGCGGGCGGCGACGTCGACGACGGCGAGCTCTTCCTCAGTCGCGTGGTCTCGGCCGAGGGACGTAGCCGTGCGGTGGTCGGCGGACGCACGGCCCCGATCGGCGTGCTCGGCGACCTCGCCGACCACCTCGTGGTGGTCCACGGCCAGTCCGAGCAGATCCGACTGAAGTCCGCTGCCGCCCAACGCGCGGCCGTCGACGCGCACGGCGGGGCCGCCCTCGCCGAGGCCGCCGCACACTACCGTGGCGCGTACGACGCCTGGCTGGCCGCCCGAGCCGAACTCGACGAGATCACCCGCGACCGCGACGCCCGACGTGACGAGGCCGACACCCTGCGGGCCGCGATCGACGAGATCGAGGGCCTCGCCCCCGTGGCCGGCGAACTCGACGAGCTCGATGCCGCGGCCGAGCGACTCAGCAACGCCGAAGACCTCAGGCTGGCAGCCGGCCTCGCCCACGAGGTGCTCTCGACCGACGCGGTCGACGGGACCCGCGACGTCGTCTCCCTCGTGGAGGAGGCACGCCGTCAGATCGAACGCGTCGCCCCGCACGACCCGGCGCTCGAGCCCATCGCCGACCTGCTGGCCGAGGTCAGCGTGCAGGTCGGCGAATCCGCCTCCCGACTGTCGAGCTACCTCGGCACCCTCGACGCCGACGTGGCCGTCGAACTCGAGTCGGTGCAGACCCGGCGCGCGGACCTCGCCGGGCTCGTCCGCAAGTACGGCCCCACCCTCGACGACGTCATCCGCCTCCTCGACGACGGCAGCCGACGCCTGGTCGAGCTCGACGGCGACGACGACCGCCTCGCGCACCTCGACGACGAGGTCGCCGAGCTGCGGGCCGAGGCCGAACGACGGGCGGGCGTCCTCGGGGACCTGCGCCGCGCCTCCGGGGCCGACCTCTCGACGCGGGTCAGCGCCGAGCTGAGCGCCCTCGCCATGACCGGTGCCGAGATCGTCGTCGAGGTCTCGCCTCGGGACGAGCTCGGGACGAGCGGCGGCGACGTCGTCTCGCTCCTGCTGAGGCCGCACCCCGGCAGCGAGCCCCGCCCCCTCGGCAAGGGCGCGTCCGGCGGCGAACTCTCGCGCGTCATGCTCGCGCTCGAGGTCGTCATGGCCGGGTCGAGCGACGTGCCCACCTTCGTCTTCGACGAGGTCGACGCCGGCGTCGGCGGTTCGGCCGCGATCGAGATCGGCCGACGCCTGGCGGCGCTCGCCGAACGGGCACAGGTCATCGTGGTGACGCACCTGGCCCAGGTCGCCGCGTTCGCCACCAACCACCTCCGCGTCGTCAAGGACGCCTCGGGCGAGGTGACGGCGAGCAGCGTGCACCAGCTCGAGGGCGACGAGCGAGTCGCCGAGATGGCCCGCCTGCTCTCAGGGCTGCCCGACAGCTCCAGCGGTCTCGAACACGCCCGTGAACTGCTCGAACTCGCCTCGTCGGCCCGCCGACCGGCCACGGCCGACACACGTTCGTAACAGGCGTGGCCTGTCGGAACGGCTCGGTGTGACATAGGATGGAATCCCGTGGTGAACGTTGAGAACTCGGGTCCAGATGCCAGCACGACGAAGCACATCTTCGTCACCGGAGGCGTCGTCTCCTCCCTCGGAAAAGGCCTGACGGCCGCCAGCCTGGGCAATCTGCTCACGGCCCGCGGGTTGCGGGTCGTCATGCAGAAGCTCGATCCGTACCTGAACGTCGATCCGGGCACCATGAACCCGTTCCAGCACGGTGAGGTCTTCGTCACCGACGACGGCGCCGAGACCGACCTCGACATCGGGCACTACGAGCGGTTCCTCGACATCGACCTCGGTCAGTCAGCGAACGTCACGACGGGGCAGATCTACTCGACCGTCATCGCGAAGGAACGACGCGGCGAGTACCTCGGTGACACCGTGCAGGTCATCCCGCACATCACCGACGAGATCAAGCGGCGCATGCGCCAGCAGGCCGACGACGACCCCAAGCCCGACGTGATCATCACCGAGGTCGGCGGCACGGTCGGCGACATCGAGAGCCAGCCGTTCATCGAGGCCGCCCGTCAGGTGCGCCACGAGCTCGGTCGCAAGAACGTCTTCTTCGTGCACGTCTCCCTCGTGCCCTACATGGGCGCGTCGGGCGAGCAGAAGACCAAGCCGACCCAGCACAGCGTCGCGGCCCTGCGCTCGATCGGCATCCAGCCCGACGCCCTCGTGCTGCGCAGCGACCGTCCGGTCAGCGAGAGCAACAAGAAGAAGATCGCCCTGATGTGCGACGTCGACGAGGACGCCGTGGTCAACGCGAAGGACGTCGCGAGCATCTACGACATCCCGGCCATGCTGAACGACCAGGGGCTCGACGCGTACATCATCGACCACCTGGGCCTCGGCGAGAAGGCCGGCGAGGTCGACTGGTCGGGCTGGCAGCCCGTCTTGACCGCCGTCCACGAGCCGAAGCACGAGGTCACGATCGGCCTGGTCGGCAAGTACATCGACCTGCCCGACGCCTACCTCTCGGTCACCGAGGCCCTCAAGGCCGGCGGGTTCGCACACCAGACCAAGGTGTCACTGACCTGGATACCCTCCGACGACTGCGAGACCGCCGAGGGCGCCGCGAAGGCCCTCAGCAAGGTCGACGGCATCTGCGTGCCCGGTGGCTTCGGCATCCGCGGCATCGAGGGCAAGCTCGGCGCGCTGCGCTTCGCGCGCGAGAACGGCCTGCCGGCGCTCGGCCTGTGCCTCGGCCTGCAGTGCATGGTCATCGAGTACGCGCGCAACGAGGCCGGCCTGACCGGCGCCTCCTCGTCCGAGTTCGACCCCGACACCGAGTACGCGGTAGTCGCGACCATGGCCGAGCAGGTCGACATCATCGCCGACGGTGACCTGGGCGGCACCATGCGCCTCGGCCTCTACCCGGCCGCGTTGACGCCGGGCTCGCTCGCCGCCGACCTCTACGGGTCCGAGCTGGTGTCCGAGCGTCACCGCCACCGCTACGAGGTCTCGAACCAGTACCGTCAGCAGATCGCCGACGCGGGCCTGCGCTTCTCGGGCACCTCACCCGACGGCACGCTCGTCGAGTACGTCGAACTCGACCGCGACGTCCACCCGTTCTACATCGGGACGCAGGCCCACCCCGAACTGCGGTCCCGCCCCAACGACGCGCACCCGCTGTTCGCCGGGCTCGTGGCGGCGTCGCTCGAGCGCCACGATGCGAGCAAGCTGTTCGCCGACGAAGCCGACGCCGCCGAGGTCGTGGCGTGACCGACACGACCGGTGAGCCGCTCGCCGACGAACCAGCGTCGCCGACGATCACGAAGTCCGAGGTCGTCTTCGAAGGCGCGGTCTGGAACGTCAAGCGCGACACCGTCGACTACAACGGCTCGCCGATGGTGCGCGAGTACGTCGCGCACACCGGTGCCGTGGCGGTGCTGGCCGTCGACGACCAGCAGCGCGTGCTCGTCATCAAGCAGTACCGGCACCCGATCCGCTCCCGCGACTGGGAACTGCCCGCCGGCCTGCTCGACGCCGAGGGTGAGAGCAAGCTCGACGCCGCGAAGCGCGAGCTCGCCGAAGAGGCCGACCTGCAGGCGACGAACTGGGACGAGCTCGTCTCGTTCCACACCACACCCGGCGGCAACGACGAGATGGTCACGGTCTTCCGGGCGACCGGCGTCGGCGCCACGGCGGACGCGTTCGAGCGGAGCGACGAAGAAGCCGACATCGAGAAGCGCTGGGTCTCGCTCGACGAGATCGTCGACGGAGTGCTGGCCGGCCGGCTGCACAACTCGATCCTCAGCATCGCGGCGCTCGCCGCGGTCGCGTCCCGCTGAGGCGTGCGTCGCCGAGGTGGCACGGCGGTCCCGGCCGTAGCCTGACCTCGTGACGATCGAGGAGGCGCTGGACAGGTACCTGAGGCACGTCTCGGTCGAGCGTGGTCTCAGCCCGAACACGACCGCCGCGTACCGCCGCGACCTCGTCCTCTGGCGAGCGCACCTGGCGGAGGCCGGACGGCGCACCCTGGACGAGGTCGAGGCCGCGGACGTCGCGACGTTCCCCGCGGCTCTGGTGACCCGCGTCGAGAAGCCGCTCGGCGCCTCCTCGGTGGCCCGGGTGTTGTCGTCGGTGCGCGGTTTCCACCGCTTCGCGCTCGAGGAGGGGCTGGTCGCGGTGGACGTGGCGGCCACCACCCGCCCGCCCAAGCTGCCGAGTCGCCTGCCCAAGGCGATCTCGGTGGGTCAGGTCGAGGCGCTGCTCGCCGCGACGGACGGTGACGAACCGACCCGGCTGCGCGACAAGGCCCTGCTCGAGCTGCTCTACGCGACGGGGGCACGCGTGAGCGAGGCCGTGTCGCTCAACGTCGACGACGTGATCGAGGGCGACGTCGTGCGCCTGTTCGGCAAGGGGAACAAGCAGCGCGTCGTCCCGCTCGGCAGCTACGCGCGCCGGGCTCTCGACGCCTACCTGGTGAGGGCCCGACCGGTGTTCTCTCCGCGGGGAGACCCGACGCCCGCGCTGTTCCTCGGCACGCGCGGGGCCCGGGTGTCCCGGCAGAACGCGTGGCTGATCATCCAGGCGGCGGCCGACCGGGCGCAGCTCGGCGTCGAGGTGTCGCCGCACACGTTGCGGCACTCGTTCGCGACGCACCTGCTCGAGGGCGGGGCCGACGTCCGGGTCGTGCAGGAGTTGCTCGGGCACTCGTCGGTCGCGACGACGCAGATCTACACGCTGGTGACGGCGGACGCGCTGCGGGACGTCTACTCGACGGCGCACCCGCGTGCCCGGTGGGCGTCGTCACCCGCGTGACGACCCGGCGACGACCCGACGACGACCCGGCGCCCACCAGGCGGGGACCCGAGGCCGACCCGGCCCCGACCCGGCCCCGACCAGGCGCTGACCAGGCAAAACCCTCAAGCAAGGCATGAGGCTTCCTGGTGACGGGCCGGGCGCGGCAGCCCGTCGGCGTCGGGGGGCGCCGGTACTCTCGTACCCGTGAGCACCAAGCCGACCTCGAGCACCCCCGCCCTCTTCGAGAGCGCTCCGGCGACCGTCCCCGCGAACGGCCCCACCGGGCGCCCGCGCACCGAGTTCCCGACTCCCGCGCCCCTGTCGAGCCACGGCCCGGCCCGCATCATCACCCTCTGCAACCAGAAGGGCGGCGTCGGCAAGACCACCACGACGATCAACCTCGGTGCCGCGTTCGCCGAGTACGGCCGTCGCGTGTTGGCCATCGACTTCGATCCGCAGGGTGCGCTGACGGCCGGCCTCGGCGTGCAGTCGCACGACCAGGCCACGATCTACGATCTGATGATCGGTGCCGTGAAGGACGCGCACGACGTCATCGTGCCCACCCGCGTCGACAACCTCGACGTCATGCCGGCCAACATCGACCTCTCCGCCGCCGAGGTGCACCTCGTCAACGAGGTCGCCCGCGAGCAGATCCTCGCGCGCATCCTGCGCCAGGTCAGCGACGAGTACGACGTCGTCCTGATCGACTGCCAGCCCTCGCTCGGCCTGCTGACCGTCAACGCCCTCACCGCGGCGCACGGCGTGCTCATCCCGCTCGAGTGCGAGTTCTTCGCCCTCCGCGGCGTCGCCCTGCTCGTCGAGACCATCGAGAAGGTGCGCGACCGGCTCAACCCCGCGATCACCCTCGACGGCATCCTGCCGACCATGTTCGACTCGCGCACGCTGCACAGCCGCGAGGTGCTCGAACGCGTCGTCGAGGCGTTCGACGACCAGGTGCTCGAGACCGTCATCGGCCGCACCGTGAAGTTCCCCGACGCCTCGGTCGCCGGCACCCCGATCACCAAGTTCGCCCCCGAGCACCCGGCGGCGCAGGCCTACCGCCAGCTGGCCCGAGAGCTGATCGCGCGTGGTGCCGCGGCCTGAGTCGGCGACCGCCGAGGCCGGCACCGACGAGACCGCCCTCGCGGGCCCGGAGGTCTCGCCGGGCTTCGAGGTGCGGCTCGAGAACTTCAGCGGGCCGTTCGACCTGCTGCTCTCGCTGATCAGCAGGCGCGAGATGGACATCACCGAGGTCGCCCTCAGCGCCGTGACCGACGAGTTCCTGTCGTTCCTCCGTCGCATCGACACCGACGAGAACCTCGACCAGGCCAGCGAGTTCATCGTCGTCGCGGCGACGCTGCTCGACCTCAAGGTGGCGGGGCTGCTGCCCCAGGGCGAGCTCGTCGACGCCGAGGACGTCGCCCTGCTCGAGGCGCGCGACCTGCTCTTCGCCCGGCTGCTGCAGTACCGGGCCTTCAAGCAGGCCGCCGAGTGGTTCGCCCAGCACGGCGCTGCCGAGGCGGCGCGTCACGCCCGCTCGGTGCGGCTCGAACAGAAGTACCGCGTCACGACCCCGGAGCTCGTCTGGACGCTCTCGCCCGACGACTTCGCGGCGCTCGCCACCCTCGCGCTGGCGCCGCGCGAGACACCCACGGTCGGCCTGGACCACCTCCACGCCCCCCTGGTCAGCATCCGCGAGCAGGCGGCCGTCGTCGTGGCGCTGCTCCGTCGTGGGTCGGTCCTCACCTTTCGCCAGCTCGTCGCGGGAATCGACGAGAAGGGCGTCGTCGTCGCCCGGTTCCTCGCGCTGCTCGAGTTGTACCGCCACGCGTCCATCTCGTTCGAGCAGGTCGAGCCGCTCGGTGAACTCAGCGTGCGCTGGGTGGCCGAGACCTGGACCGAAGAGAACCTCGCGGCGCTGGGGGCCGACTATGAGGGCTGACGCGACCCGCGCCTCCTCGGCCGTCGACACGGCCGACGACGACGTCGTCCAGGACGTCGACGAGTCGCCGTCGTCACCCGATGCCGTCGCACGTCGTCTCGAGGCGTTGTTGATGGTGGCCGACGAGCCGCAGTCGCTCGTCGACCTGGCGACCGCCGTCGGCGCCCCCGTCGCCGCGGTGCGGCAGGCGATCACGACGCTCGTGGCCGATTTCGACGGTGTCGACGGCACGATCCGACGGGGTTTCGAGCTGCGTGAGGTCGGTGGCGGCTGGCGATTCTACGTCCGTGACGAGCACGATCCGGTCGTGCGCGATTTCGTGCTGACGCAGAACCCGACGAAACTGTCCTCAGCGGCTCTCGAGACGCTGGCGGTCATCGCCTACAAGCAACCCATCACCCGCAGCAGCATCGCCCAGATCCGGGCGGTCAACGTCGACTCGGTCGTCCGTACGCTGTTGGGTCGCGGTCTGATCACGGAGTCGTCCACCGACCCCGAGACAGGCGCCATCAACTACGAAACGACAGGCCTCCTCTTGACCCATCTCGGCATCAACTCGCTCGATGAGCTGCCGCTCATCTCGCCCCTGCTCTCGGACGGCCAGGGGGGGTTCGACGATGTCGCGTAGTCAGTTCTCCTCCGACGACTCCGAGCTGGCCTCGGGCGAGCGCCTGCAGAAGGTCATGGCGGCCGCGGGCGTGGCCTCGCGCCGGGTCAGCGAAGACATGATCGCCGCCGGGCGGGTGACGGTGAACGGCAAGGTCGTCACCGAACCCGGCCGCCGCATCGACCCGACCAAAGACAAGATCGTCGTCGACGGCAGCGCCGTGCAGCTCGACGCCACGCGTCGTTACGTCATGCTCAACAAGCCGGTCGGCATCGTCAGCACCCTGAGCGACGAGAACGGCCGGCCCGACCTGCGTCAGTTCACCGAGCAGTACGAAGAGCGCCTCTTCAACGTCGGCCGCCTCGACGTCGAGACGAGCGGCCTCCTCGTGTTGACCAACGACGGCGAGCTCGCGCACGTTCTCGCGCACCCGTCGTTCGGCGTCACCAAGACGTACATCGCGAAGGTCAAGGGCGTCGTCACGCCCGCCGTGCTGAACGAGCTGATGACCGGCGTCGAACTCGACGACGGCCCGATCGCGGCGGACAAGGCGACGCTCGTCGCCGGTGGCGCGGGTCTCTCGCGTTCGTCCGACTCGTCGCTGATCGAGATCACCCTGCACTCCGGGCGCAACCGCATCGTCCGTCGCATGCTCGAGGCCGTCGGCCACCCGGTCATCGACCTCGTGCGCCGGTCGTTCGGCCCGCTGCACCTCGGCACGCTCAAGGTCGGCCACATGCGCTCGCTGACCAAGGTCGAGCTCGGGGCCATCCTCACCATCTCGCGCGACGCCACGGCCGACTCGACGGTCGACGCCGCCCCGATCACCGAGAGCCCCGACGCCCCCGTCGACGAGGCCGACGTCGTCGAGCTGGCCCTCGCCGACGACGAGGTCGAGAAGGACTACTACGACGAGGACGACGAAGAGTACGACCCCGCGACCGATGCCCGTGCCGAGCGTCGCCGTGCCGCGGCCCGTGACCAGGCCGAGTCGACCTCGCGCCGGGCGCAGGTCCGGCGAGAGCAGGAGGCGCGCCGCGGTCAACGCGACGAGAGCCCGACCCGAGGTGGGTACCAGGGCAACCGGCACGACGGACGCTCGGGCGATGAGCGTCCCGTGCGCGGCTACCAGGGCAACAACGACGACGGTCGCGGACGCGAGGGACGACCGGCTCGCACCGGTTACCACGGCAGTGACGCGCGTCCCGCTCGCGGCGGGTACCAGGGACGCGACGACCGCGCTGGATCTCGTGGTGGCTACCAGGGCCGCAACGACGACGGCCGCGGCGAGTCTCGTGGTGGCTACCAGGGGCGGAACGACGACGGCCGCGGGCGCGACGAGCGTCCGGCCCGTGGCGGGTACCAGGGACGTGACGACCGCGGTGGAGCACGACCGGGGTACCAGGGCCGCAACGACGACGGCCGCGGTCGTGACGATCGCGGTGGGTTCGTGTCACGCGACGATCGCGGCTCGCGCGGCGGGTTCGTCTCGCGCGACGACCGTGCGCCGCGAGGTGGCGGAGACCGTCCGCTGAGCCCTGGTGAAGAGCGCGCGGCGGGGTACCCGAACCGTGACGCCAACCGCGACCCGCGCACCGGACGCCCCTCGGGCATCCGTGCCGGCGGCAAGGCGACCAACCGCGGATGGGTCGACCGCGGCGCAGCGGAGCGGGGCGAAGACGACCGTGGCGCGCGTGACGACCGTCGTGCCGGTGCCGGTGCCGGTGCCGGTGCCGGTGGCTACACGGGTGGGCGCGATTCGCGCGACGACCGTGGGGGCTCGCGTGGCGGGTACCAGGGCCGCGACGACCGGAGTGGACGTGACGATCGTGCCGGTCGTGCCGGTCGTGACGACCGTGGTGGTTCGCGCGGTGGGTACCAGGGTCGCGACGACCGTGGTGCGTCGCGTGGCGGCTACCAGGGACGAGAACAGCGTGACGACCGCGGAGACTCGCGCGGTGGCTACCAGGGTCGTGACGACCGCGGTGGCTCGCGCGGTGCCGGCTACCAAGGTCGTGACGACCGCGGAGACTCGCGCGGTGGCTACCAGGGTCGCGACGACCGTGGAGGCCGCGACGGGGCGCGCAGCGGCGGCTACCAGGGCCGTGAGCAACGCGACGACCGCGGGGGTTCGCGCGGCGGACCCGCCCGTGGCCCGCGCGACGACCGCGGAGGCCGCGACGACCGCGGAGGCCGCGACGACCGTGGCGGTCGCGACGACCGCGGCGGCGACCGTCCGTACCGTGGCCGACCCGACGCCGGGGGACGTGGTCCCCGAGGGGGCGGACGGTCGTGACCG
Organism: Frigoribacterium sp. SL97; assembly: GCF_026625765.1. Classification (NCBI taxonomy): domain Bacteria; kingdom Bacillati; phylum Actinomycetota; class Actinomycetes; order Micrococcales; family Microbacteriaceae; genus Frigoribacterium; species Frigoribacterium sp. SL97. The sequence continues at coordinate 1,624,151 of NZ_CP113062.1, forward strand.
ACGCGCACCGCGCCTCCTCGTCCGACGACGCCTTCGGGTCTGACGCGCTCCTCGCTCACGCACCGTCGGCCGACCCTTCGACGGTCGGCGTGCTGACGGCGGGCAGCCGCCGGCTGGCAGGCCAGGTGCGCATCGTCGGTTCGGGTCTGCTCGGTGCCAGCATCGGTCTGCGTCTGCGCCAGCACGGCGTCGACGTGATCCTCGACGACGTGTCACCGGCGGCGCGCAGCCTCGCCGTCGACTACGGCGCCGGGCGGCCCCCGGCCGACGGCGACGCCCCCGGGCTCGTCGTCGTCGCCGTGCCGCCCGACGTCACCAGCGACATCGTCGCGCGCGAACTCGACGCCTGGCCCGAGGCGCTCGTGACCGACGTCGCATCGGTCAAGGTCGCCCCGCTCGCCGAGTTGCGTGCGCGCGGCGCCGACGTGTCGCGGTACATCGGATCGCATCCCATGGCCGGCCGCGAACGCGGGGGAGCCGTCTCGGCTCGCGCCGACCTCTTCGTCGGCCGCCCGTGGGTCATCGCGGGGCACGACGACATCACGTACCGTCGGGCGGCCGCCGTCGAAGACCTGGCGCTCGACCTCGGAGCGACCCCGATCGAGATGACGCCGGAGGAACACGACGCCGGCGTCGCCCTCGTCAGCCACGCGCCGCAGGTCGTCGCCTCCCTCATGGCGACGCGTCTGCGCGACGCACCCGACGCCTCGCTCGGCCTCGCCGGTCAGGGCGTCCGGGACGTCACGCGGGTCGCGAGCAGCGACCCGGCGCTCTGGACGCAGATCCTGGGGGCGAACGCCTCCCGCGTGGCCGTCGTGTTGCGCGACCTGCGCGCCGACCTCGACCGCGTCGTCGAGGCCCTCGAGGCACCCGACGCGCCGGGCAGTCGCCGCGCCGTCGCCGAGAGCATCGGCGCCGGCAACGTCGGCGTCGCCCGTCTGCCCGGCAAGCACGGGCAACAGACCCAGTTCAGCTCGGTGATCGTCATGGTCGACGACACTCCCGGGCAACTGGCCCGCCTGCTCACCGAGATCGGTGAGATCGGCGTCAACCTGGAAGATCTGCGGCTCGAGCACTCGCCGGGCGCGCAGGTAGGACTCGCGGAGGTATCGATCGTGCCCGAACAAGAAGACCGACTCGTCACCGAACTCGAAACCCGGGGTTGGACCGTCGTGGGGGCGTTCGCGTGAGCGGCGACCAGGGCGGCACGAGCCCCGTCGGCTCGTCGGACGTCGACCCCGAGCGCTCGCCGGGTGAGCACGGCGTCGGAGGTCCCGCCGGCGAGGCCCACGTCGAAGAGTTGCGGGCCGAGACCGCCGAGGCCGTGCACCGCCACGTGGTCGTGGCCGTCGACGGGCCGGCCGGGAGCGGCAAGTCGAGCGTCAGCCGCGCCTCCGCAGCTTCCCTCGGCTTCGACTACCAAGACACAGGGGCGGCCTACCGGGCCTTCGCCCTGCACGCGCTCGACAGCGGCGTCGACCTCGACGACGCCGAGGCCGTCATCGCGACGCTGCCGACGTTCCACTACGCGATCGGGATCGACCCGGCCCGCGCCTCCTCGGTGACGATCGGTGGTCGCGACGTCACCGACGAGATCCGCACGCCACGCGTGACGAACGCCGTCAGCCACGTGGCCAAGCTGCCCGAGGTCCGTCGGTTCATGGTCGACCTGTTCCGCCGCATCATCGCGTCGACCGACAAGCCGGGCATCGTCACTGAGGGGCGCGACATCACGACCGTCGTCGCACCGGATGCCCAGGTCAGAATCCTGTTGACCGCGAGCGAAGCCGCTAGAATGGCCAGGCGTTCGGCCGAGGTGACCGGGCAGAGTGCCGAAGAGACAGCTCGGCAGCTCTCGACCCGCGACCGGCTCGACAGCAAGGTCGTCGACTTCATGACCGCCGCACCCGGCGTCTCCACCGTCGACTCCACCCAACTCGACTTCGACCAGACCGTGCAGGCCGTGGTCGAGCTCGTGCGAGCGAGCACCCCCATTTCTTAAGGAAGTCCCCATGGCAGACGACGACAAGTACCCCGAGCTCGACGAGCAGATGGTCGACCGCATCCAGACGATGCCCGACGAGGACGCCGACCAGCGCGCCCGAGCCCTCCGCGCCGGCCTGACCGACTACGACCTCGACGAGGGCGACATCGACGTCCTCGAGGGGGCCGACTGGGACCCCGACGCACTCACCTACGCCCCGGCCCTGCCGGTGCTGGCGATCGTCGGCCGACCCAACGTCGGCAAGAGCGCCATGGTCAACCGCATCCTCGGGAGGCGCGAGGCCGTCGTCGAGGACAAGCCCGGCGTCACGCGCGACCGCGTCTCGTACAAGGCCGAATGGGGCGGACGCCGCTTCACGCTCGTCGACACCGGCGGATGGGAGCCCGACGCGATCGGCATCGACCGCTCGGTCGCGATGCAGGCCGAGATCGCGGTCGACCTGGCCGACGCCGTGCTGTTCGTCGTCGACGTCAACGTCGGGGCGACGGCCACCGACGAGGCCGTCGTGCGCATGCTCCGTGCCTCGCACAAGCCGGTCATCCTCGTCGCCAACAAGAGCGACGACGCCCGGAAAGACCTCGAAGCCGCGTCACTGTGGTCGCTGGGGCTGGGCGAGCCCTTCCCCGCGTCGGCGCTGCACGGTCGCAACGTCGCCGACCTGCTCGACCTGTGCATGACCAAGCTGCCCGCGGTCTCGACCGTGGCCAAGCAAGAGATCGGCGGCCCTCGTCGCGTCGCGATCCTCGGTCGACCGAACGTCGGCAAGAGCTCGCTGCTGAACAAGACCGCGGGCGAAGAGCGCGTCGTCGTCAACGAGCTCGCCGGCACGACCCGTGACCCCGTCGACGAGCAGGTCGAGATCGCCGGTCGCGTGTGGACCTTCGTCGACACCGCAGGCATCCGCAAGCGCGTCCACCTGCAGCAGGGCGCCGACTTCTACGCGTCGCTGCGCACCTCGGCCGCGCTCGAGAAGGCCGAGGTCGCGGTCGTCGTGATCGACGTCACCGAGCAGATCTCGACGCAGGACCTGCGCATCATCGACCTCGTGCTCGAGTCGGGTCGCGCGCTCGTGCTCGCCTTCAACAAGTGGGACCTCCTGGACGACGACCGTCGTCGCTACCTCGAGCGCGAGATCGAGCAGGACCTCGACCACGTGTCGTGGGCCCCGCGCGTGAACATCTCGGCCCGCACGGGTCGTCACCTCGAGAAGCTCGTGCCCGCCCTCGAGCTCGCGCTCGAGTCGTGGGACACCCGCATCCCGACCGGCAAGTTCAACGCCCTGCTCGCCGAGCTCGTCGCCGAGCACCCGCACCCGCTGCGGTCCGGCAAGCAGCCGCGCATCCTGTTCGGGACCCAGGCCGCGAACCGCCCGCCGACCTTCGTGCTCTTCACGACCGGGTTCCTCGACCCGCAGTACCGTCGCTTCATCACGCGACGCCTGCGCGAGATCTTCGGCTTCGAGGGCACGCCCATCACGGTCAACATGCGCGTCCGCGAGAAGCGCAAGCGCCCGTAGTCCTTCTCCCGTGCCCGTCCCGTCGACGGATCGGTACCGCCCTCAGGCCCGCCTGTGGACTGAACGCCCGGTTGTGGATCGTTTCCACACCGGGCGTTCTGCATTGCTAGGGTGGCTCCCATCGACAGCGATATGTGAATGTCGCATGATGGAGGGCGAGGGTGCATGGCAGACCTGGTGGTGGACGAGAAGACGCTGACGTCGGTTGCGTGGCGGGTGTCGACGGCGGCCGTCGACGCCGAGGTGTCGGCGACGCTGACGCTCGGGTCGGTGGCCGACGTCGGCTCACCGAGCGTGGCGGGGGTCCTCGACGAGGCGACGGGGCAGCTGGTGAGACGGGCGGGGTTGGCCGTCGAGGCGATCCAGGCGGTGGGCGACTTCACGACGACGTTCGTGCGCGAGTTCGAACAGGTGGAGTCGCGGCTCGCCGCCGGCTTGCCGGTGGACGACCTGGCCGGGGTGGGGTCCAAGTGAGTGCCGACGCCGACCCGGGGGTCGGGTCGGTCGAGGGCATCCGGCAGCTCGCGACGACGAGGCGGACCGAGGTCGACGATCTCGAGGTGGCGGCTTACCGGTTGGCCGAGGCGGCGAGCTGGGGTGCCGAGTGCTGGCGGGGACGCTCGGGCGAACAGTTCGTCGCGTCCATGACGGACGTGTCCGCCGAGGTGACTGCTGTGGCTCGGGGCCTCGAGCACCACGCGGCGGCGCTCGAGGCGTACGCGGTCGACGTGTCGTTGATCCAGGGGTCGCAGCAGACCCTGGAGGCGCGGCGCGCGATGGCCGAGCAGGACATCCTCTCGACGGGGGTCGCCTTGAAGACGATCATGCGTGAGGCGCAGGAGGCGGCGCGGGACGACCTGATCGGCATCGTCGTGGAGTCCGAGTACCGCTCGGGTGAACGGTCGACCTTGCAGCGTCGCATCGACGACGAGCAACGCGAGCTCGAGGTCGTCGCGGGCTTGTGGGCCGACCTGGTCGAAGAGCGGGCTGCGGCCGATCGTCGGTGCATCGCCGCGCTGCAGAGCCCCGAGGCGATGGGGCCCCTGCCGCAGGTCACCGGGGAGGCCCTGGCCGCGGGGTCGTCCGAAGAATTGCTGGCGCTGCTGGCAGGGCTCTCGGCCACCGAGCTGACGATGTTGCTCGAGCAGCACCCCGAACTGGTCGACGAGGCGTTCCTGGCCGATCCCGAGCTGGTGCGGGCCTGGTGGGACGAGCTCGGCCAGCAGGGTGCGCGGAACGCTGATGGGCTGACCGCGGTGCAGGTGGCTCTGGTGCGAGGGGCTCCGGCGATCATCGGGGCCCTCGACGGTCTGCCGCCGTCGGTACGGGTCGCGGCGAACGTGTTCAACGCGAAGCGGCGGATGGCCGAGATCGACGAGATGGTGGGGCCGATCGGGCGGCGGGGGCTGCACGGCGACGATGAGCTGCTGGCCGCACTGGCGCGCGAACGAGCGTACCTCGGGCGAGCGGTGGCGGAGCCGCCGACGGTTCAGTTGTACCTCTTCGACCCGACGAAGAGTCGCATCATCGAGATGATCGGCGACTGGAACGAATCGACCAGGACGGTGCTGACCTACGTGCCGGGGACGCTGACGAACATGGACTCGTTCTACGGGAAGAACGGAAGTCTGCAGCAGATGGCGAAGTGGCTGGAGGCGAACGATCCGGATGGAACGTCCGTGGCGTTCGTCTTCAAGGACGGAGTCTTCCCGGGTGGCGCCGAAGGCAGCAAGAACCCGGCCGAATTCGTCGGGGCTTTCGCGCAAGCCAACGACCCCGAATTCGCGCGCGGGACGAGCAAGGCGCTGTACGACTTCCAGCGGGGGCTGGCCGTGGATCCGATCAGAACGGAACCCGGATACCGCGACGTGGCCATCGGGCACAGTTGGGGGTTGGCGAACATCACGTCCGCCGAGGTCCACGGGGCCACGTACGACAAGGTGATCTCCCTCGCGGGTGCCGGGATGCCGCCGGAGTGGGAGCCGCGAGCGGGCACGACCTACACCGACTACAGCTACTGGGACTTCCTGATGGAGGCTCAGTCAACCGGTGGTGTCTGGGGCGGGCGGAACCCGAACCGGTCCGACGACTTCGACTCGCGTGGGTACTACCAGAGTCCGCATGACGTAGAACTCGAGCAGACCGGGGCAAGCTACACCCCGGTCTGGAAGCTGGACGACAACCATGCGCTCGTCGCTGAATCGAGTGACGACAATGCGCCGGTGCGCGATGCGCTCACGGACGAGATCTATGAGGAACAGCATGACTAGGCGACGCGGAGTCTGTGTGGCAGCTGCCCTCGTCTTTGGATTGATCGGCCTATCGGGCTGCAACAGCGAAATGCATGACAACGCGAAAAGGACGCTCTACATGGACGAAGAGACCGATCGAGTCGACCTGCCGGCCCTGAGACGGGACATCATGGATGTCCAGCGACGTTTCGCGTCGATGGGTCCTGAGGATCAGATAGTCGGAATCCTCGAACCGCCGGACGGCGTCCTGATGTCGTGTTCGGACGGTCGATTCCAGTGGACGGGCTCGACCACTGTCGAGTACTCGACCGTTCCGGAGGAACAGGGCTACTTCGAGGGACTGGAGGCGGAGCTTGCTGACGACGAGGCGTTCAGTACCAATCGCCAACTTTCCCCCGATGGCGAGAGCGAGCGCCTCATTGTCATGAGCGAGGACGGCACTCGTTACTCGGTCAGGGTATGGACGGGCCGCTCGAAGGTCCAGGTGTCCTCGAGTTCATGGTGCTTCACGCTGCAGCCCGGGCAGGCAGAGGGTGGTCAGTTCTGAGGGCGGAGTAGGGCACCATTGGTGTTCGTGAGACGAGCGGACGGGGTGCGAGGGTGACGGGCACTGGGCTGTGGCACCGCGCCTCCTCGGGGTTGGGCTTGTCGGCCGCGGCCGACCGGGTGTGGCAGCGGCTGCAGCTCGACCGGCTGGCCGGGGGGCGACACTCGGGCTACGTCATCCACGAGGACATGCAGCGGCACCCGCGCACGGTCCGTAGCTTCGTCGGCATCCGGTGGCTCCTGTTCGGCGAGACCGTCGTCGGGCTCACCGCCATCTTCATCGCCGCCGTCCTCACCAGCCGAGGCGAACACGTCCCGTGGGCCGTGTGGTTCCGCTCCACGGTCGTCCTCTTCATCACCGCCTCGCTGTACGTCTTCGCGTGGCGCGCCCAGCTCGGCTACTACTGGGCCTACTCGCGCCTCCGCCTGTTCAGCCGCATCTTCCCGATCGTGACGCTGATCATCGCGACCATCCCCGGGCTCTACCCCGGGTGGATGGTCGTCGAACAGATCGTCTTCTCGCTGCTGATGATCGGCATCGGCGACCTGCTCACCAGCGACCACATGCGCGCGGCCTTCCCGCGACCGGCCAAGCCCGACGCGGTCGACAGCACGGGCTGAGAGTCCGGACTCCTGTCACCACGCCACGCCACGCCACGCCACGCCACGCCACGCCACGCCACGAGATAAACACCCCGCCATTCGATTCTGTAGCGGGGTGTTTAGTTCGTGGCCGGCAGGCGGGCAGGCGGCAGGCGGCAGGCGGCAGGCGGGCGCGGCGGAGGGCTGGGAGCCGGGTGGCGGGCTGGCAGACGGGCCGGCGGGGCTGAGGGCTCGCTGCCGGGTGGCGGGTTCGGAGGTGGGCGGAGGGGCGGCTGCCCGACGGGCGACCGGCGCGCTGCCGGGCGGGCTTCCGCGCTGACAGGCGGGGCGGCCGCAGGCCCGAGGAGGCGCGGCCTAGGCGCCCGCGCTCAGCACCATCTCGACGTCGGCGGGTTCGACCTCGCGGCCGTCGCCCGTGACGAACGCGACCCGCACGGGCTCGCCCGAGCCGGCGACGCTGAACCGGCGTGCGGCGCCGTCGGGGTGCGGATCGTGCTCGTCGCCCCAGACGGCGAGGGCGGCCAGCACGGGGGAGAGGTCGCGGCCGGCGTCGGTCAGCAGGTACTCGACGCGCTCACGGGCCCCGTCTTCCCGGTAGGTCGAGCGCTCGAGCACGCCGGCGGCCACGAGCGACTCGAGCCGGGCCGTCAGCACGTCGGGCGACAGGCCGAGCCGCGCCCGGAACTGCGAGAACCGGGTGTGCCCGAGCAGCGCCTCCCGCACCACGAGCAGGGCCCAGCGCTCGCCGAGCAGGTCGAGGCTGCGCGCGATGCCGCAGCGCGGGTCCAGGGGTCCACGAGAAGCCATGCCGACAGCCTACCTCGATAGGCTTTTCGTATCCAGAGTGCTAGCGTCGCCGTCATGCCCCGCGACCTCGCTGCCTCCGTCCGTCCCGACGGGCCGGACCGGCTCGCGTTCTGGACCTGCGCCTCCGTCCTCGCCCTCGCCTTGTGGACGAGCGGCGCCGCGACGCCGGTCTACCCGCTCTACGCGACCGACTGGCAGCTGACGCCGTTCGTCACGACCGCGATCTTCGCCGTCTACCCGCTCGTCCTCGTCGTCGTGCTGCTCGTCTTCGGCAGCCTCAGCGACACGATCGGTCGGCGGATGAGCATCCTGCTCGGCGTGAGTGCCTCGATCGTCGGTGTGCTGCTGTTCGCGCTGGCGCCGGACGTCGGTTGGGTGCTGGTCGGCCGCGGGTTCATGGGCCTCGGCGTCGGCCTGTCGCTCAGCCCCGCCACCGCCGCGATGATCGACATCGCCGGTCCGGTCAACTCGGCGCGCACCGGAGCCATCAGCACCGCCTCCACCGCCGTGGGCCTCGTCTTCGCGACACTGCTCGGCGGAGCGCTCGTCCAGTACGCGCCCGAACCGCTGCACCTCACGTACTGGGTTCTCCTCGTCGTCGAGGTGGGCGTGCTCGTCCTCGTCTGGCGGCTGCCGCGGGACCGGGACGCGCTGGCCGGGCGCTGGAGGCCACGGTGGCCGAGCGTGCCGCGTGCGCTCCTCGGGGCGGTGGGCGCCGCGGCCGTCTGCGTCAGCGCCTCCTACGCTCTCGGGGCCGTGGTGCTCTCGCTCGGTGCCGAGATCGGCGTGACGCTGATCGGCAGCGACAACGCCTTCGTGACCGGCGCGGTGATCGCCCTGTCGATGGTGGTCATCGCGGTCGTGGCGCTGGCGTCACGACGCGTCCCGGTGGTCGTCGCCGTCGTCGTGGCGGCGGTGGCGACGGCGCTCAGCTTCACGGCGCTGGTGCTGGCCGCGGCACAGCAGTCGTTGGGGCTGTTCCTGGCGTTCTGTGTGCTGTCGGGAGTCGGCTACAGCCTCTTCTTCGCGTCGGGGCTGGGGATCGTGTCGCGATTCGCTCCGGAACACCACCGGGCGGGGACGCTGTCGGCCGTGTACCTCGTCGCCTACCTGGTGCAGGGGGCGACCGCCCTGTGGCTCGGGGCGCAGGCGACCCGCGGAGGGCTCGAGAGCGCCGTCGACGTCGGAGCCCCGGTGATCGTGGGGCTGGCGCTCGCGGCGATGGTGGCGGTCGTCGTGGTGATGCGCGGGCGGGAGCGGCGGCGGGTCGCGGCGTAAGGGCAACATGCGGCCACCGGTCAGCGGCCAGCGGCGGCGGGCGGCGGGCGGCCGGCGGCACAGCTCGCGGCGGGCAGCAGAGCCCGCGGGCCGCGACCCGCGGGCGGCATTCAGCACAGCTTGCGGTGGTCGGCACAGCCTCCCCGGGTAGGTCCGCCTACAGGGCGGCAAGGAGCGGAGTGCAGGAGGCGCGGGCCGGGCAGGACGCGCGGCGTGCGGATGGGGCGAGTGCAGGAGGCGCGGGGTGGACAGGACGCGCGGCGTGCGGATGGGGCGAACGTCGGAGGCGCGGGCCGGGCAGGGTGCGCGGCGTGCCGACGGCAGGTGCTCGGCTTGCATCACGCCACGAGGTACACACGCCGCCACGCGATGTCGTGGCGGCGTGTGTACTTCGTGGCGGGGCGGGCCACGGCGCCAGGAAGTGGTCACCGCGCCAGGCTTAGTCCTGGCGCAGTGACCACTTCCTGGCGTCATGCCCGGGCGGCACGGCAGACCGCCCGCCGCCCGCCGCCCGCCGCCCGCCGGCCGCCGCCCGCCGCCCGCCGGCCGCCGGCCGCCGGCCGCCGGCCGCGGCGGCCTACCGCCAGCGCCGCAGCGCCACGCGCTGCACGACGTTCAGCACGGTGTCGCTCAGCGTCCCGAGCAGCGCCAGCAGGACGATGGCGAGGAAGATCCGGTCGACGCGTCCGTTCGACTGCGACTCGGTCAGCAGGAAGCCGAGGCCCATCGACGACGCGATCAGCTCGGCCGCGACCAAGAACAGCCACGCCTGCGCCAGCGCCAGCCGCAGCCCCGACACGAGCGAGGGCAGCACGGCCGGCAGCTGCACCCGGGTGAAGAGCGACACCCGCCGCAGGCCGTAGGCGCGCCCCGCCTCGACGAGCTGCGGGTCGACGTGCCGCAGCGACCCCGCGACCGTGGTGAAGACGGGGAACGCCGCACCGATCGCGATCAACGTCACCTTGGAGTCCTCGCCGATGCCGAGGTACAGGATCAGCAACGGCACCCAGGCCAGCGACGGCACCGCGCGCACGGCCGCGATCGACGGCGCGAGCAACGCCTCGCCCACCCGCGACAACCCGACGACGGCGCCGACGACCAGCCCGATCACGGACCCGACCACGAACCCGATCAGCACCCGCTGCACCGAGATGGCGACGTAGAGGCCGAGCTGACCCGTGGCGGCGAGGTCGACTCCTGCCCGCGCCACGTCCGCGGGGGACGGCAGGCGGTACGAGGGCACTCCGCCGACGGTGGTGGCGAGCACCCAGGCGGCGAGCACGGCGGCCGGCAGGAGCACCCCGAGCAGTGCCAGGCGGCGGGGAGGGGTCGCGCCCGGGGTGCCCGGGCGTCGCGGGGCGGGCGACCCGGACGAGGAGGCGCGGCGTCCGTCGTCGGCGACCCGCGCCTCCTCGGCTCGGGGGTGGCGGTCAGGGTGCTGCTCACGAGGTGGACGCGGCCGTCGCGTACGAGTCGTCGAAGAGCGAGTCGAGGGCGGCGTCGACGTCGTCCTGCGAGGGGACGTCGCCCGACTCGACCAGGATCGGGCCGACGGTCTCGAGGACGGCGCGCTGGTCGGCTCCGGGGGCGGGGTCGATGTCGAGGTGGGTGCGGTCGATCACCGTGGTGGCGACGGCGGGGTCGATCGCTGCGGCCTTCGCGAGGATCGCGGCGGTCTCGTCCGGGTTGTCGAGTGCCCAGGCGCGGGCCTTCTCGTACGAGTCGACGACGACCTGCGCGACGTCGGGCGACGCCTCGAGGAACGACTCGGTGGCGTTGAGGAACCCGTAGCTGAGGAAGTCCACGTTGCGGTAGAGCAGCTTCGTGCCCGACTCGGCCTCGCTCGCGGCCATGATCGGGTCGAGCCCGGACCAGGCGTCGACGCTGCCGTTCTCGAGGGCGGCGCGTCCGTCGGCGTGCTGCAGGTTCTGGATCGTCACGTCGGAGGCGCTGAGGCCGGCCTGGTCGAGCGCCTGCAGAAGGAAGAAGTACGGGTCGGTGCCGCTGGTGGCGGCGATCGTCTTGCCGCGGAGGCCCTCGACGTCGGTGATGGTCGAGTCGCCGGGGACGACAAGCGCGGACCACTCGGGCTGCGAGTACACGTCGATGGTCTTGATGGGGGAGCCGTTCGAGCGGGCGAGCAGCGCGGCCGAGCCAGCGGTCGAACCGACGTCGACCGCTCCGGCGCGCAGCAGCTCGTTGGCCTTGTTCGAGCCGGCCGACTGGGTCCAATTGACGGTGACGTCGTCGCCGAGGGCGTCCTCGAGGTACCCCTGGTCCTTCACGACGAGGCTGAGCGGGTTGTAGGTCGCGAAGTCGATGTCGAGCGTGTCGGTCGACCACTCGCCGTCGCTCGACCCGGCGCCGCCTGCCGCGTCGGCCGCGCCGGTGCCGGCGTCCTCACCCGCGACGCAGCCGGTGAGGAGCAGGGCGCTCGCCGCGGCGAGGGCGAGACCGCCGGCCCAGGAGGCGCGGGTGCGGGTGGTGGGGGAGGGGCGGAAGGTCATCGGTTCGTCTCCGTGCTGTCGGGGGCGGTGCGGTGGTCTGCGGGGGTCGGTGCGGGTGCGGTCTCGGTCCGGGTGCGTCCGGCGGTGGCCGTCGCGGTCAGCGTTCTGGTGGTCGTGTTGCCGGCGTGCACGCGGTGGACGCCGAGGTCGGCGAGCAGCTGGAGGCGCAGTTCGGCCAGGGCGGGGTCGTCGCGGTCGCGGGGGCGGTCGCCGGGCACGATGACGATGCGCTGGATGCTGGGAGCGCCTCCTGCGGTGTCGGCGTGCGCCGCGCCTCCTGCGGTGACGTAGGCCGTGCCCGTGGCGCCGGCGGGCGGCTGCTGCGAGAGGTCGGAGAGGACGACGATGCGGTCGGCGAGGTAGAGCGCTTCGTCGACGTCGTGGGTGACGAGCAGGACGGTGGTGGGTTCGGCGCGGTGGATGTCGAGCAGCAGGTCGTGCATGCGGAGGCGGGTGAGGGCGTCGAGGGCTCCGAACGGTTCGTCGAGCAGCAGCACCTTGGGGGCCCGGGCGAGGGCGCGGGCGAGGGAGGTGCGTTGGGCCATGCCTCCGGACACCTGGCGGGGGCGGAGGCCGGCCGAGCTGCCGAGTCCGACGAGGTCGAGTAGTTCGGTGATGCGGGCCCGGCCGGTGGCCTTGTCCGGTTTGCTGCCTCGGTCGCCCTTCGGCAGGCCGAGTTCGACGTTCTGGCGGAGGGTGCGCCAGGGCAGGAGGCGCGGCTCCTGGAACGCGATGGCGCAGCGTTGGTCGGTGGGCCGGGTGGGGGAGTCGTCGATGTCGACGGTGCCGGCGTCGGGCTGGTCGAGGCCGCCCACCTGGCGCAGCAGGGTCGACTTGCCGCAGCCGGAGGGGCCGACGATGGCGATGATCTCGCCGGCCGTCACGTCCAGGTCGAGGGCGTGGAGGACGGGGCGCTCGCCGAAGCGCCTCCCGACGCCGCGCAGACGGATCGGCAGGGCCGAGGAGGCGCGGGTCGTCGAGGTGGGCATGTCACGACGGTAGGTGGGCGGCGTGCCTGCCGTCCCGTGGGGTGTAACGGGACGAAACACTCCGTTCGGTCCGCCCTGCCCCGGCTCTGTCTCAGGCACACCGATTCATCGGCTATAGTTGTGGGGTTGCCTCGGTCGGGGCAACACCAAGACCTGGGTTGCTTTTTGGAACCCGGATCTCGGGCTGTGGCGCAGCTTGGTAGCGCACTTGACTGGGGGTCAAGGGGTCGCAGGTTCAAATCCTGTCAGCCCGACCATGAAATGCGCAGGATGTCCAACGCCGGCAGCTTTGCCGGTTGTCCTGACTAGGTCTTAGACACGCGCCATGATCTCCACGCGTTGGTGCCGGAAATTAAGGCCGTGGATTTGAAGGCTGTTCGAGATGGAGAGCCTGTCAAGCCCAAACGTGGCGGTATCGTCGAGTACCCCTCCGTTCCCAGAAGAGATTAACGCGGTGCCGCGGTGACAAATGCTTCGAAGGCGCCCCAGCAACTCTGTTACGGGCAGGTGAGCCCACGAAGGATGTCGGTGGGCTGTCGCTTGCTCGGTTCCAGGGCTACCCATTCCTTATGCCGAGGACACACGATCCTTCTGTGTATCAATAACACACCGCGCCCCAACGGGCAGCTCACGGCATCTGAGCCCATAGGATTCCGTCAGCAACCATTGGTTGGAGCCACACTGCATAAGGGGTTGCGCTCTCAGTTTTGAAAGGAACTCACCGTATGACCTACGGGGTAAAGTTGCGCAGATCACCGCCGCAAAGTCACGGACGCCACCCCGACGCGGTCACGTCATCTTCATTTAAGGAATGGTGCCTGCGCGAAAGTAAGAATCGACCTCTCGCCCTTGACCTGTTCTCAGGGGCTGGTGGTCTCGGGCTGGGCGCGGAGGCTGCGGGTTGGACGGTCGTGACAGCCGTGGATCACAATGAAAGAGCTCTCGCTACCCACGATGCAAACTTCCGCGGCGAGTCTCTACTCATGGATCTATCCCAGCCCTCTAGCGCGGACGTTCTGCGGACAAAACTTGAGGGAATACCTATCGACCTCATCGTCGGGGGGCCTCCGTGCCAACCGTTCAGCCGAGCCGGCATGTCAAAGATTCGGCATCTGGTCCAGGCTGGCATTCGAAGCCACTTTGATGCTCGTCGAGAGCTGTGGCGCACATTTGTAGAGGTCGCTACAACTATTAGACCACGCGTCCTTTTACTCGAGAATGTTCCTGATATGGCTCTCGGGGATGAGCTAGGGGTGGTCCGGTTAATTGACAGCCTGCTCAACGAGGCGGGCTACACCGTTGACTACAGGTTGTTAGACGCATGGCGACACGGCGTTCCGCAACATAGAAAACGATTTATAATGCAAGCACGGCGCGACGGTCACCAAATAACATGGCCAGTCGATGCCGGCGACCGTGCCTCGGTTCGAGATGCCATATTCGATCTCCCGCGGTTAGGCGAGACTCAAGGCAGTTCAGAAATGGCCTATGCCGAATCGCCAGAAAGTGAGCTTGGTAAAGCCCTTCGGGGCAATCAGCGAGACGTCCCCCTCTACGACCATGTCACGCGACCGGTTCGGGCTGACGATCGGGAAGCATTTGAGCTGATGGACTCGACCACGCTCTACTCGGATCTTCCCGAGCGACTCAAGCGGTACCGATCAGACACGTTCGACGATAAGTACAAGCGACTGGGATGGGACTCCCTGAGTCGTACGATCACTGCTCACATGGCAAAAGACGGCTACTGGTATATCCATCCTGAGGAGTCCCGTTCTTTGACCGTTCGAGAAGCTGCTCGTTTGCAAACCTTTCCCGATTCCTTCCGCTTCTCGGGAACTCGAAGCGATGCCTTCCGACAAATTGGCAACGCTGTCCCTCCTCTGCTTGGGCAAGTCGTGGCGCAACAGCTTCGACCAAGTTCAGAGTTGCCGGAAGACTTTACGGCTCCTGATGCTGCTGCGGTGCGAGATCGACTGTCCGCTTGGGGTGAGGAGGCAAGACGCGAGCGTTGGTGGCTTTTTCCGGGTGACAAAATGACAGGTGATCGCGCAATCTTGGTTGCTCTTCTGCGCCTGCATGTGATGGCTACCGGTCGGGCCAGAGCAGTGGCGGACTTGGTCGAGTCCAGGGGAGACGATCTTCTGCATCAACTGGCGGATCTGTCGTCTTCGCCACTAAGCGATTCGCAGAAGAGGCGATTAGCGCAAATGTCAGCTGCAACAACCGGTGCCGCGGACGAGCTGCACCTCGTGCCGAGACTGTCTTCTCTCGAGGAGAAAACCGTTCGTTTGCTTAGCGGGGAAAATGTTCTCTTGCAGAGCAGTCGCGTTGGAATGAACGTATCTGTTCTTCGCGACTTGCCTAGAGAAGAATTCGGTCTACACGGTGGGTTAAAAGTCGGTCTTGCGCAGCTAGTTGGAGTGGGCCCACGAGCAGCATTGAGGATGTCTGCTTTGAGAGCCATGACTTCTTCCGAAGCCTACAAACTGAAGGCGTAATCCTTCGGTGTAACCGCGGCCTAGGCTATGAAGACCCGACATGCCGAAGCTTGGCACAACCGGGCTGACAACTGTTTCGACGAGATGGGGATCGAATATGACAGTTCAGAGCGTCGAGTCTTTTTTTCGACCGCGAGCTAGGCTGTTGCAACTCCTTGGTGATCAACTTATCGGTAGCGCTCGACTTGCCATCTTCGAACTAGTGAAGAATTCCTACGATGCGGATGCAAGCGAGGCCATCGTCACCATGTCGGGGCTTCGCTCTGACTCGCCCCAGATTGAGGTACGCGATGACGGCTCGGGGATGTCTTTAGCGACCTTGCGCGACATTTGGCTTGTACCTGGCCACGACCATAAGGCCCTTGACCGAGCTTTTGGCAGACGCAGCCCAGGAGGCCGTCTTCCCCTTGGGGAAAAAGGTGTTGGTCGTTTCGCAGTCCACAAGTTAGGAGCCCGAGTAGAAGTCGTCAGCAAGCGCGCTGGTCACGCCGAGTGCATCATGTCTATCGACTGGGACGTAATCGCCGATTCTGAATTCTTGGACGAAGCCGAAGTAACAATTCGCGAGAGACCTTCGGAGGTCTTTGTCGGAGACGGCGAGACCGGGACGGTCGTAACCGTTGCGTCACTCAAGGGTGATGAGTGGACCCGAGGCGAGATTCGGAAGCTCTATCGACAAATAACGTCGATATCGTCCCCATTTACGGAACGAACTGACAAATTTACTGCTCAATTGAGACTTCCAGATGAGCACCAGTGGCTTGACGAGATGCCCAATACTGCCACGTTGCTCGAGAGTGCTCCCTGGAAATTCACATTCACTCTAGATGGCAACCAATTCACGTGGGAGTTTAGTTTTCTAGGTTTCTCCGGCGTTAGCCTTGAGCCACGAACCGTAGCTGGATCGGACTACGGAGTGCTTCTCGACCCCAAGGACCTGCCAGAACGAGATCAAGCCAGGCTTGGAGTCGATGGTGCCAAGCTCCCGAAGGTTAGCCGAAGCAGTTCTGTGAATCAGACCGGCATCGGCCCAATTTCGGGGACATTTTACGTCTTTGACCGAGACCGCGACGTCTTGGCAAAGATCGGTCATAGCGCGTCAGTGCAGGAATTCCTCAACGAAAGCGGGGGAGTTCGGGTCTACAGAGATGGTATACGCGTATACAACTACGGCGAGCCAGGCGATGACTGGCTAGGGCTGGATATTCGTCGCGTAAACGCCCCAAGCAAAAGAATCAGCAATAATATTATTGTCGCCGCTGTCGACTTGTCATTGGCCGAAAGTTACCGCCTCGCGGAGAAGACTAATCGGGAGGGCTTCGTCGAGGGACCTTCCCTCTCGCGACTGCGGGCCTTCATACGTGGCGCTCTTGCAGTATTGGAAGCGGAGAGAAATAAAGATAAAACAAACCTTCGACGTCTGCTCGGGAAGCAGCGATCAAGCCTGAAGGGTGGCATTGAAAGGCCTCTGAAGCAGATCCGCACTTTGGCTAAGAAAAACAGTCTTTCTGACCAAATAGACCCCCTGATCGATCGGGCACAAAAAGCCTACGACGATATGCGCGAGATCATGCTGAGGTCGGGAATATCTGGTATGTCTCTAGTTATCGTTTATCACGAGATTGACCATGGTGTCCGTCTCCTGCACAAGGCTTTGAGGGCTGGCAGCGACGTGGAGAAGGCGGTCGAACAGGCCAGGGATCTGGTTGGAGTACTCGACAGTTTCGGGGACCTGCTCCGGCGCGGTGAATCCCGAGAGCAAGATTTACGCAAGCTTGCCGAGCGGGCTGCTGCGCTGAATTCGGTTCGATTTCAACAGCACGGGATCGATTTCGCGATCGACATTGATCGGGGGTCTGAGTCCGAGCCTGTCATGTCGTTCTTTCCTTTCGGGTTGGTTCTCGGCGCCTTGACGAACCTCATTGACAACAGCATTTACTGGCTGGGAGCGCGGTGGCCGGATGCGGTCAGCAGCGGGAGCAAGCGGCTTCTTCTCCGTGTCGACATTGATAGTTTTGCGGGGCCTGCGATCGTCATTGCAGACAACGGTCCAGGGTTCAGCGACAGCTTTGGGGACTCATTGGAGCCGTTCTTCACCAGGCGACCTGATGGTATCGGGGTTGGTCTTTACTACGTGAATCTCATTATGAACACAATCGGGGGTCAGCTTCTTGAGGGTGTCGACCTGGCAGGTGTCGATGTTAACAAATATGGCGGTGCGGCCTTAGTTCTTGTCTTTCCTAGGGGGAAATAATGTTTTCTGCTCCGCGATTTGTAGTAGTCGACGATAATGCTCTACACATGCATGCCATTGGTGACGCTATTCAAGGACTTGGTTCGGCGTGTGCTCGAGTTCTTTACTCGGCCGAGCAAGACCCCGATCCGATCCTTTTTCTAGGAGTTCGTGGTCTTTTCATGGACCTGCAGCTCCAGGATCGCGCAATGACGAGTGACTTCAACCGTCACTACGCAGAGATTGCACGCATTCTGAGTCATGTGATTAGCGAACAGGGCGGTCCCTACGTCCTCGTGGTCTGGACCGACAACCCTCAGCACGTAGACGACCTCCAGCCCTATCTCTCAGAGCTATTCGACGCTAAGCCATATCTAAGACCCGTTGCCATTCTGCCCCTTTCCAAGACGGATTATATTGATACAGATTCTGGTGAGGCGGCTGGTGCATCCCTTCGCGAAGAAATCCTTTCCATCTTGCGAAGGGACGGGGGTGTTAGCGCCCTCGTCCAGTGGGAAACAGAAGTGCTGGAGGGCGCGGCTCGCGTAACTGCTGACTTACAGAAGCTGGCCCGTGGCTGGACCGATGAAAAGAGCGTTGCGACTTTGTTACGACGTCTGGCAGATGAAGCAGTTGGTGCAGGTAATGTGGAGGAGGATCACAGGTCTGCCATCCACCTGGCGTTGACGCCTCTTCTTCAGGATCATCTTCAAGCCCCACTTCCTACGTCTGATGGGGCTTTTCCTTGGGCGGACATCTTTGCTGAAGTGCCTGATGTGCTGCCGGCCCTAATCAAGACGCAAGTCGCGGCCCTAAACGCTAGTTTGCACTGGATTCAGAAAACTAACGAATATGGTGTCTTGCCGACGGCATGGGGTGCCGTCTCCAAACTGGAGGACGCTTTCGACTGGACAGAATTTGGGTTAGATGACGAAGCAGACTACTTTGCGAATGTTGTCCAGAAGAATGTCAAGGGTTGCCCCGACAGGCAAGCTGTCGCCTTCCAAGTCCTGCAAATTCGTATCGGCGCTGCTTGCGATTATGCGCAAAAAGCGTCAGGACCTATTCCCGTCGCTCTGGTTGGTGTTCTAAAGGCACGGGACGAGCCCAGGCCGCGAGAACTGAACCCAAGATCGACGAGCTGGCTATCTCCAGTTCTCAACATATCTAAAGAGCAACCGGTCCAATTTTTTATCGATCCGAGATTTGTACGCGTACGAGGGTCTTCAGCTGTGGCGTCCTTTGAGGTCCTGGGTCGACTACGTGAGCAATTGCTTCTCGAACTTGTGGCGACCGTCTCGCAGCATGGTTCGCGACCTGGGATCGTGAGGTTCGTGGAGAAGTGACCGCTGACTCGGCAGCAACATTGAGCTCAATGTTGTATATAAATTTGATTTGGGTCTAGTGGGTGGATGTCTCAGGCTTCCATAGCTGAGGTTGGAGACATTCCCCCTGGTAAGCGATGACAGGTGTGCTTTGTCCGATCGCGCTTTCCAACGGACGAGCATTTCTAGGCCTTGGGCCGGTGCATAGAAGACTTCGATTTCTGACTCGAATGACGTGTTCACGCCCGCGCGACTCAGAGTAGGCGACTTGGGCCTAGCGCGAGCTTGTGCTAGACGTGAGCTGCGGAAAGGTTTGCCGCTTCACTGTTCCCTTTTAGGCCCGCAGGCAAGCGCCACGGCCGAAAACTGCATCAAGAAAGCGCAAGCTGCGGCACTTGATTCGCAGCTTGGGAGTTGCCTGCCTCATCTACGTTGCCGCCCTGTTCGCCAATCGCATCGACTCGGCTGTCTGCCGGCGAGGTATGCCAGCGCCCTCGGCGCGTTTGGCGTCATCGGGTGGTCACCATTCAGCGGCTCCAACATGTTCGAACAGAGCAGGCGTTGATTTGGGAGAGCCGGATCTGCATTCTCCCCCGTTGCTGCTGCCACGCCGGAGTAGGACTGCGACGAAGCTGACGCATGGCTGCATCGGATCGAATCGACTGTGTCTCAGGATGGAGCGATCGAAGAAAACAGTCGTGATGTAAGTGCCAGTGCCAGTGCCAGTGCCAGTCCCAGCGCCGGCGTCGAGTTCAAAAGCCTAGCGACAACGCCGACCGCGAGGCACGGCAGCGGTTTTGAGGAAGCTGTGCCCTCCTGTGCTCGTGGCCGCGCTGTAGAAAGGGTGGCGGGGCGTAATAAGCGAGGGCCTCCTCGGGGCGCGGCTCTTGATGCAGCAGACTATGTCTCCGAGCATTGGGCCGCTTCCACAATTTTTCCTAGTATGGCCTCTCCGGTCATCACTCGTACGCGCGGAGTGGGCCAAGAAGGTGCCGGCGATAGATGCCCTTCGGCATGCCCTAAAGTCCATTCATGGGAATAAAGCGAGGGCTACTCGAGCAACACATCGCGGTCTTCGGCGAGAGCGGCAGCGGCAAGACCGTGCTGCTTTCCTCGTTCTACGGTGGAGCGCAGGAGCCCGCATTTCGCGAGGAAAGTATATTCGGCATTGTGGCGGACGACAGCGGTCAGGGCACACGCTTGCACCAGAATTATCTAGGCATGAGAGACGCAGGTCGTAGGCCCTCCACGACGAGGTTCTCTTCGACGAGTTATACCTTTTCATTCCGTCGGCGGGATCGCATGGCCGCGGAAATGAAGAAGAGAAAGCCTTCGGGTGACCTCAGACTCGTATGGCACGACTATCCAGGTGACTGGTTCATCGAGGAGCCTAGTAGTGCACAGGAGGCAGAGCGTCGCGTTCAGACGTTTCGAGCTCTTCTTAGCTCGAACGTCGCCCTCCTGCTTGTGGATGGACAGCGTCTTGCTGAGAACTCGGGGGAAGAGGAGCGCTATCTCAAGGTGCTCTTCTCGAACGTTCGTAATGGCATCCACAGGCTTGAGGCGGAACTCCTCCGAGGCCGTAAGCCATTTGCGCAGTTCCCTCGAATTTGGATCATCGCCTTATCGAAGGCTGACTTGCTGCCAGATCTTGACGTTGTGGCTTTCCGCGACCTTGTTATCGGAAAGGCAGGCGGCGAGTTAAGTGACCTACGTGGGGCTCTGCAGGGACTTATTCAGAGTCCCGAGGCACTGTCTGTTGGCGAAGATTTTGTCCTCCTATCCTCTGCCAAGTTCGAGCCGGATGGCATTCATTTTGCCAAACGTGTAGGCCTCGATTTGATCTTGCCCATCGCTGCAGTCCTCCCTTTCATTCGAAACGAGCGTTGGGCCCGGGGGCTGGAGAAGGGTGGAGAGGCAGCGTCCATCTTCTCGCGTCGAGCAAAGGAATTTGCCGCTTTCATAGGCAACAAGTCGAACTTTCGCGGACCCATCGGGCAGGTCCTAAATGTGTTCGCAGAACCTGCCGCAGAAATTGCGGCCAAGCTTGCGACGGATAAGCTTGCGGATCTCAACCATGCTGCCATCGCGAGGCACGACTTCATGGCCGCTGTTCTGACTGGATTCAAGATGGATCTTGACCGCGGTGAGCACGACCGGGTTCTGATTCAAAGCCTTAGATGAGATTCATTTGGGCGTCCCGAGGAGCAAAGTGGGGATTCCGCTTTCTCAGCAGTGCTGGCCTTGCTGACCCATTGCCTGTGTACGAGGCAGCCTTTGGCGCTGTGGGCGACAATCCGGACGTAATACGCAAATCCATCAATTCTGTGGCACTCCGTTTTGACGATCCCCTCCAAAGGCGCGATCAAGCCGGACGAGTCATTCCACACGAATTTGTTCTCTTCGTCGATCCGAACCTTGGTCCGCTCCCTTGACGACGGTCGTCGCCTCATCTGGCCAGAGGTTGCCGGACGCTTTGCCAGGATTTGGAACGAGAAAGAGCCGTCAGGCTGTGACTTGTAAGCTCCCGAATTCCGTTCCTGATCAGACCAGCCCCTAAAGTGGGCGATTCGTCGTCGCTGCCAACCCGCATGGATCGGTGTGCGCCTCCTTGTCTCATTTTGGGTCAGGCTCCAGTTGTCGTCCTAGGGGCGCAGGGCCGGTACGTCGTCGCGACAGCGCCGGAGGCGAGGGCGTGGCGGGCGGTCGGGGTGAGGTCGAGGGGGTGGGGGAGGCCGGCGAGCAGGTAGGGGCCGTGGCCGGCGACCCAGGGGTAGACGGTGAACTCGTACTCGTCGACCAGGCCCCAGCCGACGACGTCGGTGGCGAAGGTGGAACCTCCGAGACGGAGCGGGCCCCCGGGACGGCTCTTCAGCTCGAGCACCGCCTCACGCACGTCGCCGCCGAGCAACTCGGCGTTCCAGTCGACGCTCTCGAGCGTCGTCGACGCCACGTACTTAGGGATCTTGTGGATGGTCCGCGCGAAGGGCTGCATCCAGTCCGGGAAAGCATCGGAGGCGGGCGGCCGCCAGGCCTGCTCCATCAGCTCGTAGGTGACCCGCCCCAACAGCAGACCGTCGGCCTGCTCGAGAGCCTCCGTGGCCAACTGGTGGACCTCGGCGTCCGGCCGGCCCTCACGGTGATCGATGCAGCCGTCGAGCATGACGTTGATGGAGTACGTGAGCGTCCTCATGTCGGGGAGGCTAGCCCCGCGACGGAGGCGCCGCCAGAGGCACGAAAGCTAGCGCCCGCCTGCCCAGTGCGTCGGCCGCGCGAAGCCCTCGGGCAGGCGCGTCGCCCCATCGCCCCGGGCGCTGTTCACCTGCATCTGCGTCAGGTAGATCGCCCCCGACAGGTCCGCCCCACCGAGCTCGGCGTCGCGCAGATCGACACCGAGTAGATCGCACCGGCCGAGATCGGCCCCGCGCAGGTCCGCCGCGATCGCGATGCTGCCGCGGAGCGTCCGACCCCGCAGATCCGCCCCGGCCAGAGCCGCACCCATCAGGTCGCTCCCCGGCTCGAGCCTCGGCCCCTTGTCCCTCGACCGCCGAGGAGGCGCGGGCACGGACGCCCGGGCGACCTCGCTCGCCTGCACCAACAGCGGGCGCGCCGCGTCGTACTCGGCGTCGACGTCGAGGGCGGCGAGCTCGTCGGGGGAGCCGTCGGTCAGGCGCCGGACGTGCTCGAAGGCGGCGAGCCACGGGGTCGGGTCTGGGGTGGTGGCGGTGCGGCGGCGGCCGTGCTCGGCCGCCTGTGCGCGCTCGCCTTCGCGTGCGCGCTCGCGCTCGACCAGCGTGATCGCCTCGTCGAGGTACCAGAGCAGCTCGTGCAGCCGCCTCACGAGCGGGAACGTCGAGAACATCGCCTCACGCGTCGCGGGGTCGTCACGCCACGATCGCCCGGCGAACGTCTGCCGGCTGACCTTCTGCCCCGCCCCGAAACAGTCGAACACCGTGCAGCCCTTGAACCCACGCTCACGCAACTGCGGGTGGATGCGGCAGCCGTCGTGCTCGTCGAGGTTCGTGCACGGGTCGCCGGCCGGCTTGTCGAACGGGAAGTCGGCGCTCTTCGTGAACGCCAGCGCGACGCAGCAGAGGCCGAAGCAGTTGGCGCAGTCGGCTCCGAGGTCGGCGCGGCGGCCCAGCTCGATCCGGGTGCGGGTGCTCATCGCGGGCAAGGCTAGCGGGCGTCACGTCCGGGGGTGGTGGAACAGGGGTGGCTCACTTGTCCCACACCGGGGCCGCAGGGAGGCCACGAGCCGTCCGCTCGTCGGTGACGAGGTCGGCGATCAGATCCGTCTTGGCGGCTGTGTAGGCGCGTCCGTCGGCGAGGCCGGCCAGCGCCTCCTTGAGGGTCGCGTAGCGCCGTCGCGCGACCGGGTCGCGCAGCAGGCGGTCGCGGAACAGCCGCTGGTGGCAGTCGTCCCACTGGTCGGGGCGGAAGACGTGGAGGATGTGCGTGCGTCGCGCTCCGTCCAGCCGGACGTAGACCGCGTGGGTCTTCGGGCCCGCTGCGTGTCGTTCGTAGCCGAGGTCTACCAGGTCGGCGCCCAGGGCGAACGAGTCGGTGCCGGGAGACGTCCGGGCGGCGACGTCGATGATCGGCTTCGCGAGGAGGCCGGGGACGGCCGTGCTGCCGATGTGCTCGACGGCGTCGACCCGGGTGCCGAGGGCGACCGCGAGACGCTCGGCCTCACGGCGGTAGTCGTCGGCCCAGGTGGGGGAGTGCGGCTGCAGATCGACCATCGGGGCGATCGTACGGGGTGTCACTCTCGGCGGGTCGGGGTCGAGTGGTCCTGGATCGTCGTTCTCGGGGAGGGGAAGGACGATACGGGACCATTCGATGACCGGTGGGGCGAGCGTGGACCGACCCGCGCCTCCTAGGGGGTGGGCGGGCGGAGGTCGTCGAGGGGGCGTGACCAGGCGACCTCGCGGGCGAGTTGGCCGGAGGCGCGGAAGAGCTGCACCTGGTGCGTGTCGGGGAGGGCCGCGGCGAGGGCGTCGCGGTCGGCGGGGGCGAAGCCGAGCGTCTGCCAGAACGGTCCGGAGCGGCGGGAGAAGAGCCAGGCGTGGCGGGCTCCGTGCGTGGCGGCGTCGGCCAGGGCGTGGCGGGCGAGCCGGGAGCCCGCGCCGCGCGCGCGGGCGGCGGGGGCGACGGCGACGCTGCGGATGAGGGCGTGCTCGCCGTCGGCGCTGAGCTCGTAGCCGGTGCTGCCGACGACGGTGCCGGTGGCGTCGCGGTCGACCCAGAGCCGGAGGCGCGGCGAGGGGGAGTCGAGACCGGCGAGCGTGAGGTCGGCGGCGGCGAGGAAGGCGCGGAGGTCGGCTCGGGCGTCGGCATCGGCATCGGTCGGGGCGATGGGGACGAGGGGCATGGGGCCATTCTTCCTGGGGCGCGTCGCGCTCGTCGGGCTCGAGTGGGCAGAAAGTGTCCTTCGGGGGCGGCGGAAGGACACTTTCTGCCCACTCGATGATGCCGGGGTGGGTTACGGCGGCTCAGAACGGGCCGCGCGGGGGAGTCGCGTCCGGAGGCGCCGACCTAGCCTGGTGGGATGCTCGTCGTCGTTCCGCTCATCGTGTTAGCCGGGTGCACCGTCGTCTTCTGGACGACGCTCGCCGCCGCCCGGGGACGGCTCGGCGTGAACCACCTCGCCGGCATCCGCTTCCGGCACGTGATGGCATCGCCCGAGGCGTGGCGGGCCGGGCACCGGGCAGCACTCGTGCCGGTGACGGTGGGATGCGCGCTCGCCGTGGGGTCGATCGTGGTGCCGCTCGTCATGGGCCCGTCGGAGGACGCGATGGCCATCTGGGCGATCGGGAGCATGGTCGCGCTGCTGTTCGGCACGCTCGTCGGGGCGTGGCGGGCGGATCAGGCGGCCACAGACGTGCTCGGCTCGCCGTAGGCGCCCGTGACCCCGTGCTGGTGCTGGAGCCGCTGCTGCTGATCGGGTCGTCGAGTGGTCAGAAACTGTCCTTCCCGCGCGGCGGAAGGACAGTTTCTGACCACTCGATCGAGCCCTCCGACCCGGGCGCGGGCTGACCTCCCCAACGGGGGCTCGTCTGCGCGTCACGTGTCGCCCTACCGTGTGGGCAAGGGGGAAACATGAGCGAGACCGTGGCGCGCGGAAGCGTGGCGATGACGTTGAAGGCCCGGCGGCCGGCCTACTCGGTGATGCAGGAGTGCCTGCGCGTCCAGGCCGAGGCGCCCGCACTGACCCGGCGGCAGCGCCTCTTCGGGCACACGCCCCTGAGCGCCGACGCCCAGAGTTGGTACCAGGGCGCCCTCGGTGAGATCGAGGTCGCGCGCGTGCTCGCCGAGCTCGGGCCCGAGTGGACCGTGCTGCACTCCGTCCCGGTCGGCTCGGGCGAGTCCGACATCGACCACGTCGTCATCGGGCCGACGGGCGTCTTCACCGTCAACACGAAGCACCACGCCGGCAAGAAGGTCTGGGTCGGCGGCGGCTTGGTGACGGTCGGCGGACACCGGACCGACCACTCTCGCAACTCCCTTCACGAGGCGGCCCGCGCCTCCCGGTTGATGTCGAGGGCGGCCGACTTCGAGGTCGTCGTCACGCCCGTCATCGTGCTCGTGGGCGAGGCCTCGCTGTCCGTCGGCAAGAAGGCGCCGACGGTGCCGGTGGTCGTGGTTGCCCGCCTGCGCAAGTGGCTGATGAACGGGCCACGGGTGCACTCACCCGAGGCGCTGGCCTACCTGGCCATGGTCGCCGAAGAACGCGGTACCTGGCACACGGAGGCGCTGGTGCTGACGGACACGCTCCGTCACGAACACCGCTTCGAACGCCTGCGCCGCGACATCGACGACGCGGCTCGGCGGCGTCGGCGGTGGCGGGTGGGCACGGCGCTCGGCGTTCTCGGGACGAGCGGGGGAGTCGCGATCGCGGTGGTGGCGACGGTCACGAGCACGGTCGTCTCGACCTTCGGGTAGGTGCCCTGCGCCGTGGGCCCTCAGCCGCGGGCCCTGAGGCCTTGGCCCAGAGACGGCAAGGCCGCCCGTGGTGATCCGGTACGTACCGGATCACCGCACGAGCGATGACACCACGCGGGCGGCCGCCGCGGTCACGGCGGCAAGAGCTGCGGCGATCAGTGCGAACGCCGACCAGACGGCGAGGTCGGCGTGCTGCAGGTGCAGGCCGACGAGGAACGCGGCGAGCGCGACCACGGCGACGGCTGCCCAGACCGCCAGAGCGCGGGCACTCCACCGGCGCGCCCGGGTCGTCGTTCCGCCCCCTGCCGACCAGGCCACTGCGAGAGCGGCCACGGTGAACAATGCGGGGATGAGGGCGACGAGGTTGATCACGGGAATCCGATCAGGAGGGTCGAGGCGGTCAGTCGACGAACATCCACCGCACGAGAACGATGAGCCCGAGCACGAGCGCCGTCGGCAGGGCGATGACTGAGAGCCCCCACAGCAGGCCGCCGACGGTCAGCATGATCGTGAACCAGTCGATCGCCGGGGCGGTGGAATAGCGGGCGGCACCGCTCATGCCGGGCGCCACCTCGTTGATCACCATCAACCCGACGGCGGCGGCGACGCCCACGATGCCGAAGACGAGGGCGAGACGGCCGAGGCGGCGACGACGCCTGGCGGGAGACGAAGCATCCATCTGCTGAGGCTAGGTGCTCGTTCGTGGCTCCACCAGACCGGACGATCAGGAGGCGCGACCACCGCGGCCGGGACGCGCACTGACCAGCCGGTGCACGAGCGTCACCACCAGCAGCGCGACCGCGAACCCGATCGAGAGGACCGCGATGAGCAGCAACGGTCCGCCAATCGTCTGCACCACGTCGAACCCCTCGAAGCCGTCCGCCGACGAGACCACGACGTACCTGACCGGAGCGGACGGACGGGTGAACGTCCACCATTTGAAGGCCGTATCCGAGAGGAAGGCGAACACCCCGAGAAGCCCGAAGGCGAGAGCGGGTCGCCCCAGCGCGAGGCGGGGCGTGGTCGGGGTGGCCATGAGCCGAGACTAGGGCGCGGCTCGGCTCCGGACGGAGTCCCGCTTCGAGGGGCACGCCGGTCCTCCGGGCCGACCGAACCGGGCGAGTGGGCAGAAGATGCTGCCCGGCGGTCCTCGACGAGCAGGTTCTGCCCACTCGAGCCGTCGCGAGGGTGACGGGCGCGGGCGGGCCGACCCGCGCCTCCTGCTCGGACGTCGCCTCGGCGAGTCGATCGAGTGGTCCGACAACGTTCTTCGTGGGGCGGGGGGGACGTTTGGGGACCACTCGACCGAGACGAGCGGGCGAAGCCGAGGAGGCGCGGGTCGCGTCGGCGAGGCGCCCTCGTGTAACGAGTGGGTGAAGACTGCAGCCCGTGCACGCTGCCGCACGAGCACGACCGCATCCGCGGCGGGGCGCGGAGAACGGGGGCTGCGGGGGAGTCCCGAGCCGCGCCTCCGGGGCTCCGGCGAGCTGGCCGCCGCCGCGAACCTCCCTTATCGTTCACCCGAACGATAAACGGAAGGCCATCCCCGCATGACACCGATCGTCCCCGAACACCGACACGCGCTCCGCCCGGCGCGAGACGCCGGCAGCGGCACCGACAGCCGCGCAGACCGCAGCACCGGCCCGAGCCGCCGCACGGTCCTCGCCGGCGCCGCAGGGCTCGCCGGCCTCGGCCTGCTCACCCTCGCCGGCTGCACCCCCGCCCGCAGCACCCCGACCATCCCCGAGGCCGCCGCCACCGGCACCCCCGCCCGCGGCGGACGCCTGCGCATCGCGCGCCCGGCCGCCTCCGCCGCAGAGACCCTCGACTCCGCCAGCTCGCTCTCGGCCTACGAGTACCTCGGCGCCCTCTACAACCGGCTCGTCAAGCTCGACGACGCCGGCGTCACCGTGCCCGACCTCGCCGACGACTGGTCCGCCAACGCCGACGGCACGAGCTGGACCTTCCGCCTGCGCGAAGGCGTCCGCTTCCACGACGGCCGCCGCTTCACCGCCGCCGACGCCATCTACTCGATCGAGCACATCCTCGACCCCGACACCGCCTCACCCCAGGGCGAGGTGCTCGCCGCGATGATCGGCCCCGGCGGCATGACCGCCGTCGACCCGCTCACCCTGCGCTTCGACCTGCTGACGCCGAACGCCGAGTTCCCCTCGCTGCTCACCGCGTACCAGTGCTACATCGTCCCCGAGGGCAGCGCCGACCCGAGCCAGGGCGGCGGCATCGGCCGCACGGGCATCGGCACCGGACCGTTCCGCCTGTCGAGCTTCGAGCCCGCGGGCACCGGCAGCGTCGAGGCCTTCGAGGACCACTTCGCCGGCCGCCCGGTGCTCGACGGCATCGACTTCTTCTCGATCCAGGACACCACCGCCCGCGTCAACGCCCTCCTCGCCGGCCAGATCGACCTGATCAGCCAGACCAACCTCGACTTCGCCACCGCCCAGGTCGTCAGCGCTTCGGCCGGCGCCACCGTCGCCCGCGCCCCCGACGCCCAGTGGTACACGATCCCGATGCTCGCCACGAGCGCCGAGTTCAGCGACCCGCTCGTCCGCCAGGCGATGAAGCTCGCCTACGACCCGCAGGCCATCGTCGCCACCGCCCTGCAGGGCACCGGCTCGCCCGGCTGGGACAACCCCGTGCCTCCCTCGCAGGCCGTCTGGCTCGACGACCAACGCGCCTACGACCCCGACCAGGCCCGCGCCCTGCTCAAGCAGGCCGGACGCGAGGGGCTGAAGACCGAGATCTACACCTCCAGCTACGAATCCGTCTTCACCCCGATGGCGGTCGCCTACCGCGACGCCGTCCGCGACGCGGGCATCGACCTGACCGTCCGCAACGCCTCGTCGGACTCGTACTACACGCAGATCTGGATGCAGAAGCCGCTCATGGTCAGCTACTGGTTCACCGGTCGCCCGATCGACCAGCTGCTCAACCAGATCTTCCGCACCGGCTCGTCGTACAACGAGAGCGCCTGGTCGAACCCGACCTTCGACGGGCTGCTCGACGACGCCCGCGCCGAGATGGACGACACGCGCCGCATGACGCTCTACCAGGATGCCCAGCGCATCGTCGTCGAGGACTCCGCCGACATGACCCCCATGTTCGGCGACCGCCTCGTCGGCCTGTCCCGGAACGTCCTGAACTACCGCGAGTTCGGCTTCGAGTTCGACTACCTGCAGATCGGACTCCGCGCATGAGCCCCACACCGACCGCCAGCCGCCCGAGCACCGGCGGCCCGACCGCCGACGGCACGACCGCCAGCGGCCCGGGCGCCGGCGGCCCGCACCCCACGTCCGCGGTCGCCGCGACCCTGATCGTCGTCGCCCGCCGCGTCGGCACGGCCCTCCTCACCGTGCTGCTCGCCTCGTTCTTCGTGTTCTTCGCCGTGCAGGCCCTGCCCGGCGACGTCGCGCAGCAACTGCTCGGTCAGGACGCCACCCCCGACGCCGTCGCGGCCCTGCGCGAGACGCTCGGCCTCGACCAGAACGTCTGGGTCCGCTACGGCCAGTGGCTGCTCGGTGCGGCGCACGGCGACTTCGGCGTCTCGCTGGTCAGCGGCCTGCCGGTCGGTCCCGACCTGCTGATCGCCTTCCGCAACAGCATGCTGATCGCGCTGCCCGCCATGATCGTCGGCGTCACCCTGTCGCTGACCCTCGGCGTCATCGCCGGCGTCCGCCGCGGACGCCCGAGCGACCACGCGATCTCGCTGATCAGCCTGGTCGTCATGAGCGTGCCCGAGTTCATGGTCGCCACCGTGCTCGTGCTGCTGTTCGCCATCGCGCTGCCGATCTTCCCGGCGGTCGTCCTGCGTGGCCAGGACGCGACGGTCGCCGAACTGCTGCCGAGCATCTGGCTGCCCGTCATCGTGCTGACCCTCGCCATGGCCGCCTACATCGTGCGGACGGCGCGCTCGTCGACGATCGACGTGATGGCGAGCGAGTTCGTCACGACGGCCGAGCTCAAGGGCCTGTCGACGCGCCAGGTCGTCTGGCGTCACGCCGTGCCGAGCGCGCTGCTGCCGACGCTCAACGTCGTCGCTTTGAACGTCGCCTGGCTCCTCGGCGGCGTCGTGGTCGTCGAGAACGTCTTCAACTACCCGGGCATGGGCAAGCTCATGCTCGAGTCCGTCTTCAACCGCGACCTGCCGACGATCCAGGCGATCGCCGTCGTCAGCGCCCTCGTCTACGTGGTGTGCAACCTCGCCGCCGACCTCATCGCGCTGGCCCTCGACCCGAGGCTGCGCACCCGACGGAAGGCCCGCTCATGAGCCCCGCACACGACCGGACCCCGCCCGCCGACAGCGGCCAGGGCATCACCGGACACCGCACCGCCGAGGAGGCGCGGGTCGCCACGACCGCGGACCCCGCCACCCCGGGCGCGCAGGTCGGCGGCCCGGCATCGGCCGGCCCCGAGGCCGCGGGCGGCTGGCCGAGGCGACTGCGCGCGAGCGCGACGTCCCTGACCAGCAGCCTCAGCGCCTCCTCGGCCTTGAGCATCGGGCTCGGCCTGATCGCGCTGCACGTCCTGCTGGCGCTGCTCGCCCCGGTGCTGACCGGCCACGACCCGGTCGCCACCGACTCGGGAGCCGCCCTGACCGGCACCAGCTGGGCCCACTGGCTCGGCACCGACCAGTACGGTCGCGACATCCTGTCGCGCACGCTGAACGGCGGCCGGTACGCACTCGTCGTCACCTTCCTCGCCACGACGATCGCGGTCGGCATCGGCACCGTGCTCGGTTGCGTCACCGCCTACGCCGACAACTGGTTCGACGAGGTCGTCATGCGCATCGTCGACGCCCTGCTCAGCGTGCCGTCGATCCTGGCGCTGCTCGTCGTCGTGACCGTGTTCGACTCGGGCCTCTGGGTGATCGTGCTCGCCGTCACCGTGATCTACGCGCCGGCCGTGACCCGCGTCGTCCGCGGTGCCGCCCGCACCGTGATCACGCAGGACTACGTGACCGCCGCCCGCGCCCGCGGCGAGAAGCCGCTGAGCATCGTGTTCCGCGAGATCGTGCCCAACGTCACCGACGTGGTGCTCGTCGAGTACGCGATGCGCGCCTCCTGGATCGTGCTGCTCATCTCGACCCTGTCGTTCCTCGGGTTCGGCGCCAACCCGCCGACGCCCGACTGGGGCCTCATGGTGCAGGAGAACCGCACCGCCCTCACCGTCGTCCCGTGGGGCACGCTCGCCCCCGTCGTCGCCCTCGCCACGCTCGTCATCGGGCTCAACCTCAGCGCGGACGGGCTCAGCAAGTCGCTGGGCGTCGACCGCGCACAGAAGGGGGCGGTCTCGTGAACGAGCCCCTCACCACCGCCGGTACGACCGCAGGAGGCGCGGGTCGCCTCGTCGACGTCGCCCCCGATCCCGTCGTCCGCGTCGACGACCTCTCCATCTCGTACGCCGCCGGTCGCCGCGAGGTGCCGGTCGTGCGGGGCGTGAGCTTCGACGTCGCCGCCGGACGCGCGCTCGGCCTGGTCGGCGAGAGCGGCAGCGGCAAGTCCACCGTCGCCCGCACCCTGCTCGCGCACCTGCGGCGTGGGTCGCGGGTCGTGTCGGGCAGCGTCCGCGTCGCCGGGGACGACGTCTTCGCCCTCGACGAGCGGGCGCGCCGGGCCCTGCGCGGTGGCACGGCGGCCCTGGTCGCCCAGAACGCCGGTCAGGCGCTCACCCCGTCGATGCGCGTCGGACGCCAGCTGCGCGAGGCGCTCGAGAGCCACGGCCTGCCCGGAGGCGACGACCGCGTGCTCGAACTCGTGCGCCACGTCCGCCTGCCCGACCCCGAGACGATCGTGCGGCGCTACCCGCACCAGCTGTCGGGTGGGCAGCAGCAGCGCGTCGCGATCGCGATGGCCATCGCCGCGCGGCCGAAGCTGTTGGTGCTCGACGAGCCGACCACCGCACTGGACGTCGTGACGCAGTCGGCCGTCCTCGAGCTGATCCGCGACCTGGCCGTCGAACTCGGCATGGCGATCGTGCTGGTCAGCCACGACCTCGGCGTCGTGTCGACCATGGCCGACGAGATCGCCGTCATGCACGAGGGCCGGATCGTCGAGCACGCGCCGACCGCGTCGCTCTTCGCGGACCCGCAGCACGAGTACACCCGCGAGCTGCTCGCGAGCATCCCGCGCGTGCACGCCGACGCCAGCGCACCGCGTTCCGTGCACGGCACCGCGACCAGTCGGGGTGTGCAGCACGAAACGCGGCGCGACGGGCGTGCGGCACCGGCGGCACCCGACGCACCCGCCGCACCGCGTTCCGTGCACGACACCGCGACTAGTCACGGTGTGCAGCACGAAACGCGGCGCGACGCGGAGGACGCAGCAGCAGGAGGCGCGGCGCAGGAACCGGGGACAGCACCCGGCACCGCGCTCGGCGAGGTGGTGACCGACGTCACCGCACCGCGTTCCGTGCACGGCACCGCGACCAGTCGAGGTGTGCAGCACGAAACGCGGCGCGACGATCCCGCGGCACCCGCGGCATCCGCCACGGGGCCGGTCGTCACGGCGAGCGACCTCGTCGTCCGGTACGGGCGCGGCCTGCCCGCCGCGGTCGACGGCGTCTCGTTCACCATCGGCCGCCGCGAGACCCTCGCCGTCGTGGGGGAGTCCGGCAGCGGCAAGTCCACGCTCGCCACGGCCCTCGCCGGGCTGATCCCCGCCGAGTCGGGTCGGTTCGCCTTCCACGGAGCCGACGGGGTCGAGAGCGACCTGACGCGGCCCGTCGCCGGGCGCACGGCGACGCTGCGCCGATCGATCCAGCTGATCTTCCAGAACGCCGACACCTCGCTCAACCCCCGCCGCACCGTCGGCGCCGCGATCGCCCGACCGCTGAAGCTATTCACAGGCGAGTCCAGCCCTGAACGCGTCGGCGAACTGCTCGTCGAGGTCGGCCTGCCGCCCGAGTTCGCCTCACGCCTGCCCGCCCAGCTCTCGGGCGGCCAGCGCCAGCGCGTCGGCATCGCCCGGGCGCTCGCCGCCGGACCCGAGCTGATCATCGCCGACGAGATCACGACGGCGCTCGACGTCCGCGTGCAGGCCGGGGTGCTCGACCTGCTCGCGGGGCTCCGCGACGAGAAGGGGCTCAGCTGCCTCTTCATCAGCCACGACCTCGCGGTCGTCCGCGGCGTCGCCGACCGGGTCGCCGTCATGACCGGTGGCCGCATCGTCGAGGTGGGCCCGACCGAACGTGTCTTCCAGGGGCCGAACCACCCGTACACGCGCACCCTGCTCGACGCGACGCTCGACCCGGGCACGACCGAGCTCCCCGACGTCGGCGACGCGCGGCCCCGCTGGCGGGACGCCACCGGCTGGGACGACCACGGCGGCGGACACCACGTGAAGCGCTGGGAGGCGATGTGAGCACGAGCGGCCGACCCGACCCGGGCCCCCGAGGCGACGAGCGGGGGGACGGCGCACGCGACCCGCGCCTCCTCGGCGACCCGCGCCTCCTGCAGGAGCCCGCGTGGGCCGGGGGAGTCCGCACCCTCGGAGCCCCGCGCGCCGACCTCGCCGACGCCCCCGGGCGGCAGGATTCCGACCGCCCGCACGGCAGCGGCCCACTCGAGGTCGAGGTGCGCGACGAATGGGTGCCGATGCCCGACGGGACGCGACTGCACGCCCGCATCTGGGCCCCCGTGGTCGACGAGCCCGTGCCGGTGCTGCTCGAGTACCTGCCCTACCGGCTCGACGACTGGACGGCTCCGCGCGACAGCGAGCGGCACCCCTGGTACGCCGCGCACGGCTACGCGTCGGTGCGGGTCGACATCCGCGGCACGGGGTCGAGCGACGGCCTCTTCGACGACGAGTACTCGGTGCAGGAGCTCGACGACGGCATCGCCCTGATCGAGTGGCTCGCCGCCCGGCCCTGGTCGACCGGCGCGGTCGGCGCGTTCGGCATCTCGTGGGGCGGGTTCAACGCGCTGCAGCTCGCCGGGCGGGCTCCGGCGGCCCTCAAGGCGATCGTCACCGTCTGCTCGACCGACGACCGCTACGACAACGACGTGCACTACATGGGCGGCGCCGTGCTCGGCATCGACATGGCGTCGTGGGGCGGCACGATGTTCGCATTCAACTCGCGCCCGCCGCGACCTGAGGTCGTCGGCGCCGACTGGGTAGCCCGCTGGCGCGAACGCCTCGAACACAACCGACCGATGACGACGACGTGGCTCTCGCACCAGGAACGCGACGACTACTGGCGGCACGGCAGCGTCTGCGAGGACTACTCGTCGATCACGGCCGCCGTCCTCGCCGTGGGCGGCTGGGCCGACCCGTACCGCGACGCCGTGCTGCGCCTGGTCGAGAACGTCGACGCACCGGTCAAGGGCATCATCGGGCCGTGGTCGCACCAGTACCCGGACCGCGGGCTGGCGCCCGGCCCGGGCATCGGGTTCCTGCAGGAGACCCTGCGCTGGTGGGACCGCTGGCTGCTCGACTGCCCCAACGGCGTCGACGCGGAGCCCGCGCTGCGCGCCTGGATCAACGACTCCGAGCCGCCGGCGACGTACTACGCCGAGCGGACCGGGCGCTGGGTCGCGGCCTCGACCTGGCCCGCTCGCGAGACCGAGGACCGGGTCGTGCCGCTGGACTCGCTGCGTGGCGGGGCGGACGGCCCCGTCGTCGTGCGCTCGCCGCAGAGCACCGGCCTCGACGCGGGGCGGTTCTTCCCGTTCGGCAACGCGACCGACCTGCCGCCCGACCAGCGCGCCGAGGACGGCCGCTCGGTCTGCTTCGACCTGCCGGTCGACTCGCCGCTGGACGTCCTGGGCAGCGTCGTCGCCGACCTCGCCGTGGCGAGCGACGTGCCCGACGGCACGGTCGTCGTGCGCCTCTGCGACGTCGCCCCCGACGGTTCGTCGACGCTCGTCACCCGCGGCGTGCTCAACCTCAACAAGCGGAACGGACGCGACCGCGCCGACGACCCGATGGAGGCGCGGGTCGAGCAGGTCGTGCGCGTCGCCCTGGTCTCGACCGGGCACTCCTTCCCGGCCGGCCACCGCCTCCGGATCGCCGTGTCGAGCGCCTACTGGCCGTGGGTCTGGCCGCACCCGGTCGAGGCGACCCTCACGCTCGACCCGACGCGCAGCAGCGTGACGCTGCCCGTGTGGACGCGCGGGCCCGGCGACGGGTCGGCGGAGCACCCGGTCGACGACGGCGTCGCGTTCGAGGCGCCCGAGCGGGCCGAGCCCCTCGCGATCCGCGCCCTGCCGCCGGCCACGGACCTGCCGCAGCGCAGCGTCTCGCACGACGTCGGCACGGGCGAGTGGCTGCTCGACGTCGACCCCGGCTACGGCGGCGGACGCGAGTACCCCGACGGCCTGGTCTTCACCGAGGACAGCCGCGAGACCTACCGCATCGTCGACGGCGACCCGCTGTCGGCGTCGGCCGAGTCGCGCTGGGCGATCGGGCTCGAGAAGCCGACCTGGAAGGCGTGGCTCGAGACCACGTCCCGCGTCACGGCCTCGGCGGAGGCCTTTCGCGTCGAGAACACCGTGCGCGCCTGGGCCCGGGACGGCGGTCCCGAGGCCGAGACGGTGCTCGTCGCCGACCGGACCTTCGACGAGCTCGTGCCCCGGACGTCGGCGTGAGCGGCGCGGGCGGCGCGGGCACCGGCCGCCCGGGCACCGGCGGCGCGGGCGGCGGGGGCACCGGCGGCGCGGGCGTGCGGCAGAAGCCGGTCGTCCGGCGGGCGTCGATCGTCGAGGCCGCCCGCGAGGTGATCGTCCGCGAGGGCATGGGGGCGACCCGGCTGCGCGACATCGCCGCGGCGGCCGGGGTCTCGGTCGGCACCGTGACCTACCACTTCGACGGCGTCGCCGAGATCCTCAACGAGGTCGTCGTGCTCGAGACCGCCCGGTTCTACTCGTCGATCATCGAGGCGGTCGACGTCGAGCCCGACCCGGTCGTCGGGGTGCGGATGCTCGTCGAGCCCCTGTTCGCCGACACCGACGCGACCGACGAGCACTGGCGGCTCTGGTCCGACTACTGGACGGCCGTGGCGCGCAAGCCCGCGGTCGCCGCCGAGTACGTCGAGCGCATCCGCGTGTGGGAGGCCTGCCTGACCCGCACCCTGCGCCGCGGGGTCGAGCAGGGCCGGTTCGCGACGGCCGACCCGTCGGCGCTCGCCCTCAAGCTCGCCGCCTACAGCGACGGCCTCGCGACCCAGCTCGCCCAGAAGGCGCCCGGCCTCACCCCCGGCCTCGCGCTCGACTGGATGTGGACGCTGCTGGAGCACGAGACCGGGGCGTCCTTCCGGGGCTGACCCGCGCCTCCTCGGCCTCACTCGTAGCGCAGCGACTCCACCGGGTCGGCCTTCGCGGCGCGCGCGGCGGGCAGCGTGCCGGCCAGGAACGCGATCACCATCACCACGACGATGATCAGCGCGATCGACACGGGGTCGAACGCGATCAGCGTCAGCCCGGGCAGGTTCGACAGCAGCGACCCGGCCAGGGTGGCGCTGACGACGCTGCCTGCGATCATCGCGACGCCCACGCCGATCGCGCTGCCGAGGAACCCGATGAACGCGGCCTCGAGGCTGAACAGGCCGAACACCTTGCCGCTGCCCATGCCCATGGCCTTCATCAGGCCGATCTCGCGGGTGCGCTCCTGCACGCTCATCAGCAGCGTGTTGACGATGCCGAAGCTCGCCGCGAGCAGGGCGATGATCGCGAAGGCGTTGAGCACGAGCACGATGCCGTCGATCACCGTGGTGAACGTGCCCAGCTGGTCGGCGACGGTGGTGCCGGTGTAGCCGGCGGAGGCGAGACGGTCCTTGATGTCGCTCACCTGCCGGTCGGACGCGTCCGCGGCGAACCGCACCGTGGCCTGCGCGTAGCGGTCGACCTGGTCGGCGGGCAGCCCGACGTTCTGCGCGTCGAACAGGGCCGTGCCGAGGGCCGCGTTCGGGGTGACCGCCGCTCCGGCGGGCGAGGCGATGCTCTCCTCCGCGACGCCGACGACGGTCGCGGTGACCGTGTGCTGCGTGCGCGTGGCGTCGGTCACGGCCAGCGTGACGGACCGACCGACGGCCGCCTCGTCGTCGCGGTACCCCAGGGGACCGACGTACTACGTCGGGACGACCACCTGCAGGTCGGTCGCGTCGTCGTCGGGCTGGGCGCCCGCCGTCAGGGTGAGCTGCTGCCCGGGCACGAGGGCGCTCGCCGAGACGACGTATTTCGTCCCGCTCTCGCCCTCGACGTAGTCGGTCGCGAGCGCCTCGGTCGGCTGCACGGCCAGCACGCCGTCGACGCCCTCGAGGGTCGTCACGTCGTCCGGGGTCAGGGCGACGACGGTCGCCCCGGGGGCACCGAACCCGCCCGCGGCGACGGTGTCGGGGTCGTACTCGGCCGGGCCCGGGTTCGCCCCGCCGAGACCCTGCGCGTCGTCGGAGGCCTTCGTGACCGTCATCGTGTCGGACGAGCCCACGGCCGAGACCGTGTCGTCGATGTAGGCGTTGATGCCGGTGCCCAGCCCGCTCGTCAGCGTCAGCGTGAAGGCGCCGACGAAGATCGCCAGGACGGTCAGGATCGTCCGCGTCTTCGACCGGAACGTGTTCGAGACGGCGGTCAGCAGCAGGTCGAGGGTCGTCATGCCGCCACCTCGGTCTCGTCGTCGACGATCAACCCATCGCGGATCACGATGCGCCGGTCACAGCGCGCCGCGAGCTCCTCGTCGTGGGTCACCACGATCAGCGTGATGCCGCTCTCGCGGTTCAGCGAGAACAGGATGTCCTCGACGACCGCCCCGGTCGCCGTGTCGAGGTTGCCGGTGGGCTCGTCGGCGAAGATGATGCGCGGGTCGTTGACCAGCGCGCGCGCGATCACCGTGCGCTGCTTCTGACCACCCGACAGGTTCAGGGCCTTGTTCTTCGCCTTGTCGGCGAGCTCGAGCTGCTCGAGGGCCGCCAGGCCGCGGCGACGGCGTTCGCCGCGGGGCACGCCCGCGATCTTCATGGGCAGCACGACGTTCTCGAGCACCGACGAGCTCGACGTGAGGAAGAACTGCTGGAACACGAAGCCGAACGTCTTGTTGCGCGTCCGGTTGAGGCGCCCTCCCTTGAGCGTGCTCGTGTCGATGCCCTCGAGCTCGACGGTGCCGGTCGTCGGGGCGTCGAGCAGGGCGAGCACGTGCATCAGGGTCGACTTGCCCGAGCCGCTCTTGCCGACGATCGCGACGCTCTCGCCCTCGGCGATGTCGAAGCTCACCCCCTTCAGGGCCTCGAACCGGTTCGGGCCGCGCCCGTACGAACGGTGGACGTCTCGGACCGAGATGATCGGCGCCATGGTGCTCCTGTCGCTGACGGCCCCGGTGTCTCCGGGGCCGAGACCCACCCTCGCGGGCCGCGCCGACCGGGTCGTCCCCCCACCGCGGACACCTGCCGGCCGTCGAGTACCGCACCTGCGGTACGCGACGTCGGGCCAGAGGGGGACTCGGCCACCGCCGTTCCAGGGCACGATGGGGTCATGACGACGACGGACGGCAGGAGGCGCGAGCCCGCCTACCCGCGTCCTCGCGTCCCCTGGTGGCTGGGCGACACGATCGCCGCGGTGCTCGTCGTCGGTGCGGCGTTCGCCCCCTTCCCCGTCGCGGGGTTCCGGCCGACCGGCGGGCTGGCCGTCGCGGTCGTGGTCGCCCCCGTCGTCCTGCTGCCGTTCCGTCGTCGACGCCCCGTCCCGGTGCTCGCCGCGATCGTCGGCCTGTTCGGCATCGCCGCCCTGCTCGGCACGCTCGCACCGGGCGTCGTCCTCGCCACCGGCATCGCCGTCTTCGCCGTGGCCGCGCGGACCCCGCGCCGCCGCACCATCGTCGTGACGGTCGCCACGGTCCTGGCCGTCGCCCTGCTCGGCCTGCTGGGCGTGGGGGGACGCGTCGTCGACCTGCCCGTGGTCCAGTTCACGCTCCTGGTCGCCTTCGCCGCCGCGGCGGGCGACGCCAGCCGCTCCCGACGGGAGTACATCGAGGCCGTCACCGAACGCGCCGAACGAGCCGAACGCACCCGTGAGGCCGAGGCCTCGCGCCGGGTGGCCGAGGAGCGGTTGCGCATCGCCCGCGACCTGCACGACGCCGTCGCCCACCAGATCTCGGTGATCAGCCTCAACGCGGGCGTCGCGTCGTCGGCGATCGAGACGCGACCCGAGAAGGCGGTGACGGCCCTCGCGACCATCCGCCGCGCCTCCCGGACCGTCCTCGGCGAGATCGGCGACCTGCTCGAGGTGCTGCGCGCCGGGGACTCCGAGCGGGTCGCGTCGCCGCAACCGGGCCTCGCACGACTCGACGAGCTCGTGGCCGGGTTCGCCGACGCGGGCCTCGTCGTGAGCACGCGGGTCGAGGGCCCGCTCGCCGCGGTCACGGGCGCGGTCGACCTCGTCGCGTACCGGGTCGTGCAGGAGGGGCTGACGAACGCCGGCAAGCACGGTGCCGAACACCGTGCGCACGTGCTCGTCGCGGTCGACGAGCACGAGGTGTCGGTCGTGGTGACGAACCCCGTGCCGGCGTCGAAGGACGCGCCCGAAGCGGTGGACGTCCGTGGCGGGTACGGGCTGCTCGGTCTGTGCGAACGCGTCGCCTCGGTTCGGGGCGTCGTCGAGACCGGGCCGACGCCGGGCGGCTACCGGTTGGCGGCCGTGCTGCCGGTGACGCGTGGGGTCGACGTGGCCGGTTCGTCGGGCTCGTCGGGCTCGGCCGGCTCGTCCGGCTCGTCCGGTGGGAGCGGGGGAGCCTCGTGACGACCGTGCTCGTCGTCGACGACCAGCCGCTGATCCGTCAGGCCGTGACCGACATCCTCGACGGTGAGGACGGGGTAGAGGTCGTGGGCGACGCCGTGAACGGCCGGGAGGCGGTGATGCGGGCGTCGGCGCTGAGGCCGGATGTGGTCGTGATGGACATCCGCATGCCCGAACTCGACGGCATCGGCGCGACGGCCGAGATCTGCGCCGACCCGCTGCTCGCCGGGACGAAGGTGCTGATCCTCACCACGTTCGAGGAGGACGAGTACCTCGTCGGGGCCCTGCGCGCCGGGGCGAGCGGGTTCATCGGCAAGGGCGCGGAGCCCGACGAGATCGTCCGGGCGGTGCGGGCCGTCCACGCGGGGGAGTCGCTGCTGTCACCCGTCGCGACCCGCAGCCTCATCGAGAAGTACGTGCTGCCGAATAGCGGCGGGGCGGGATCGGTCCCGGGGACGACGTCGTCAGGGGAGTCGTCGTCGGGGGCGTCGTCGCCGGCCGTGCCGGCCGGGCTCGCCCACCTGACCGACCGTGAGCGCGAGGTGCTGCTGCTCGTCGCCCGGGGTCGCGCCAACGCCGAGATCGCCGGCGACCTGGTCATCTCGCCGCACACCGCGAAGACCCACGTCAACCGCATCATGACCAAGCTCGACGCCCACGACCGGGCGCAGCTGGTGATCCTGGCCTACGAGACGGGCTTCCTCGCGCCGGGCGCCGCGTAGCGCCCCCTCCCTGCCCACTCGGACGGAGGGGGACGAGGAGGCGCGGGTCAGGCGAGCGCGGCGGGGTCGAGTCCGTGCTGCTCGACCTGGATCGCCTGCCGGATGGTCAGGGGGTAGATGCGCGAGAGCTCGGGGTTCGACGGATCGCTCGAGATGTACGCCACGCTCTCGACGTGCTGCTCGAAGGCGTTGACCTTGTCGCGCGGCGCGCCCACCACGAGCTGGAAGCCCAGGGAGGTCAGCGCCGCCAGGGCCCGGCCGGTGTACTCGGCGTCGGCCTTGACGAAGCCCTCGTCGAGGACGATCGGCGCGTAGGTCGGCACCCGGTCGGTGCCGTCTCCCAGCCGGAACCGCAGGGCGGCCCCCAGCACGAACGCGATGAGCTCCTGCCCCTCGCCGCCGGACTTGCCTGCCACGCCCTCGTGCACGATCTGCGTCCCGTCGGCGCGGGTCTCGATCGCCCGGAACTGGTAGTGCTCGCGGGCGTCGAGCACCCGGCGGCGCCAGGCGTCACCGACCTTCGACTTCTCCTCGAGGTGGGCGAGGTCGCGGCGGAGCCTCAGGAACCGGCGCTCGACCTCGGACGCGTCCCGCGCCTCCGGGGCCCGTCCGTCCGCGGAGCGTGCCTCGGACGTGCCCCCGCTCCCGGCCCCGCCGGTGTGCTCGCGCAGCGTCCGCTTGAACTCGAGCAGGTCGCCGTTCGACACCGGCCGCGGCTCGATGTCGAGCGTCGAGCCCTGTCGGAACTCGATCGACCGCAGGGCCTGCGAGATGGGGCGGACGCCGCGGCGGATGACGTGGCCGTCCTCCTCGATCTGGACGAGCAGCGCCCGCAGGCTGTCGCCCACGTCGCTGCCGGCCCTCTCGAGCCAGCGCTGTCTCGCGTGCGGCAGGTCGTCCTCGACGAGCTGCCGGTGGATCGCCCGGACCGCCGGCAGGCTCTCGATCGTGGCGTCGATGCCCGCGGTGCGGTCGAGTTCGAGGTACCGCTCGAAGACGACGACGAGCGTCGACTCGGCGTTCGCCCGGTCGCGGTCGTGCGCGTCGACCTGGGCCCGCAGCTGGGACGCCGCGTCCCGGTACAGCCGCACGACGTCGGTCGCCTCACGCGGTGCCGCGAACGGCAGCGGGGCGAGGAGTGCCCGCTCGTCGTCGGTCAGGGGGTCGGCGTCGGCGGCGTCCGCGAACTCGTCCTCGATGTCGACGAGCGTCGCGTGCTTCTCGTCGAGCTGCGCGAGCACCTGGTCGATCTCGGCCAGGCGGCGCGTCGCGGCCGAGCGGTCGTCGTCGTGCTGCGCGGCCTCGGCCTGCAACGTGGCCAGTTCGGGACGCTCGACGGCGATGCGGTCCAGCTGGGCGCGCAGGTCGTCGAGCCTCGCCTGCGCGGGGGCGGTGTCGAGCTCGTCCCAGGTGAACTCCTTCGCGCGGGCGACGGCGTCGGCGACGCGGCGGCGTTCGACCGCCTCGGCCTCGATCGCGTCGTACTCGCCGCGGACCCGGGCCAGCACGGCCTCGAGGTCGACGATCTCGTCGCCGAGCTCGGCGATCCGGGCCGCGTTGTCGAGCCCGATCCACGAACGGGTCGACCGGTCGTCCTTGATCACGCGGTCGCGCGAGCCGGTGCGGAGGCCGCGCCGGGTCACGGCACCGCGGGTGCCGGACGGGCGCGGGCCGCCGAGGTCGTCGGGACCCTCGACGCAGAGCACGCTGCGGTCGGCGACGAGCTCGTCGTGCAGCCAGCCACGGAACGGGCTGGCCGGGTCGAGCCGCACCATGGCGGGCACGGTGCGGTCGACCGGGGTGAGCGTCGGATCGGCCCCGGTGGTCGCCGGCACGAGCGTGACGCGTCCCCGCACGTCGTTCTCGTCCACCCAGCGGCGCACGGCGTCGAAGTGCGCGCGGTCCACGAGGAGGTGCGTGGCGAGGTCGCCGAGCACGCGCTCGATCGCGACGGCCCACCCGGCGTGCTCGGGCGCGACCTCGAACAGCTCGCCGGCGTAGGGCAGCTCCGACACCGGCACGCCCGCCCCCTCGGCGATGCGCCGGCGTCGCTCGATCGCGTCGTCGGGCACGTTGCTGCGGCGCTGTTCGAACGACCGCTTCTGCTTCTCGAGGGCGGCCAGCGAGCGCTTCGTCTCGCCGATGCGGGCGGCGAGGTCGCTGCGGGCGTCGGCGGTCGCGGCCCGGGCGGCCGCGTCGTCGGCCGCGAGGCGGTCGGCACGTTGCCCGAGCGCGGCGAGTTGTTCGTCGTCGCGGGGGAGGGACGCGCCGGTCCCGTCGAGCGCGGTGGCGAGCCGGCCGCGGGTGCGCTCGACGGCGGCGAGCTCGGCCTCGGCGGCGGCCACGTGCTCGCGGAGCGACTGCGTGGGGTCGCCCCCGAGCTCGCTGATCCGCGCCAGGGCCTGTTCACGGGACCGGAACGCGAGCTGCTCGTCCGCCTGGGCGCGCCTCCGGCGTTCGCCCTGCTCGCGCTTCTCGGTCGTGACGCGGTCGACCTCGCCGCTGACCCAGCTGCCGACGCGTTCGGCCAACCAGACGCGGAGGCGGCTGGGCCCGTCGTCGTCGACCAGCAGGCGGCGCTTGGCCGAGCCGTCGCGTCCGGCGAGCTCGTACCGGTCGGCGAGCGTCGGCACGGCCTCGAGCACGTCGAGCTTCTTGCGGGTCGTCTCGAACACGTCGTAGAGCGCCGAGGCCTCGCGGTAGGTGGCGAGCGTGGTCTCCCAGCGGCTGAGCGCCTGCGGCTGCACGAGAACGAACTGCTTGAACAGGTCGTCGATCGAGAACACGCCCTTGGACGCCTGCGCCCGACGCAGCAGGGTCAGGGCCTTGAGCTGCGACTCGTCGCTGCCGCCGATGCCGAGCTGACCGCACAACCGCACCCGCAGCTCGGGCTGCGACGAGGTCGCGAGGTCGTGGGCGGGGTCGAGCAGGCGGGCGAGGGAGCCACGGGTCAGGGGGTTCTGGCTCGTGCCCTCGCGCGTCACCTCGGCCAGGCGGCTGAGGTCGAAGCGACCC
Source organism: Frigoribacterium sp. SL97 (assembly GCF_026625765.1). NCBI lineage: Bacteria > Bacillati > Actinomycetota > Actinomycetes > Micrococcales > Microbacteriaceae > Frigoribacterium > Frigoribacterium sp. SL97. The sequence goes on from NZ_CP113062.1 coordinate 1,667,130, forward strand.
TGCACGAGGAGGTAGACGCTCGCCTGGGTGACGTCGTCCTGGCTGGCGGTGTCCTCGCCGATCCAGGCGACGCGGACGGCCGTGACCGTCTGGCCGAGCTCGGTGGACCAGGTGATGGCCGCACCGCTCGGGAACGCCTGGCCGAGCGGACGCAGGAACCGCGTCGTCGTGCGGTCGGAGGCGGCGTCGCGGACCTCGTCGGTCTTGCCGCGCGCGTAGCTGTAGACGGTGCGCTCGGACCGCTGCCGGCTGTCGTCGCGGGCGGCGCGGTTGAACTCCTGCGGGTTGGGCATGATGACCGCGGCCATCGCGTCGAGCACGGTCGACTTGCCGCGGCCGGTCGGGCCGAGGATGGCGATGCCGCCGCGACCCACGGGCATGCGGTGCAGGCCGGCGTAGCTGCCCCAGTTGAGCAGCTGCACCTGCTCGATGCGGTACTGGCCCGAGTGGAACATGCCGAGGTCGGGCGGGGTGTCGGCGATGCTCATGCCTGGGGTGCTTCCGGGTCGGTGTCGGTGCCGGCGTCGTGCGCGGGCGCGGGCGCGAGGTCGAGGTCGAGGTCGAGGTCGAGGTCGAGCGGGACGGCGGTCGGGTCGGGTTCGGCGTCGGGGGTGTCCTCCACCGTGTCGGCGGGGTCGTCGTCGGTGGGATCGGGTTCGGGCTCGACCTCGACCTCGGGCTCGACGACGTCGGCGTCGGCGTCGACCTCCGCTTCGGCCGCGTCGACGTCAGCGGGGGTGCCGACCTCGTCCCCGTCGGTCGGGTCGCCCTCGACGCCTGCCGCCTCGAGGTACACCCGCTCGAGGTGCGCGAGTCGGTCGGCGGTCATCAGCGGCACGATCGCGGGCGAGACCACGAACAGTTCGGGGTCGTCGGGCTCGGCCGTCAGCAGGTCTCGGGCGACGAGCGCGGCGATCGCGGCGTCGACCCGGCGGCGGGCGCGCACCTCGTCGGAGCCCGAGTCGTCGTGGTACCGACCGAGGAACTCGGCCACGGCGTCCTTCGAGATCACGACCGCCTCGTCTTGCCCGTCCGTGAAGGCGTGCTCCCGGCGGGCGAAGACCATCAGCAGCGAGGCGTCCCGCGACAGCGGCTTCTCGCGGCGCAGCAGCACGGGCACGTCGTCCTCGCCGCCCTGTCGCTTGAAGGCGACCTCGTGGTCGTGGTCGACGACCAGCACCAGGAACAGCTCCTCGAGCCGCGCCCGGATCTCGGGTTCGTGCGCGAGTAGGCCCGCCCAGGCCTCCTGCTGCCGCGCGCGGGACACGAACCGGTGGGTCAGCAGCGTGACGAGCGCCTTGCGTCCGGCCAGCGGTAGCGCGTCCGGGACGCCACCGGCCGCCGCGTCGTCGGCGTCGCCGTCGTCGAAGGCATCGCGGGAGGCGCGCGCCGACTCGTCGGGGGAGGTGGCGGTCGCCTCGGCCGAGGAGGCGCGGGTCGCCTCGTCGACGCCGGTCTCGTCCCAGGGGGCTGCGGGGCTCATGCGAGGTCCTTCGTGCTGGTCGTGCCGGTCGTGGGGTCGGGGGCGTCGGGCTCGACGCCCGGCTCGGCCCCGGGCGGACCCGCGGGACCGCGTCGGAAGACGAGGCGGGGCAGCGTGACCTGCCGACCCGCGCCTCCTGACGTCGTGGGGTCGGCGGGATCGCCGACGAGCTCGACGGTCTCGGTGTCGTCGCCGACGACGCCGCGCTCGAGCGCGAGGTCGAGCATGCTGAGGACGAGCGCGAGGCGGCGGAACCCGGGCTCGGTCGCCTGGTAGACGTCGACGCTCGTGACCTCGTCGCGGTCGACGAGCAGCCGGTCGATCGTCGCCGACACGGCCGCCGTGCTCGTGCCCGAGGTGAGGCGGAGGGCGGCCCGGTCGGCCTCCGGCAGGGACGCGTCGCCGATGGTCACCTGCACGTCGACCGTCGGCCGCGCACGGTCGGTGTGCAGCTGCACCTGGCTGACGTCACGGACGTCGAGCGCCCCGAGGCCGAGCCCGTCGCCGTGCTCGACGGGCAGCATGGCGTGGCCCGGCCGGCGCTCGGCCCAGACGCCGCCCGCGTGAAGCGCCCGGTCGGCGAGGGTGAGCAGGCGCTGCTGCTGGTCGGAGCCCGACCGGCTGAGGAAGCGCCGCAGCGAGGACGTCCACCGGCCGTACGTCTCTTGCACGCTCTGCTCTTCGGCGAGCAGCGACGAGATGAGCGACTCGAGCTGCGTGCGCTGCCGCTCGGTGAGCTGTGCGGCCGCGTCGGGCTGCGCGAGGACCTTCTCGATGTCGGCGCGCATGACGTCGATCCCGCGCGACGACAGCATCTGGGCGAAGCCGCGGTAGGCGCGTCCCTCGGGGGTCTGCTCGAGCAGGTCGTTGTCGCGCAAGTACTGGTCGACGAGCGCGCCCTTGCCGACGTGTTCGGACGAGGCCCGGCGCGCGACCTCGCGGTGCCGCTGCTCGACCATGGCGCCGAGCTGGCGGAAGTCCTCGGGCAGCGACGCGGTCAGACGCACCACCTCGCGGACCTGACGGCGCAGCACGTCGGGAGCGGTGGGTTCGGTGCCGTGCCGCTCGATCTCGGCCTTGCGGCGCTCGAGCTCGGCGATCTGCTCGTCGAGCCGGGAGAGCTGCGACTCGCGGCTGGGGTCGGCGAGGCCCGCGAGCTGCCCGACGGCGTGGGCGATGCTGCCGAGGCGGGCCTCGCTGACGGCGTTGTCGCGCTCGACGAGGTCGCGCACGAGGCGCAGCGCCTTGAGCGCGTGCGGCGACAGGCGGTACTCGGCACGGGCGTCCGGTCCGGAGGCGCGGGTGCGGGTGCGGACGAGCCAACGGCTCTCGACCCAGCTGCGGCAGTACTCGGCCGGGGTGGTCTTCTGCTCGGCGGGGGCCGGCGTGGCGACGGGCGTCGGGGACGCGGGCGGCGCCTCCTCGGGGTCCCGCTCGGTCGTCGCCCGCTCGGACGCCGGGTGCTCGGGGGCGGCCTGCTCGGACGCCGCCTGCTCGAGCGCGACCTGCTCGGACGCGGCCTGCTCGGCGGCGTTCTGCTCGAGGGCGTCGGCGACCTGCCGGTGGAACCAGTCGGCCGACACCGGACCCTCGGCGTGCTCGAGGTGGCGGGAGAAGAGCGGCAGCATCCAGCGGGCGTTGTAGCCGCGGAGCAGGGCCCAGGTGGGGTCGTCTTCGTACGCCGCGCGCACGTCGTCGCGGCTCAGGGCGTCGTCGTGCCCCGACGGGTGGTTCACCAAGCAAGACCTCCGGCAGTCGTCGGACGACGATACCAACTGGTGACGCTCCGCTCGGCGACGGTGTCGCTCCTCGTCCGCAGCGGCCAGGATGGGGGGATGGGGATGGGGATGGGAATGGGAATGGGGATGGGCATCAGGTCGAGGCGGGGCGTCGTGGCGACCGTCGTCGTGGCCGTCCTCGCGCTCGCCGCCGGATGTGCCAGCTCGAGTGACCTGCTCCAACGGTTCGAGTCGCTCATGGACGGTGTCGGTGGCGTGGTCGAGATCGAGACGGCCGGGACCGACTCTCCCCTCGGCGTCGCGGAGGCCCAGGCCACGGTCGTGGTCGAGGACGACCTCTCCGACGACGACCTCGAAGCCGTCGCCGAGCGCATCAGGCCGTTCGTGGCCCGCAACGTCGGTGACTCCTCCGGCTGGCGGTTCGTCGACGTCCGGCGAGGCACCGTCTCGTTCGAGGTGCTCGCCGACGAGGGCGACACGGCGGCCCAGCTCGACCTCGCCCGTCGCGTCGCGGACGACCCGGTCTTCGCCGAGGTGTCCCTCGCCACGCACGCGTTCGGCGAGGACGGGGCGACCGGGGACGACTCCCCTCGGCGAGGGTTCGGGATCACGGTGGTCCCGTCGGAGTCGTCGGACGTCCTCTCGGCCTGGCAGCGGGCACGCTCCCTTCGGGACGCCGCGGCCCAGCTGACCGACGTCGACGTGACGGCGTGGAGCCCGGACACCCGCCGGTTCGTGACCGAGAACGTCTCCGGGTTCCCCTCGGTCCTCGACGATCCCGCGACGTCCGACGTCGTCCTCGACGCCGCCGACCAGGCCCGTCTGCTCGACGCCGTGGTGGCTGCGGATCTCGGGGGCGGGCGGGTCGAGGTCCTGCCGGAGGGCATCCGGGTCGACCTCGACACACCGAGCGTCACGGGTCACCACTCGCGCGACGAGGTGGCGGAGGCGTCCCCGCGAGCGGCACGGATCGCCGGCGTCCTCGTCGGGATGTCCGAGGTACCCGGCACCTCGATCGGCTTCGTCTCGTCACCGGACGAACGGCGAGAGCTCGACGGCGACCTGTCCGCCGCCGAGTCGCTGGTGGACGTCGTCGCGTCCGACACGGTCACCTACTCGGCGATCAGCGCCCGGTCGGTCGAGGTATGGACGTCGGGGCTCGAGGGCGTCGTGCCCGCGATGCAGGCCATCGGTGGTTCCGCGGCCGTGTCCGGGATGGACGAGATCCGCGTCTCGTCCGGTGCAGCCGACCGCAGGGGTCTCTCGTTCTCGGGTCGGCCCGAGGCACTCGCCGTGCTCGCCACCGTCACGGGCGCCATCGTGGCCGCACCCCGGATCGAGGGCGTGGCCGTGACCGCCACGGAAGGCCGCATCAGCATCGAGCTCGACGACGACGACGACGCCGCCGCCACCGACGCCGCCGTGGCGGACGTCGTCGGCGCGGTTCGGACGGCACCGGCCGGGACCGTCGTGACGTTCCGGCGAGACGTGCGCGGGGCGGCCGACCTCGCCACCGAGACGGTCGGCCAGGCCGCGACGGGCGAGTGCTCGACGCTCGCCGACGACGATGCAGCACTGTGCGCGATCGTCCGGTCCGCATGGGGCGTGTGATGGTCGGTGCTGGCACCCCGGGCCCGATGGGTGCACGATCGAACGATGACCTCGCCGATCGACCACGCCGACCCGACACCCGTCGTGCACGTGCTGCACGACAACGCCGGGTGGCTGCCGCCGCTCGTCGCCGCGCTCGACGCCGCGGGGGTGCCCCACCGCGAGCACCTGCTGGACGGGACGTCCTTCGACCTCGCGGCCGCGCCTCCTGAAGGGGTGTTCTGGTCGCGGCTGAGCGGCTCGGCCCACACGCGCGGCCGGGGGACGGCCAAGGAGGTCGCGCGAGCGACCCTGCGCTGGGCCGAACGGCACGGGCGCCGGACCATCAACGGCAGCGGTGTCGTCGAACTCGAGGTGAGCAAGGTGGCGCAGTACCTCGCGCTGGCGTCCGCCGGGTTCGACGTCCCCGCGACGACCGCCGTGTTCGGCACCGCCGACCTCAAGGCCCGGGCACGCGAGCAGAGACTGCCGTTCATCACGAAGCACAACCAGGGCGGCAAGGGCCTCGGTGTGCGGCGCTTCGACGATCTCGACTCGTTCGACGCGTACGTCGACGGCCCCGACTTCGAGGTGCCGGTCGACGGGATCACCTTGCTGCAGGAGTTCCTGCAGGCCGAGGAGCCCTTCAACACGCGCGTCGAGTTCGTCGGCGGGCGCTTCGTCTACGCGGTGCGCGTCGACACCTCGGCCGGCAGCTTCGAGTTGTGCCCCGCCGACGCGTGCGTCGTGCCCGACGGTGCCGACCCGGCCACGTTCGCGCCGTTCGCGGTGCGCCCGTCGGTCACCGCGGAGCACCCGCTCGTACGGGGACTCGAGGCTTTCGTCGCCGAGCACGGCATCGAGGTCGCCGGCATCGAGTTCATCGAGACCGTCGACGGCCGCTTCGTGCCCTACGACGTCAACACGAACACCAACTACAACCCGGACGTCGAGCGGTCGTCGTCGGTGTCGGCCGCCGCGACGCTCGCCGCGTGGCTGGGCGAGGTGTTGGCGGCGGAGTACGCCGCGACCCCGGCCTAGCGCCGTTCACGTCGACACCGCCGGGCTCCGTCGACGACGTCATCCAGCCACGGTACCGACCCGGGGCCGCGCGTCACCCCGGGCCGTGGGTGAGCCGTCCCTGGTGCCCGCCCGGGGTGAGCACCGATCGAGTGGGCAGAAATGGTCCTTCGTCGGGCCGGGAAGGACCGTTTCTGCCCACTCGACGAGCACGACCCGAGCGGACGTCGAACGGGGTCAGCGGCGTGCAGGAGGCGCAGGAGGCGCGGGCGGCGCCGGCGACGTCGCGAACGCGACGGCCGCGAGGCCGGTCAGCACGACCGCACCGATCGTCACGGGTGCGAGCGGCCCGGCGAACGCCGCCGCGAGCCCCTGCGTCGTGCCGAGGCCGACGACGAGCTGGCCGATCACCAGCAGCACGAGGCCGAACGCGGCACCCAGCAGGCTCACCCGGGCCAGGTCGTGCAGTCGGCGGGAGTCGTCGGCGAGGCGGCGCGTTCCCGGCGTTCCCGGCAGGCCGGCCGAGAGCCGACGTCTCATCCGGACGAAGAGCACGAGCGCGACGACCGACAGCAGCAACGGGATCGCGCTGCCGATCGTGAGGGCGGTCTGCACGACGCCGAACAGCGCGTCGGTGCCACCGGGGGAGGGCGGGGTGCTCATCGGACTCCGTTCGGCGGGGACGGTGGGTTCACGGGCGAGTCCGTGGTGGACGGGCGACTTAGGCTGACCGGGGTCGACGAACTCGCCCGTGCGCGACCGCTGGTCGCCGACGAACCGCCCGGACACGACGACGCCGACCAGGCGGAAGGCGAGGTCGGCGTCGTGGGCCGTGCGGCCGGGTGTCTAGTAGCGGGGCTTGCGGGCGGGCCGCTCGCCACCCTGCGACCGGTCGGGGCGGTCGTCGCGGCGGGGCGCGCCTCCTCGGCGGTCGGGCTTGATCTCGATGAGCTTGCCGCTGATGCGGGTGTCGCTCAGGCGGTCGAGCATGTCGCTCGAGACGTCCGAGGCGAGCTCGACGACCGAGAAGTCGGGGCGGATCTGGATCGCCCCGAAGTCGTCGCGGCTCAGGCCGCCCTCGTTCGCCAGGGCACCCACGATCTGACGCGGCTCGACACGGTGACGACGACCGACCTCGATTCGGTAGGCGGTCATCGGCTTCGACGTCCGCGGGCCACGCTCACGGCGCTCGCCCCGGTCGTCGTCGCGACCAGCGCGCGGGGCACGGTCGTCGCGCTCGCGCAGCGGACGCTCGTCGCGCTGCGGGCGCTCGTCCTTCGGGTCGAGCAGCAGGGGCGTCTCGCCCTGGGCGACCACGGCGAGTGCGGCGGCGACGTCGGCCTCGGGCACGTCGTGGTGCTCGACGTAGTGGCTGATGATGTCGCGGAACGCCGAGATGCGGCTGTCCTGCGACAGGGCCTCGGTGATCGCGTCGTCGAAGCGGGTGAGGCGCGTGCTGTTGACGTCCTCGACCGTCGGCAGCTGCATCTGCGTGAGCGGCTGGCGGGTGGCCTTCTCGATCGCACCCAGCAGACGACGCTCGCGCGGCGTGACGAAGCTGATCGCGGCACCGCTCCGGCCGGCACGGCCGGTGCGGCCGATGCGGTGCACGTACGACTCGGTGTCGATCGGGATGTCGTAGTTGACGACGTGGCTGATGCGGTCGACGTCGAGACCGCGGGCCGCGACGTCGGTCGCCACGAGGATGTCGAGCTTGCCGCTCTTCAGCTGGTTGACCGTGCGCTCGCGCTGGGCCTGGGCGACGTCACCGCTGATCGCCGCGGCCGAGTAGCCGCGGGCACGCAGCTTCTCGGCGAGGGTCTCGGTCTCGCTCTTCGTGCGGACGAAGATGATCATGCCCTCGAAGTTCTCGACCTCGAGGATGCGCGTCAGAGCGTCGACCTTCTGCGGGTACGACACCATCAGGTAGCGCTGGGTCGTGTTGACCGAGGTCGTGGTCTTGGCCTTGACCGTGATCTCTTCGGCGTCGTTGAGGTACTGCTTCGAGATGCGACGGATCTGGGGCGGCATGGTGGCCGAGAACAGGGCCACCTGCTTGTCGTCGGGGGTGTCGGCGAGGATCGTCTCGACGTCCTCCGCGAAGCCCATCTTCAGCATCTCGTCGGCCTCGTCGAGCACGAGGTACTTGAGTTCGCTGAGGTCGAGGGTGCCCTTGGCGAGGTGGTCCATGATGCGACCGGGCGTGCCGACGACGACGTGGACGCCGCGGCGGAGCGCGCTCAGCTGGACGCCGTACGCCTGGCCGCCGTAGACGGGCAGGACGTGGACGCCGCGCATGCCGGAGGCGAACTGCTCGAACGCCTCGCAGACCTGCAACGCGAGTTCGCGCGTCGGCGACAGCACGAGGGCCTGCGGCTTCTTGGCCGACACGTCGAGGCGCGAGAGGATGGGCAGGGCGAAGGCCGCGGTCTTGCCGGTGCCGGTCTGCGCGAGTCCGACGACGTCGCGGCCGTCGAGCAGGGTGGGGATCGTGGCGGCCTGGATGGCCGAAGGGGTCTCGTAGCCGATCTCGCGGATGGCCTTCAGGACCTGGTCGCTCAAGCCCAGATCGGCGAACGTCGGCGTCGTGTCGGCTTGCTCTGTGGCGTCGCTCGGGGCTTGCTCGGTGGTGTCACTCATGGTGCAACGGTAGCTTGTCCGGGCCCTCTGCTGTTGCTCCCGCCCGCGAGGCGGGCCGAGTCAGGTCGGTGCGAGGGGCAGCACCGTCGCGACGAGCGTGGTCACGACGACCACCGTGGTCAGCGCGGAGGTCGCGACGGCGAGTCGGCGCAGGGCCCGGGACCGGCCCGGCCGTCGCCCGACCGTGGCCGACACGAGGGCCGTCACGGCGAAGGCCGCCGAGGTCAGGCCGAGCACGGGCGTCGACGCTCGGCGACCTCGAGCGAGGTCCAGCGGCAACCCGGTTGCTCCCTCGTCCAGCTCGCCCCAGCCCCACGCGACGTACCCGGCGGCGGCGACCGCCGACAGGGCCAGCGCGAGTGCGGGCTGGTGGGGGATCGGCTCGCGGTGGACGGAGACGCTCGGCGGGCCTCGTCGAGGGGGACGCCGGGGGCGGAGGATCGGGTCGCCGGGGTCGAGGGTGTCGTCGAGCAGGAGTCGGCCCCGACGGCGGAGCACGATCACCTCGTCGACCGGACGGGGTTGCCACGAGTCCGGTTTCTGCTCCTTCGCAGGGGGCGACACGGTCGTTAGCCTACCGGTCGTCAGCCGAACGGACGGGCCTCCGTGTCGGCGGCCCGAAGTAGTCTTCTCGACGACCGATCCCGCCCCGCGACACCCCGAAGGACGATGTGCAACCGACGTACCGCACCGCCAGCGGTCGACTCTTCCAGGCCGACTGCCTCGAGGTCCTCGCCGAGCTCGACGACGAGTCCGTCGACCTCGTGTTCGCCGATCCGCCGTTCAACCTGGGCAAGGTCTACGGCGCGGGCATCGACGACTCGCTCGACGAAGACGCCTACCTGGCCTGGTGCGGTCGGTGGATCGCCGAATGCGTCCGCGTGCTCCGGCCGGGCGGTTCCTTCTACCTGTTCAACCTCCCTCGCTGGAACATCGAACTGGGCCACGTGCTGAACGGCGAGGGCATGACCTTCCGTCACTGGGTCGCGGTCGACATCAAGTACGGTCTGCCGATCCCCAACAAGCTCTACCCGTCGCACTACTCGCTGCTCTACTACAGCAAGGGCAAGCCGTCGCGCTTCGTCCGTCCCCGCCTGCCGATCCAGGTCTGCCGGCACTGCGGCCGGGACATCAAGGACTACGGCGGTCACCGCAGCAAGCTGCACCCGGACGGCATCAACCTGACCGACGTCTGGCTCGACATCCCGCCCGTGCGACACCGGGCGACGAAGACCCGCGGGGCGAACGAGCTCAGCGAGAAGCTGCTCGAGCGCGTGTTGACCATCAGTTCCGAGCCCGGCGACCTCGTCCTCGACCCCTTCGGCGGGTCGGGCACCACCTACGCCGTGGCCGAGAAGATGCACCGACACTGGGTCGGCGCCGAGATCGGCGACGTCCAGCCGATCATCCGCCGCCTCGAGGGCGAGGACGCCCAGGTCGAGCTGCCGGGGCGCGGCGACACGGGGCGCGGCGACACGGGCCGCGGGGACGCCGGGCGCGGGGTGACCGCCGGGGCCGAGCGCTAGCCGTTCGAGGTCGCCGCGTCTGCCGGGGGCTCTGCGGATCGGACCGGAGTCGAGAGAGCGACCCCGGGCAGGCGGGGGGCCGTGGGGTCCGCGAGGCGCGGGCGTTCAGGGGTGGGGCTCGGCTTCGAGACCGTCTCGGTGGCCGACGGCACCACGGGGATCGGTGCGGTGGGCGTGGGCGCGGGCGACGCGACCGACGGCTCCGCGACGCGGGGCGACGCGACCGACGGCTCCGCGACGGGTGCCTCCGCGGCGACCGTCGGGACGATGATGCTGATCGGCGTCGTGTCCGTGTGGAGCGACTGCACCCGCACGCGCTTGGCCCGGCGCAACCACCGGCGCGCGCCCGGGGTCGCGAGCAGGCTGCCGAGCACGAGTCCCGCGCCGATCGCGAGGGTCGTCAGCATCGAGAACACGAAGTCGACCTCGGCGCCGTCGTTGCCGGCCATGAAGTTGAGCAGCGACGACGCGACGGCGAGCGACGGCAGCAGCGACCCGCAGAACGCCGGCACGGCGATGACCGTCGCCGCCGTCCGCAGACGAGCCGCGGCCACGGTCGAGAGCGCTCCGAGCAGGGTCGCCGCGACGAACGTGGCCCCCATGAGCGGCAGGCCGAGCTGGCGCAGGGTGAAGAGCGAGAGGTTGCCGACCAGGGCGACGCCGATCGTGATCGGGATCATGCGTGCGGTCGACCCCTGCGCGATCGAGTTGGCCGACGCGGCGGCGAAGCTCGAGATGAGCGAGAGCCAGAGCGGCAGAGCCTGCAGGGTGATGTTCGTCGGGTCGACCTCGATGTCCGCGAACCGTGCGGTCACGGCGAGTCCGGCCGGGATGCCGCACACGACCCCGGCGACGATCAGCCCGATCACCAGGGCGCGCCCGACCGCCATCGACCGGAAGCCCGAGATCGCGTCCTGGGCCCAGGTGACGATCGTGGGGTGCGGCAGGACGAGGACGACCACGGCCGCGACCAACGCCGCCGCGCCTCCCGGGGTCAGCAGCCCCGCCCAGATGCCGAGCGTGCCGAGTGCGGCGGTGGATGCGGCCTGCAGGCCGATGACGAAGAACTGGGGGATGCCGCGGGCGGTCAGCCCCCGGCCGGACGTCATGATGCCGATCATCACCACGAAGGCGCCGACGGCGGCCTGCCACGTGCCGCCGGCCTGCAGCGTCACGGAGACGCCCAGCAGGCCCATCGCCAGGTCGGTCATCCATGAGGGCCACCTGGGCGGGGACTTCAAGACCTCGACGAGGCCGGCCACCGCCTCGGTCATGTCGCGGTCGTCGTGCAGCAGGTCGTCGACGATCTGGTAGACCCTCGACAGCCGGTGCAGGTTCGAGCCCTCGGCGTAGATGACCCGGGTCTTGACCAACGGGTTGACGCCGGCCGGGGCGTACTGGATGGTGATCGCCGTGCCCGTGATGTCGAGCTCGAGCGGGGCCAGGTTCCACTTGGTGCTCACGGCCACGATCGCGACCTCGGTGCTGCGGACGTCGGCACCCGACGACAGCATGACGTCGCCCAGGTCGAGGCAGAAGTCGACGATCTGACGGGGCGAGTAGAGGTCGCCGCCGATGCCGTGCTCGGGCGTCGTGCCCTCGTAGATGGTGCCGCGCAGTCGCGCCCGGACGTCGCGCAGTTCGTGCTGGTTGACCAGTCGTGACTGGGCGGGCCCCTTCGGCCTGCCCTTCGGGGCCTTGGGCACCCGCGGCGGTCGGGGCTTGACCGGGGTGGGCCGCTCAGGGCGCCTGGTGTCCGACACGCTGACCTCTTCCTCGCTCACGACCGTCGGGCCGGGGCACCGCCGAGGCGGTCCCCGCGGACCCGTCCGTCGAGTCTAGGAGGCGCGGTGCCGGACGTCCGATCCCGTCGCGTCGAGCAGGTCGTCGCCCCTAGGACGCGTGGTCGGCGTCGTCGTCGTCGCCGCGCTCGGCCCGCGCCTCGCCCGCCTCGCCCCGCTCGCGTCCGGCGTCGGCCATGTCGCGGCGACCGTGGTCCGCACGCGTGGGGGCGTCGTCGCCGTCCCGCTCGGCGGCGTGCGCCCGGGCGTCGCGTTCGGCCTGCGCGACGAGCTCGGGGTCGTCGTCCATGTCGTCCTGCCCGCCGGCGAACGGCGACTGCGTCTGGGCCACGATGGCCTGCGAGGTCGAGCCGAGGATCACTCCCGGGTCGACTCCCTTCTCGTGGGCGAGGGCGGCGGTGAGGCCGGCCGCAAGGCTGCCGCCGGCGGTGCCGAGGGTCGCCATGACGTCCTCCTGTCGAGGCGTCAGCGGTTCGTCGGTCAGCTCGGCGACGACCCCGCGGAGGTTCTCGTCGCTGGCCTCGACGGCCTCGGGGTCGCCCTGCGTGATGGCCGCGGCCTGGGACACGATGGCGAGCGCGAGGGCCGCCGCCTCGTCTTCGGGCGTGCGACCGGCGGGCTCGTTCGTGTCCTGATCCATGGGCCGACCGTACGCCCGGGCCTCGTGCGGCCTGTCAGGCGGGAGGGGCGGGGTACGTCGGTGTGGACGCGCCGGCCGGGAATGCCGGGAGGCGCGATCGGCTTGGACCACGGATGAGCACCACCGAGACCCCCCAGACCGACAGCACCCGGCCCGCCGCCCCGACGGTTCCGGGCACCGCCCTCGTGGTGGGCGCCAGCGGCATCACCGGCACCGCCCTCGTCGAGCAGTTGACGCGCGAGGGGTGGGACGTCCTGGCCCTCTCGCGCCGCGCCTCCTCGTCCGACGGGGTGACGGGCATCGCCGCCGACCTGACGAGTGCCGAGAGCCTGCGCACGGCGCTGGCGGACGCGAAGCCGACCCACGTGTTCTTCGCCGCCTGGCAGAAGCGCGACACCGAGGCGGAGAACATCGCGGTGAACGGCGCCATGGTCCGCGACCTGCTGGCCGCCCTCGACCACGCCCCCGTGCGACACGTGTCGCTCGTCACCGGGCTGAAGCACTACCTCGGCCCGTTCGAGGCCTACGGCACGGGCGACATGCCCGACACGCCCTTCCACGAGGACGAGGAGCGCCTGCCCTACCCGAACTTCTACTACGCGCAGGAGGACGAACTCTTCGCCGCCGCCGAGCGCCAGGGGTTCACCTGGTCGGTGCACCGCTCGCACACCGTCATCGGGTTCGCCGTCGGCAACGCCATGAACATGGGGCTGACCATCGCCGTGCAGGCCGCGCTGAGCAAGCGCCTCGGCCGCCCGTTCACGTTCCCGGGCAGCGAGACGCAGTGGAACTCGCTCGTCGACGTCACCGACGCGGGCGTCCTCGCCGAGCAGATGATCTGGGCCGCGACCGACCCCGCCGGTGCCGACGAGCCGTTCAACATCGTCAACGGCGACGTGTTCCGCTGGCGCTGGCTGTGGCCCCGCCTGGCCGGCCACCTCGGCATCGACCCGGCCCTCGTCGAGGGCTTCGAGGGCGAGCCGCGTCCGCTCGAGCAGCAGATGGCCGGCCTCGAGCAGGAGTGGCGCGACCTCGTCGCCGAGCACGACCTCGCCGAGCCCGACCTGTCGCGCGTCGCCTCGTGGTGGCACACCGACGGCGACCTCGGTCGCGACATCGAGGTCGTCACCGACATGGGCAAGGCCCGCGACGCCGGGTTCACCCGGTACCGCCGCACCGAGCAGGCGTTCGTCGACCTGTTCGAGCGCTACCGCGCCGCCCGCCTGATCCCGTAGGCCTCGATCCGCCGAGGAGGCGCGGTGCCGGTGGCGAGACCGGCGCCGCGCCTCCTGCCGTCTACGCCCGGGGGTCGGCGCGCTCGGCGTCGGCGATCGCGTCGCTCGGCACCGGCTTCCCCCGCCGCGACACGAAGGTCACGAGCCAGAGGACGACGCCGATCGCGAGCAGGCCGCCGGCGATCGTGTACTGCTCGGCGCCGCGACCGGAAGACACCGGCAGCACCAGCCAGAGGCAGGCCACGACGCCGACGATCGGCAGGACCGTGCCCGCCCGGAAGTGTCCGTGCGACACCGTGTCGCGACGCAACACGAGGACGACGACGTTGACCAGGGCGAACACCGTCAGCAGCAGCAGGGACGTCGTGCCTCCGAGCACGGCCACGATCGGGGACTCGGGCGAGAGCGAAACGTAGCCGATCAGCACCAGGCTGAGCGCCGTCGTGAAGACGATCGACGCCCACGGGGTCTGCCGCTTCCGGTGCACCCTGCCGAGGAAGCCCGGCAGCACGCCCTGCTTGCTCATGCCGTAGAGCAACCGGCTCGCCATCATCATGTTGATCAGGGCGCTGTTGGCGACGGCGAACATCGAGATGAACGGCAGCAGCCCGCCGATCGGGAAGTCCGGGGCGGCGGTGTTCACCACGGTGACCAGGGGGGTCTCGTTGTCGGCCAGGTCGCCGATCGGCACGATCGCCACGGCGCAGATCGAGACGAGCACGTAGATCACGGCGGTGATGCCGAGGCCGGTCAGCATGACCCTGGGGAAGACGCGGCTCGGGTCCTTGGTCTCCTCCGCCATGTTGACCGAGTCCTCGAAGCCGACCATGGCGAAGAAGGCGAGCGACGTCGCGGTGCTGACGCTCAGCAGCAGCGACTTGTCGCCCGGCGTCTCGAAGAGCACCACCTGGCCCCAGTCCGCGTTGCCGCCGGCGATGAACCAGAACCCGATCAGGATCACCATGACGAGGCCCGACAGCTCGATCAGGGTGAGGACGACGTTCGCCTTGACGCTCTCGCTGACCCCGCGGAAGTTCACGGCCATCACGAGCAGCATGAACGCCATCGCGATCAGCATCACCGCCGAGTTCGACAGGTCGACGCCGATGCCCGCCGCCAGGTTGGCCGCGAACGCCCGTGACGCCGTCGACGCGCTCGTGATGCCCGAACACATCACCACGAAGCACACGATGAACGTCACGAAGTGGATGCCGAACGCCTTGTGCACGTAGAGGGCCGCGCCGGCGGTCTGCGGGTACTTCGTCACGAGCTCGAGGTACGAGAACGCCGTCACGAGGGCCACGGCGAACGCGATCAGGAACGGCAACCACGCCGCACCGCCGACCTCGGCCGCGACCTGCCCGGTCAGGGCGTAGACGCCCGTGCCGAGGATGTCGCCGACGATGAACAACAACAGCAGCTTCGGGCCGATCGCCCGCTTCAGCTCGGTGGGGCTCTCGCCCGTGTCGGTCGTGGGCGGCTGCGCCTGGTTCGCGGACCGGGGGTTCGGGGGCTGCTGGTTCGTCGTCGACATGCTGACCTCCGGGGCGCATCGGTGTGTCTCGGGCGTTCCGGTCATCCTGCTCCCGCCGGAGCGGCAGCGGAAGAGGCGGCCGGACATCGTCACACCCCCGACACAGAGGCGGCGTCCGCCCGACACCAGGAGGCGCGTCCCCGGTTGCCGGGACGCAGGCGGTTCCCGAGCCACGCGTCGTACCCTGAGCCCATGTCGGTCCGCCTGTCCCCACCCGAGTCGTCGACGTCCGGCCCCGCACCGACGCCCGGCCCCACCGACCCGATGACCCCCCGCGCCGCCGGGCTGTGGGCCACCCTCGCCGGCATCGTGTCGATGGCCGCGTTCCTCGCCGCCGCCGAGGTCGTCGCCCTCGTCACCGGGCCCACCGGCAGCCCGCTCTTCGCCGTCGGCTCGGCCGTCGTCGACCTCGCCCCCGCCGGCGTGAAGGACGTCATGGTTTCCCTGTTCGGCACCGGCGACAAGGTCGCCCTCTTCGTGCTGATGGGCGTGCTGCTCGTCGTCATCACCGGCGCGGCCGGCTACGGCGAGTACCGCCGCCAGCCGATCGGCAAGATCGCCTTCGTGGCGGGCGGGGCGCTCGCCGTGATCGCGGTCCTGACCCGCGCGGACGCCGGCCAGGTCGACGCCATCCCGAGCCTCGTCGGCACCTTCGCCGCCGTGCTGCTGGTCGACAAGCTCGCCTCGCGCCTCCGTCGGTGGGTCCGTTCGACGTCGGCCGGGTGGGCGGAGCAGACCCAGCCCGTCCCGCCGTTGCGCGGGCCCGGTCTCGAACGCCGGTCGTTCCTCACGTACACGGTCGTGACCGGCGTGGCCGCCGTCGTCGTCGGCACGGGGGCCCGCGTCGTGAACGCCGGCCGGGCGAACGCCGCGGCCCTGCGGCGCGCCCTGACGCTGCCCCGCGCGAGCGTGACCGAGGCCGCGGTCCCGGCCGGCGCCTCCTTGGACGTCGAGGGCATCACGCCCTACGTCACGCCCGCCGCCGACTTCTACCGCATCGACACGGCCCTGCAGGTGCCGTCGATCGACCCGGCCGACTGGAGTCTGCGCATCCACGGCCTGGTCGATCGCGAGGTGACGATCTCGTTCGACGAGCTGCTCGCCCTGCCGCTCGAGGAGCACATGGCGACCCTCAGCTGCGTCTCGAACGACGTCGGCGGCGACCTGATCGGCAACGCGCTCTGGCTCGGCTACCCGATCCGCTCGCTGCTCGAGCGCGCGGGGCCGAACGGCGGCGCCGACATGGTGCTGTCGCGCAGCATCGACGGCTTCTCGGCCGGTACGCCGCTCGACGTGCTGCAGGACGACGGCACGGACGCCCTGCTCGCGGTCGGCATGAACGGCCAGCCGCTGCCGATCGAGCACGGCTTCCCGGTGCGGATGGTCGTGCCCGGCCTGTTCGGCTACGTGTCGGCGACCAAGTGGGTCGTCGAGATGGAGGTCACGCGGTTCTCCGACGCCCAGGGCTACTGGACGCCTCGCGGCTGGGACGCCCTGGGGCCGGTCAAGCTCGAGTCGCGCATCGACGTGCCCCGCGACGGGGCATCCGTCGACGCCGGGACGGTCTCGATCGCGGGGGTCGCCTGGCAGCCGCACACGGGCGTCGAGGCGGTCCAGGTGCGGATCGACGGCGGCTCGTGGCTCGACGCGACCCTGGCCGACTCGGTCTCGGCCGACACGTGGCGCCAGTGGGTCCATCGCTGGGACGCCGGGGCCGCGGGCTCGGGGTCGCACACGATCGACGTGCGGGCGCAGGGCGCGGACGGCACCTGGCAGCGCGAGCAGTACGTCCAGCCGGCTCCGAACGGGGCCGAGGGCTGGCACCGCGTGACCGTCGAGGTCGCCTGACCCGGCGGACGAGGAGGCGCGGGTGCCAGGGTGGGAGGTCGCGGCCCGTCCGCCGCGCGGCCCGCTCCCGGGGCCGCCGCCCGATCGAAGGGACCACCATGTCCACCATGTCCACCACCGTCCACCTCGAACTGCACGTCGACCCCGCCCGGCTCGACCTCGCCCACGAGATCGCCCGCGAGACCCTCGTCGCCACGCGCGCCTGGCCCGGCTGCCAGGGGCTCGAGGTGCTGATCGACGACGCCGACCCGTCGGTCATGATCGTCGTCGAGACGTGGGCCTCGTCGGCCGACCACGACGCCTACGTCGCCTGGCGCGCCACGCCCGAGGGGGCCAACCGCCTGCCCGAGGTCTTGCTCGCGCCGCCGACCACGCGGACCTTCGCCGAGACGGTGTCGCTGGCCTGACGCCCGCCTCGGCCCGGCCCGGCTCGGGTCAGGCGTCGAGCAGGCCGCGGATGTCGTCGGCGGTGAGCGCCGCGCTGAACACGGCGTCGTCGTCCATCACGGCGTCGAACAGCTGGGACTTCTGGGCCTGGAGGGCCAGGACCTTCTCCTCGATGGTGTCGTTCGCGATCATCCGGTAGACCATCACGTTGTCGGTCTGCCCGATGCGGTGCGTGCGGTCGACCGCCTGGGCCTCGGTGGCCGGGTTCCACCACGGGTCGAGGATGAACACGTAGTCCGCCTCGGTCAGGTTGAGCCCGAACCCGCCCGCCTTCAGGCTGATGAGGAACGCGGGTGCGTCGCCGGTCTTGAACCGGTCGATCACCTCGGCCCGACGTCGGGTCGACCCGTCGAGGTACTCGAACGCGACGCCACGCTGTTCGAGCCGGGCGGCGACCTTGTGCAAGAACGTCGTGAACTGGCTGAAGATCAAGGCGCGGTGCCCCTCGGCGACCACGTCCTCGAGTTCGTCGAGCAACTGGTCGAGCTTCGCCGAGGGGATGTCGACGTAGGCCTCGTCGACGAGTGAGGCGTCGAGCGAGAGCAGGCGCAGCAGGGTGAGCGACCGGAAGACGATGAACCGGTTGCGGTCGAGGTCGTCCATCAGGCCGAGCAGCTTCTGTCGTTCACGCTGCAGGAAGGCGTCGTAGAGGTCGCGGTGCGCGGGGTCGAGGTCGACGCGGAGGACCTGCTCCTGCTTGGCGGGCAGGTCGGACGCGACCTGTTCTTTCGTCCGGCGCATCATCAGGGGTCGGATGCGCCGGCGGAGCTTCTGGAGCAGGTCGGGTGCCTCGCCCGTGGCGATGGGCTTGACGTAGTCGTCGGCGAAGCGGACGCTGCTGCCGAGCAGTCCGGGCGCCACCACGTGCAGCAAGGACCACAGGTCGGTCAGGCTGTTCTCGAGCGGCGTGCCGGTGATGGCGAGCTTGAACGGCACGTCGAGGTCGACCGCGCACCGGTGGGCCTGCGAGGCACGGTTCTTGACGAACTGTGCCTCGTCGAGGATCAGCCCCGCCCACCCTTCGGCCTGGTAGGCGGCGAAGTCGAGGCGGAACAGGGCGTACGAGGTGACGACGACGTCGGCACCCCGGGCGAGGTCGTGCACCGAACCGCGTCCGCCCTTGGCCTGCGTGGCGGTCACGGCGCGGACGGTCAGCCCTGGTGTGAAGCGGGCGGCCTCGGCCACCCAGTTCGACACGACCGACGTCGGGGCCACGACGAGGAAGGGCGCGGGAGGAGCGCCGGGACCGTCGGCCGCGGCCGGGGCCGGGGCCGCCTCGGCCGGGGCCGCCTCGGCCGTGGCCGCTAGCGGGTCCGGGGCCGCTGCCGGGTCCGCGGCGGCTGCCGGGCCGCCCACCCGCATCCGTTCGGTCTCGCGCACGTGCGCGACGAGGGCGAGCGTCTGCAGGGTCTTGCCGAGGCCCATGTCGTCGGCCAGCACCCCGCCGAGCCCCTGCTCGTGGAGGAAGGCGAGCCAGGCGAACCCCTCGTGCTGGTACGGGCGCAGGGTCGCGTCGACCGTGGCCGGCACGGGGGTCGCCGTGGCGGCTGCGAGGCCGCCGGCGTCGGCCAGGGCGAGCAGTCCGCCGACCGACCGCTGCCACTCGGCGGCGGGCACCGTCTCGTCGGCGAGTTCGTCGAGCTCGGACCAGAGGCTGGCCTGGTAGCGGTTGATGCGCGGCGCGACCTCCCATTCGTCGAGTGCCGACGCCTCGTCGATGAGCCTCTTGAGCTCGTCGAAGGCCGGGTGGTCGAGGGACAGGTACGAGTGGTCGACCAGCAGCAGCTTCTTGCGCCCCTTCGCGAGGGCGGTGATGAGCGGCGTGAAGGGCACGGTCCGTCCCTCGACGGTGACCAGCACGCCGAGGTCGAACCAGTCGCGCTTGTCGGTCGGCATCGTGGTGATGGTCAGTCGGGGCTCGTCGGTCAGCTCGTGGTAGTCGGGCCGCGTGCCGACGAGGTCGACCTGTACGTCGGGTCGCGCCTCGAGTGCCGGCAGCGTGCCGGTCGCGAACTCGGCTGCCGTCACCCCCTTCAGCACCTGGTCGCGGGGGACGGCGTCGAGCTCGACCAGGTCGGGGACGGGGGAGTGGGCCGTCAAAGGTCGGGGTGCCCCGTCGATCGTCCACCGCCAGGTCAGGCGGATCGTCTGCCCCTTCTCGAACCCGACGGTGAGCGTCAGCACGGGCGGCACGATCGTCGGGAACTCGATCGACGCGTCCGAGCTGACGACGTCGACGCGCCGGCGCAGGGTGGGGTAGTAGTCGCGGAGGAACTCGTCGGAGTCGGCGGCCGGGACCACGACCTCGGGCGTGATGGTCAGCAACCGCCGTTGCTCGTCGTCGAGCGGCCCCGCGGTCGGCGCGAGCGTGAAGGTCGGTGCGGGTTCGTGGGCGACGCACCACACCCCGTGGTCGGCGATGACGCCGGTCGACTCCGCGCGACGGGCCACGCCGTCGACGGTGACCCCGGCGGTCAGCAGCATCGAGCCGTCGTCGCCCCGCACCGCGTCGACCGTGACGCGGGCCTCGTCGCCGACGACGACGTCGGTCGCGCGCTTGCCCGTCACGAGCGAGATGCCCAGGCGACCGGCCTCGGCCAGCAGCGGCCACAGCAACGGGCTGGCGAAGTCGTCGACGAACAACCAGTCGGCGTCGCCCGGCGTGTAGGTCGAGACCGCCGACCGGTGGAGCGCCGCGAACTGGCCGAACCAGGCGTGCTGATCGGGCTCGATGGCCAGCCGGTTGAGCTGGTACGGCAGCGACGTCCAGGTCAGGTTGCCGCGCACCCAGTTGCCCGTGCCGCTCAGGGTGACCGGCCGCACGCCGAGTCGCTGCACCGTCGGTCCGCCCTGCCGCCGGGCCGAGGGCGCGACCGCGCGCCCCCGGGTCGAGTGCGCCCGGTCGCGCAGTTCGAAGAGCAGACCCATGCGCGTCGTCCGGACCGAGGAGGCGCGGGTCGGCTGCCCGATCGCCCCCACCGTCGACCGCCAGTCGCTCGCTCCCGTGCCGGACCGGGCCGCCCCGAGCGCGGTCACGCCCCCGGTCGTCAGTTCGTCGACGGTGGGGGCCGGGGCGCTGCGATCGGCCACGGCCCGGGAGTTGCTCTGCAACAGCGTCGCCGCGACGTGCTTGCAGTCGCTGCCGATCGGGCAGGTGCAGCGGCTGCGGACCGGGCGGCTGTACTCGCCGCGAGTCGCCCGCAGGTCGACGACGACCTGGTAGGGCGTCGACTCGGCCCCTCGGACGGTGCCCTCGAGGCGCTCGTCCGCCGGGTGCCAGGCGGTGTCGAGCACGGCTCCGTCGCGGACGTATTCTTTCGCCCGGTTGAAGGCGCGCGGCCCGACGAGCCGGATGACGTCGACGGCGTCGACCATCGGCACGGCCGTCGAGTGGACGGGGCCGTCGGCGTCGCCGTCACCGGCCGGGAAGCCGTCGTGCACGTCGAACTCGTCGCCCAGGTCCATGCCGCCCATGATGTCAGCCGCCGCCGACACCTCCGGCTCGCTCCCCAGGTGTCGTGGTCCTCCCCGGGATCGTCCGCCGGCCCCCGTCGTCCCGCCCACAGGGCGTGCGTCGTCCACACCCCCGGACGTGTGGCTAGGTGTCGGGGCGCAGCGGTGCCACACTTGACCCGTGGGGCCCACCCCGCACCACCCCGTCGGCACAGCAGCTGGCCCGCACCACCCGCTCGTCCCGTCGCCCCGCGTCATCGTCCTGCCCGAAACGTTCCCGCCTCACCGGCACCGAGCCGTCGTCGCCCCGGTGCCTCTCACCCTGCCCGCACGCTCGAAGGGATCGGCACCCCGTGTCCATCGCCACGCCCCGCGACGCCTCGCGCCTCTCGCACCTCCGCGCCCTGCTCTTCGACCTGGACGGCGTCCTGACGCCGACCGCCGAGGTCCACATGCGCGCGTGGGCCCGCCTCTTCGGCGACTACTTCGCCGCGCACGACCTCGCGCCCTACACCGAGGCCGACTACTTCGAGCACGTCGACGGTCGGCCCCGTTACGACGGCGTCCGGGCGATGCTCGCGGCCCGCGACGTCGTCCTGCCCGAGGGGTCACCCGACGACGACCCCGAGGCCGAGACGGTGTGCGGTCTCGGCAACCGCAAGAACGCGGCCTTCGCCGCCGAGCTCGCCGAGAACGGCGTCACGCCGTACCCGGGGTCGGTGGCCTTCCTCGACCGGGCCCTCGCCGAGGGCGTCCGGGTCGCCGTGGTCTCCAGCTCGCGCAACGCCGTGCCGGTGCTCGAGGCCGCGGGCCTCCGCGACCGCTTCGACGTGATCGTCGACGGCGTCGTGGCCGCGGCCGAGGGCATCGCCGGCAAGCCCGCCCCCGACACGTACCTCGAGGGCGCCCGCCGCCTCGGCCTCACCGCCGACGACTGCGTCGTCGTCGAGGACGCGCAGTCCGGCGTCGAGGCCGGTCGCCGCGGTTCCTTCGGCCTCGTGCTCGGGGTCGACCGCGGCACGGGCGCGCAGACCCTGCTCGACTTCGGGGCCGACCTGGTGGTCGACGACCTCGGCGAGTTGGTCGAGGCGCTCGACCGAACCCGCGCCTCCTCGGCTCCGAATCCCGACCAGGCGACACCGGGCACCCCCTCGACCAGCAGCAGCACCACCGGCACCACGGAGGCACAGTCGTGAACCACATCACGTCCGACCCGCTCGACCGCTCGCGGTTCCCCGTCGACGAGTGGGCATTCGTCGAGGACGAGTACATCCAGGGCGACGAGGGCCTCACCGAGACCGTCTTCGCGGTCGGCAACGGGTACCTCGGCCTTCGCGGCAACCCCGACGAGGGGCGCGGCGGTCACTCGTTCGGCACCTTCGTCAACGGCTTCCACGAGACCTGGCCCATCCGGCACGCCGAAGAGGCCTTCGGGTTCGCCCGGGTCGGCCAGACGATCGTCAACGTGCCCGACGCGAAGGTCATCCGCCTCTACGTCGACGACGAACCGTTCGTGCTCTTCGAGGCCGACATCCTCCGCCACACGCGACGCCTCGACTTCCGCGACGGCGTCCTCACCCGCGAGATCGACTGGCGCACGCCCTCGGGCAAGCGCGTCCTGGTGACCAGTCGCCGCCTGGTGAGCTTCGAGGACCGCCACCTGGTCGTCATCGAGTACGAGGTCACGATGCTCGACTCGTCGGCGTCGCTGCTGATCTCGAGCCAGATCCTCAACCGTCAGGACATGGGCGACCAGTACCACGCCGGCATGCGGGCCGCGGCCGAGGCGTTCGACCCGCGCAAGGCCGAGTCGTTCGACGACCGGGTGCTGCAGCCCGTGCTCAACCGCAACGGCGGCACGCGGGCCGTGCTCGGCTACCGCACCACGAACTCGGGCATGACGATCGCGGTCGGAGCCGAGCACCGCATCGAGACCGACGCCGAGTGGGACCAGTCCTCGCAGATCGACGACGACATCGCCAAGCACGTCTACCGCGTGAAGGCGCAGGCCGGCCAGAAGGTCCGCCTGACCAAGACGATCACCTACCACACGAGTCGCGGCGTGCCGCCTCGCGAACTGGCCGACCGGTGCGACCGCACCCTCGACCGGGCCGCCGAGACGCCCACGGCCGAGATCTTCGAGCACCAGCGCGCCTGGCTCGACGACTTCTGGCAGCGCAGCGACGTCCAGGTCGCCGGCCAACCCGAGATCCAGCAGGCCGTCCGCTGGAACCTCTTCCAGCTCGCGCAGGCGACGGCCCGGACCGACGGTCAGGGGATCGCGGCCAAGGGCGTGACGGGGTCGGGCTACGGCGGACACTACTTCTGGGACACCGAGATCTACGTCCTGCCGTTCCTGACGTACACCTCGCCCAACGTGGCCCGCAACGCCCTGCGGTTCCGTCTCGGCATGCTCGACGCCGCCCGTGACCGGGCCGTCGAGTTGAACCAGCGCGGCGCGCTGTTCCCGTGGCGCACCATCAACGGGCTCGAGTCGAGCGCGTACTACGCCGCCGGCACGGCCCAGTACCACATCGACGCCGACATCAGCCACGCCCTCAGCCAGTACGTCCAGGCGACCGGCGACGAGGACTTCCTGCAGAGAGGTGCCGTCGACATCCTCGTCGAGACGGCGCGACTGTGGGCCGACCTCGGCTTCTGGCGCTCGAACGGCGACCAGCGGTTCCACATCGACGGCGTCACCGGGCCCGACGAGTACACGACCGTCGTCGACGACAACCTCTACACGAACGTCATGGCGCGCGCGAACCTGCGGGCGGCCGTCCGGGCGGTCACCCGCCTGAAGGACGACTCTCCCGTCGCGTTCGACCGGATGGTCGACCGCCTCGGCCTCGAGGAGCACGAGATCACGGGGTGGCAGCTCGCCGCCGAGGCGATGCACATCCCGTACGACGACCACCGGGGCATCCACCCGCAGGACGCCCAGTTCCTCGACAAAGAGCTCTGGGACCTCGAGGCCACCCCGGCGAACAAGCGACCGCTGTTGTTGCACTACCACCCGCTGGTGATCTACCGCTTCCAGGTGCTCAAGCAGGCGGACGTCGTGCTCGCGCTCTACCTGCAGGGCGACGAGTTCACGCCCGAGCAGAAGCTGCGCAACTTCGAGTACTACGACGCGCTGACGACGGGCGACTCGACCCTGTCCGGCGTCGTGCAGTCGATCATCGCGGCCGAGGTGGGCCACCACCAGTTGTCGCAGCAGTACTTCCTGTCGTCCCTGTACGTCGACCTGGCCGACCTGCACAAGAACACGTCCGACGGCGTCCACGTGGCGTCGACCGGCGGCATCTGGAGCGCGCTGGTCAACGGGTACGGCGGCATGCGCGACTGGCTCGGCTCGATCACCTTCGACCCGCGCCTGCCGGCCGACTGGGACGAGCTCTCGTTCCGCGTCGCGATCAAGGGCAGCCGGGTGCGCGTCGACCTCGCCCAGCACGAGATCGTCTTCACCGTCGAGACGGGCGACGCCGTGACGTTGTCCGTCCGCGGCGACGAGTTCCGGGTCACCCCCGAGGCTCCGGTGCGGGTGGCCCTCGAGGGTCAGGGGCCGCGCATCACCACGCGCGTCCCCACGACGAGCGACCTCCGAGGGCTGATGCGAGCCGACGGTTCCGTCATCACGGCGTCGATCCCGACGATCAGCGTCGACCGCTACGACGAGGACGAAGCCGCGTCCTGACCGACGCGACGTCCGTCGCCCGGACGACCCGCGCCTCCCCGGCCCCTAGGGGTGAGGAGGCGCGGGTTGTCCGGGCTAGGGGGTCGCGTCAGTGCACCGGGACCGGTGCGTCCACGGCGGGCGAGGCCGACGCGTCCACGTCGTCCGACTGCGGGACGCGGCGACGGAACAGCAGGGCCGCGATGACCGCGCCGACCGCGAAGAACCCTGCTCCCCACCAATACGCCGTGGCGTAGCCGGTCACGGCGGCCTCGGCCGCGACGGCTCCGGTCGCGGGCAGGTGGTCGGCCACGTAGTTCGCGGCCGCGGTCGCCGCCAGGGTGTTGAGCAGTGCCGTGCCGATCGACCCGCCGACCTGCTGGCTCGTGTTGACCATGGCCGAGGCGACGCCCGCGTGTCCGCGGTCGACGCCGAGCGTGGCGGTCTGGATCGACGCGGGCATGATCGAGCCCATGCCGAAGCCCAACACCATCAACGCCGGCAGGACGTTGGCGGCGTACATGCTCTCGAGGTCGAGCCGGGTGAGCAGCAGCATGCCGACCACGCCGAGGGTCATGCCGAACGGCACCATGATCTTGGGCCCGAAGCGCGGCACGAAGATGTTCGTCGACAGCTGGGCCGCGAGGACGAGCATCGCAATCATGGGCAGGAAGGCCAGGCCGGTCTTGGTCGGCGTGTACCCGAGCGAGGTCTGCAGGTAGTACGTCACGAACAGGAAGATGCCGAACATGCCCGCACCCGCGATGGTCACCGACGCGTAGGCGGCACCCCGGTTGCGGTCGAGCACGATCGACAGGGGCAGCAGGGGGTGCTCGGCCCGGCGCTGCCACGCGACGAACGAGGTGAGCAGCACGACGGCCGCCGCCAGGAAGCCCCAGGTCAGCGGCGAGTCCCAGCCCTGTGTCTCGGCGTTCGAGAAGCCGTAGACGAGCGAGAAGAGCGCGCCGGAGACGAGCAGCGTGCCGGGCACGTCGAGCTTGGGTCGCGGTCCGGTGCGGGTGACGTGCGACACGAAGATCGCGGCCCCGACGATCGCGACGGCGGCGATGACGACGTTGATGTAGAGGTTCCAGCGCCACGAGGCGTACTGGGTCAGGAACCCGCCGAGGAGCAGGCCGATGGCCCCGCCGGCACCGGCGATCGCCCCGAACACGCCGAACGCGCGGGCGCGCTCCTTCGGGATCGTGAAGGTGGTGGTCAAGACGGCGAGGGCGGTGGGGGCGAGCAGGGCGCCGAACGCGCCCTGCAGGGCGCGGGCGAAGACGAGCAGCCCGAAGGTGCCGGCCGCACCGCCGAGGGCCGAGGCGAGGGCGAAGCCGATCAGGCCGATGATGAACGTGCGCTTGCGGCCGATCAGGTCGCTGACGCGACCGCCGACGAGCAGCAGGCTGCCGAAGGCGAGCGAGTAGGCGGTGATGATCCACTGCCGGTCACCGTCCGAGAAGCCGAGGTCGGTCTGGGCGGCGGGCAGCGCGATGTTCACGACGGTCGAGTCGAGGACGACCATCAGTTGGGCGAGGGCGACGGTGGTGAGGGTCCACCAGCGCCGGGACGGCGGCGGGGTGGCAGAGGACGAGGAGGCGCGGGTCGCGCCGTCAGGGGAGGTGGAGGCCTGAGACATGAGCGCGAGCATATACGAGTCTCGCGAGTTTCGGATACAGGCAGTTTCGTAAACATCCGAGGTAGAGTCGCCCCCATGACCGACAGGGAAGGCGTGGCGACGACGCCCGCCGAGACCGACCCCGCGACCCCCTCGCGACCGGGTCGCAAGCGCGACCACAGCCGCGACCCCGAGATCCTCCGGTGCACCATCGACGTGCTCGCCGAGACCGGTTTCGAGGGCATGACCATCGAGATGGTGGCCGCGCGCGCCAAGGCCGGCAAGGCCACGCTCTACCGTCGCTGGGCCTCGAAGGGCGAGCTCGTCGTCGACGCGGTGGCCTGCCTCAAGCAGGGGGCCGTCGACCTCGACGGCCTGCCCGACACCGGCACGCTGCGCGGAGACCTCCTGGCGATGATCAAGCCGCACAGCATTGACGACGCCGAGAAGAAGATGCGGGTCATGGCGGGCGTCGTGACGATGCTCTCGACCACGCCCGAGCTGGCCGAGGCCGTCGACGCCGCGATCGTCCAACCCCGTGCCGAGGCCAACCGCCTGCTGCTGCGCCGCGCCCTCGAGCGAGGCGAGATCGCGGCCGACACCGACATCGAGGCACTCGCCCTCGTCACCCCGTCGATGGTGTCGTACCGGGTGCTCGTCCTCCGGAAGCCCGTCGACCGCGACTACCTCGTCGGGCTCATCGACGGCGTGCTGCTGCCCGCCGCGGGGGTGCGCCAGACCGCTCGGGTCTGACTCCGCGGCCGACGGGGCCGCGCCTCCTCGTGACCCGTTCATGTGAAATCCTCATGAAGAGGCGGGCAGAACCGGGCCACGCCCGTACTGTGCAGGCATGAGCGCAGAGCTGACGCTGGGGGCGGAAGAAGAACTGCACCTGATCGACCTCGAGACGGGGCGTCTGTCGGCCAGGGCGCCGCACCTCCTCGCCCGGCTGCCTGCCGACCGCTACGGGGCCGAACTGCAGCGCACCACGATCGAGACCAACGTCCCGGTCGTGACCACGCTCGACGACCTGCGGCGTGAGATCCTGACCCTCCGTCGGGACCTCGTCGAGGTGACGACCGCCGAGGGGCTCGCCATCGGCGCCGTCGGCACGGCCCCGCGCAGCGAGGTCGCCGACTTCGAACTGACCACGACCGGGCGCTACGGGCGCATGCACGAGCAGTACCGCCTGCTCGTCGACGAGCAGCTGATCTGCGGCCTGCAGATCCACGTGGGCGTCGCCGACCGCGACCTCGCCGTGGACGTCGCCGGGCGGATCGCCCCGGTGCTGCCCGCCCTGCTCGCCCTGAGCGCCAGCTCGCCCTACCTCAACGGGCAGGACACCGGTTACGCGAGCACCCGCTCGCTCATCTGGCAACGGTGGCCGAGCGCCGGGGCGACCGGCCCGATGGCCGACGCCGCCGAGTACGACCAGCTGCTCGCCGACCTCATCGGGTCGGGCGTGATCGCCGACAGCGGCATGGCCTACTTCGACGTCCGGCCCTCGAGCCACGCGCCCACCCTCGAGCTGCGCACCTGCGACGCCTGCCCGCTGGTCGACGACGCGGTGCTGATCGCCGGCCTCTACCGCGCCGCGGTGCGCCGGGCCGAGACGGACGTCGAGGCCGGCCGCCCCGCCCGGCACCGGGCGGCGCCGCTGCACCGGGCCGCGATGTGGCAGGCGGCGCGCAGCGGGCTCGCCGGCGAGCTGCTCGACCTCGAGCAGCACCCCTCGCGGTTGCCCGCGGCCGAGGCCGTCCGGCAGCTCGTGACCCGGCTGCGGCCACAACTCGAGGAGTTCGGCGACTGGCAGACCGTGTCCGACCTCGCCGAGGCCACGCTCGCCCGGGGCAACTCGGCCGACCGGCAGCGCGCCGCCTTCGCCGAGAGGGGACGGCTCGACGACGTGGTCGACCTGGTCGTCCGCGAGACGCACGGCCCCGCCGCCGGGCTCGACGACCCGGCGCCGACCCTCGTGGGGTACCGGTTCCGTGCCGGCGACGAGGCGATCGGCCCGGGACTCCACCCCCGCCCGGCCTACCGGGACGTCGCCGGCTTCTTCCAGCAGCTCGGCGCGACGGAGGCCCGCGCCCGCGCCGTCGCGCGGGACGCCTGGTGCGAGCGGGCCGGTCTCGGGTTCGGCGTCGGCGGCGACCACCGGGCGTTCCACTGCGACCTCGTGCCCCGCATCGTCACGCGGCACGAGTGGAGCCGCCTCGAGGCCGGCCTGACCCAGCGCGCCCGGGCGATCGAGGCGTTCCTCCGCGACGCCTACGGTGAGCGCCGGGTCGTCGCGGACGGCGTGCTGACCCACGAGCAGGTCGTCGGCGCGGCGGGGTGGCGGACCGAGGCCACCCGGCTGCCCGCGGATGCCGTGCGCGCGGCGGTGCAGGGTTTCGACCTCGTGCGCGACGAGCTCGGTGACTGGCGCGTGCTCGAGGACAACGTCCGGGCACCGAGCGGGGCCGCGTTCTCGATCGCGGTGCGACGGCTGCTCGACGAGGTGGTGCCGGACGCTCCGCGGCCGGCGGGGCTGCTCGACCCGACGAGCGTGTTCTCGGTGCTGAGGGCGAGGCTGCTGGCGCACACCGCGCCTCCTCGGGGCGGGGGCGAGCCGGTCGGCGCGCTCCTCAGCGAGGGCCCCGCGAGCCCGGCCTGGTACGAGCACCGTACCCTCGCCGAGGGCGCGGGGCTGCTGCTGCTGCAGGCCGACGACGTCGAGGTCCGGGAGGCGCGGGTCGTCGACCGCAGGACCGGCGCCGTCGTCGACGCGCTCTACCTGCGGCTCGACCGCGAGCTGGTCGACGTGCACGCGCCGCACGACCCGTTGCTCGGCGAGCACCTGATGGACGTGGCGGCGGCGGGCGGCGTCGTGCTCGCCAACGCCCCCGGCAACGGGCTGGTCGACGACAAGGCGATGTACTGCGCGGTACCCGACCTCATCTGGTACTACCTGGGCGAGCGTCCGCTGCTCGAGTCGGTGCCGACCTACCGGACGGGCGACCCGGCCGAGCGGCTCGCGGTGCTCGACCGGGTGGGCGAGCTCGTCACGAAGCCGGTCGACGGCGAGGGGGGTCGCGGCGTCCTGATCGGCCCCTCGGCCAGCGCGGCGGTCGTGGCCGAGCGTCGGGCCGAGATCGCCCGGGACCCGTCCGGCTGGGTCGCGCAGGAGGTGGTGACGTTGTCGTCGCACCCGACCCTGACCCCGACCGGGCTGCAGCCCCGGCACGTCGACCTCCGCTGCTTCGTGTACCTCACCGGCACCGGGGCGGGTGAGAGCGTGCTCGCCGACCTGGCTCTGACCCGCGTGGCGCCCGAGGGCAGCATGATCGTCAACTCGTCGCAGGGCGGGGGCGCGAAGGACACCTGGATCGTGGGCGTCTGACCCGTCGGCGCCCCCGAGGGAGGCGCGGTGTCGGCCCGTGCCCCGTCACCGGTCAGAAGGGCCCGGCGGCCTTCGCGATCGCCTCGAACAGGGCGGTCGTGTCGTCGTCGCGGCGCTTGACCGACGTGCCGATCGTGCCGCCGGGGGAGTGGACCTCGGCCGAGACCCGGCTGCCCTTGTCGGACGCCGCGAAGTCGAGCCTCACGGTGTCCGTGCCGCTGGCCGACGCCGACCGACGCAGAAGCGTGGCCCCCGTCTCGTCGGCGTCGCCCAACGAGAACGTGGGGCTCGCCTGCAGTGCTCGACGCACGAGGCCGGGCAGCATCGCCACCGGCAGCTTCAGGTCGAGCGTCGCCCGGGTCACCTCGGGGTCGCCTCGGACGATCTGGGGTCCACGCGTGTCGGCCATGGTCGGAGCGTAGTGCCGACGGACGGCTCCGTCGATCACCTGGGGCGCGCGACGCCGTCGCTGCCACCGCGGAGCCGCGGCGGGGTCGCAGCGGGCACCGCTGCCGCACCCGGGCCTCACCCGGCCGGCCGCCCTACGCTGGACCGATGCCGAGCCCCGACCCCTCCGACCCCCGCCGTCCGTCGAGCCGTCGCGGCCCGTCGGGCACCGCAGCACTCACCTGGGGAGTCGTGCTGCTCGCGATCGCCGTCGTCGGGTCGCCGATCGGCGCGTCGGTGCTGCTCGTCGGGCTCGTGGCGCCCGGTCGGCAGTCGTCCGTCGACGTCGTGGTCGCCCTCGCCGTGGTCGCCGTCCTCGTCGCCGGCGGCATCGTGCTCGTGAGGATCGGTCTGGGACAGCGCCGTCGAGCCCGGCTCGAGAAGGTCGTCGACCGGGCGGCCCCGCCGGCGGGACCGACGCCGGTGACGCGGCCCGCGCCTCCTCGGGTGGCTCCCGGCAGCGCGGCACCGGTCGTCGTGCCGCCCCCTGTGGTCGACGCGACGCCGGTGCGGACCACGGCCGTCGTGGTCGACGACCCGGTCGCCCTGTGGCGCTCGGCGTTCCGACTCGAGGCCTGGTGGTTCGTGGACCGCGGCACGGCCGGGGCCTCGAGGCCCTTCGCCGTCGTGGACGAGGGCACCCCGACCCTGCTCGCCTTCACCTCGCCCGAGCGTGCCCGGGACGCCGCCCTCGCCCGCGGCCTCGACGCGTCGTCGGCCGACCGGCTGGTCTGGCGCGCGCCCGCCGACTTCGTGGCCGACGTCGGCACCTACACGCGTGCCGGGTTGAGGCGTCTCGCCCTCGACCCCGACCAGCACGGGGCATCCGGCACCCTCGCGGCGCTGCCCGAGATCGCGCGGCTCGTCCGGCGCTGACCCGCAGGACAGGCCGTCCGCTCAGTTCCAGCGGTAGCCGTGCTCGGGTCGGCCCGGGCTGCCGTACCGGGGCTCGCGGGTCGCCGCCCCCGTGTCGGCGAGGTGCTCGAGGTACCGGCGGGCGGTCACCCGCGACACCCCGGCGGCGTCCGCCACCTCGCCCGCGGACGGCGATCCGCCGCGACGCAGCACCGCCACGACCTGCTCGAGCGTGGCCGGTGCGAGGCCCTTGGCCAGCGTCGGTGCCGATGCCCGGCGCAGGGTGGCGAACCCCGAGTCGACGTCCGACTGGGTCACTTGTCCCTGCCCGGTCGCCAGCGACTCGCGGAACGCCCGGTAGGCCCCGAGCCGGTCGGCGAACGTCGCGAAGGTGAACGGCTTGATCAGGTACTGGACGATGCCGAGCGACACCGCGGTCCGCACGACGGAGGCGTCCCGCACGGCCGTGATCGCGATGACGTCGACGCTCGACCCCGCCGCCCGCAGGGCCCGGCAGAGCTGCAGACCGTGCGTGTCGGGCAGGTTCATGTCGAGCAGCACGAGGTCGAGACCGCGCCCGTGGGGGCCGCCGAGCGCGCGGACCGCGTCGAGGGTCTCGCGTCCGTCCCGCGCCCGGCCGACCACCTCGAAGCCGTCCAGCCGGTCGAGGTACGCGACGTGCGCCTCCGCGGTCAGGGGCTCGTCCTCGACGACGAGCACGCGGACCGGGTCGACGGACGAGGAGGCGCCGGTCACGACCGCACCCCACCCCGACGTCGGGCGGTGGTGTCGACGTCGTCCGGCCGCCGGTCGGGCAGCAGCACCGAGAAGGTGGTCCCGTCGGGTCCCGTGGAGACGTCGAGCCGACCGCCGACCCGACCCACGGCCTGGCGGACGAGCGCGAGGCCGATGCCCCGTCCGCCCGCCGACGTCGGCTTGGTGCTGAACCCCCGCCGGAAGGCGAGCTCGACGTCGTCGAGCCCCGGACCGTCGTCCTCGACGTCGAGCTGGACGCCGCCCTCGACCCGGGCGACGGTCACCTCGACCCGGGGCGGACGGGCCGGGCGGCCGGTGGGATCGGGGGAGGGGGCCGGGGCGTCGAGGGTCGGGGCGACCGCGTCGAAAGCGTTGTCGACGAGGTTGCCCAGGATCGTGACGAGGTCCCCGGGCTCGACGTCGATCGTCCCCAGGTCGGGCTCGACGTCGACGCGCAGGTCGATCGACCGTTCGCGGGCCTGCGCCGCCTTCCCGAGCAGCAGGGCGGCGAGCGTCGGCTCGTCGATCGAGGCCACGACCCGGTCGGCGAGCCGCTGGCCGAGGTCGAGCTCGTCGGCCGCGAACCGGAGGGCCTCGTCGCCACGCCCGAGCTCGATCAGCGACACGATCGTGTGCAACCGGTTCGAGAACTCGTGGGTCTGCGAGCGCAGCGCGTCCGAGAGGGTGCGCATGGTCTCGACCTCGCCGGTGAGGTGGGTGAGCTCGGTGTGGTCGCGCAGGGTCGTCACGGTCCCGAGCGTGCGGCGGGAGCGCGGGCGGGTGGCGCCGGTGACCGGTGCCGCGCCTCCTGACGGTGTCGCGCCTCCTCGTCCGGTCGAGGGCGACGGGTGGGACGGGCCCTCGGTGGGTTCGGTGACCTCCTGGTTCACGACCAGCACGCGGTCGTCGGTCACGTGCACCTCGTCGGAGGCGCGGCGTCCGGAGGCGAGCAGCTCGCGGAGCGAGTCGGGCAGCTGCAGGTCGGTCAGCGGGACGGGAGCGGCGATGCCCCCGGGCGGCAGGTCGAGCAGCTCGGCCGCCTGGTCGTTGTAGAGCGTCAGTCGGCCGCGGTCGTCGACGAGCACGAGACCCTCGCGCACGGAGTGCAGCACGCCCTCGTAGTACGCGAACATCCGGGCGAGTTCCTCCGGACCGCGGCCCCAGGTCACCCGCCGCAGGTACCGGCTGAGCAGCCACGAGACGACGCCGCCGAGCACCACGGTCGCCCCGGCGGCCGCGAACACG
Source organism: Frigoribacterium sp. SL97 (assembly GCF_026625765.1). NCBI lineage: Bacteria > Bacillati > Actinomycetota > Actinomycetes > Micrococcales > Microbacteriaceae > Frigoribacterium > Frigoribacterium sp. SL97. Next base: position 1,700,075 of record NZ_CP113062.1, read on the forward strand.
AGCGGCAGCCGCTCACCGACCGACTGCGTGATGGTGTCGACCGTGACCCCGGCCGACACGAGGGCGACGACCTCGCCGTCGCCCTCGATCGGCACGACCGCGCGCACCGACGGGCCGAGGGTGCCGGCGTAGGTCTCGGTGAACGACTCCCCGCGGAGGGCCGGGGCGATCGTGCCGACGAACGGGCGGCCGATCTCGTCGGGGTCGGGGTGCGTCAGGCGCGTGCGGTCGGGCCGCATGATGGTGACGAAGTCGGTCGACGTGTCGCTCATCAGGGCCACGGCGTAGGGCTGCAGACGGGCGCTCGGGTCGGACGTCCCCATCGCGTCGACGACGTACGGGTTGTCGGCGATCGAGGTGGCGAGCGCCAGGCAGGCCCGTGCCGCCGAGCGATCGGCGTCGTCGCGGGCCGACCGGATCGTCCAGGCCGTCGCCAGCAGGGTCACGGCGACGACGAAGACCACGAGCAGGGCGAACAGCCGGGTGGCGATGCTCCACCGGGTGGGGTCGACGGTCATCTCGGGCGGGCTCCTCGCTGCGCTGCGGCCGGGGTCCATCATGACGCACCACCGGCGCGACCAGTATGACCACAACGTCGACGCCCACCCGGCGACCGGCGAGAGTCGCGGCGACGAACCCCGCACGACCGTCGACGACGACGCCGCCGGTCACGAGCTCGAGGAAGACCCCCATGGCAAAGACGCACAAGGGCCCGCAGACCCCCACACCCGGCGGAACGACGACGACGGGCGGCGTCCGCCCCCGGCGCCGGATCGACCGCTCGCACTGGCTCTACATCGCGGTGATCGTGGCCGTCGCGGCCGGCATCGTCGTCGGCCTCACGGCACCCGAGGTCGCCGTGCAGCTGAAACCGATCGGCACCGCCTTCGTGTCGCTCATCTCGATGATGATCGCGCCGGTGATCTTCTGCACGATCGTGCTCGGCGTCGGCTCCATCGCCAAGGCCGCGACCGTCGGCAAGGTGGGCGGGCTCGCGCTCGGCTACTTCATCGCGATGTCGACCTTCGCCCTGGCCATCGGCCTCGTGGTCGGCAACCTGATCCACCCGGGCGAGGGCCTGATGATCGGCTCGACCGGATACGAGGCGCCCGCCGCCGAGGAGGCCGGTGGCACGGCGGGCTTCCTGCTCGGCATCATCCCCGAGACGCTGGTGTCGTCGCTGACCAGCGGCTCCATCCTGCAGACGCTGTTCGTGGCCCTGCTCGTCGGCTTCGCCCTGCAGCGCATGGGCGATCGCGGCGCGACCATCCTCGAGGGCGTCCGCAACCTGCAGGTGCTGGTGTTCCGCATCCTCGCGATGATCATGTGGGTCGCCCCGATCGGTGCGTTCGGTGCGATCGCCGCGGTGGTCGGCGAGACCGGCGTCGCCGCCATCGTGGCGCTCGGCACCCTGATGGTCGCCTTCTACATCACGTGCATCCTCTTCGTCGCCGTCGTGCTCGGCACGATCCTCAAGCTCGTCACGGGCGTCAACATCTTCCGGGTGATGAAGTACCTCGGACGTGAGTACCTGCTGATCGTCTCGACCTCGTCGAGCGAGGTCGCGCTGCCCCGCCTCATCGCCAAGATGGAGCACCTCGGCGTCTCGAAGCCCGTCGTCGGCATCACCGTGCCGACCGGCTACTCGTTCAACCTCGACGGCACCGCGATCTACCTGACCATGGCGTCGCTCTTCATCGCCAACGCCATGGGCACGCCGCTCGACGTCGGCGAGCAGGTCTCGCTGCTGCTGTTCATGATGATCGCCTCGAAGGGTGCCGCCGGCGTCACGGGTGCCGGCATCGCCACCCTCGCGGGAGGCCTGCAGGCACACCGCCCCGACCTGGTCGACGGCGTCGGCGTCATCGTCGGCATCGACCGGTTCATGTCCGAGGCGCGCGCCCTGACCAACTTCACGGGCAACGCCGTCGCGACGATCCTCGTCGGCACCTGGACGAAGCAGATCGACAAGGACCGCGTCGAGACCGTGCTGTCGGGTCGCGCGCCCTTCGACGAGGCGACCATGAACGCGGACGGTCACGGCGCCTCCTCGGGGTCGGACTCGGGCTCGGGTTCGGACTCCGCTTCGGCCGGCCCGGCCGCCGCGCGCCTGCTCGACGGTCGCGCGGGTGGGCTGGGCTCGCTCGAGGGCACCTCGCCCGACCGCATCTCGACCGGCTCGTTGCACGCCATGGTCGGCACCGACGGTCGGCGGGCGGACGAGCACCTCGCCGACGCCGCCGCGGACGACGAGCCCCGTCGCGGGTAGGACCCGCCTCGGACCCCGGATCGTCGCCGAGACCCCCGTGAGTGCGCGGGGGTCTCGCCGACGTCCCGGGGTCTCGCCGTCGGCCCGCCGACCCGCGGCGGGTGCAGCGTGCAACATCCGTGTCGGAGGCGTACCGTCGCACCCGATGTGCGGTCACGCCCCACGGTCAGAGCCGACCGACCGGGCCCCGCAGGACGGAGCCACCATGCTCGCCGGACGCCTCGACGTCAGCACCCGCCACTTCTCGGTCACCGAGGTGCCCACCCCCGACGCCGGCCCGGGGCAGGTGCGCATCGCCGTCGCCGCCGCCGGCGTCTGCCTCAGCGACGTGCACCTGATCCAGGGGTCGCTCACGCCGCTGCACCTGCCGGGCGACACCGTCACCCTCGGCCACGAGGTGGCCGGCACGGTCGACCAGGTGGGCGACGGCGTCACGCACGTCGCCGTCGGCGACCGCGTCCTGCTGCAGGCCGGCGAGGAGCGCGACGGCCAGGTCTTCACCCGCGGCGTCGACTACGACGGCGGGTGGGCCGAGTTCGCCGTGGCCCGCGCCGACACGGTCGTGAAGATCCCGGACTCCCTGCCGTTCGAGCAGGCCTGCTTCATCCCCGACGCCGTGTCGACTCCCTGGGCTGCGCTCACCACGACCGCCGACACCCGGCCCGGTACGGCGGTCGGCGTCTGGGGCGTCGGCGGCCTCGGTGCCCACGCCGTCCAGCTGCTCTCCCTGCTCGGAGCCGCGCCGATCGTCGCGGTCGACCCCCTGCCCGGTGCCCGGGCCCGGGCGCTCGAGTTCGGTGCGGACCTCGCGCTCGATCCCGCCGACCCGGACTTCGCCGTGGCGCTCGGCCGGGCGACCGGTGGCCGCGGACTCGCCCGGGCCTTCGACTTCGCGGGGGTGCCCGCCGTGCGCGAGCAGGCCATCGCCTGCCTCGGATACCGGGGACGGTTGACGCTCGTCGGCCTGTCGGACCAGCCGATCACGATCACCGACGGCACGAAGTTCAGCTTCCTGCAGCAGCAGGTCCTCGGCCACTACGGCTCCGAGCCCGCCGACGTCACGACGCTCGTCGCGCTGACGGCCCGGGGGAGGCTCGAGTTCTCCCGGTCGGTGAGCGCCACCGTGCCGTTGGCCGAGGCCGAACGGGCGGTGCAGATGCTCGAACGTAAGGAAGGCGACCCGATCCGGCTCGTGCTGGTCCCGTGAGCGACGCGACCCGCGCCTCCTCGGTCCCGGGCGAAGGCGACGACCGCCCCGCCGGTGGTGACGACCGCCCCGCCGGTGGTGACGACCGCCCCGCCGGGGGAGGCGTCGAGCACGTCGACCTGCTCGTCGTCGGCGCCGGCCTGTCCGGGGTCGGCGTGGCGGCCCAGCTCCGCCGGGACTTCCCCGGTCGCAGCCTGGCCGTCGTCGAGGCGCGTGCGGCGGTCGGTGGCACCTGGGACCTCTTCCGCTACCCGGGGGTCCGGTCGGACAGCGACATGTTCACCCTCGGCTACGGGTTCCGACCCTGGCGCGACGCGCGGGCGATCGCCCCGGGCGAGGCGATCAGGGAGTACGTCCGTGACACGGCCGACGAGACGGGCGCCGCCGGGCTGATCCGGTTCGGGCACCGCGTGGTCGCCGCCGACTGGTCTTCCGCCGAGGCCCGGTGGACCGTCACGATCGAGGTCGCGAGCGCGGTGGCAGCGGACGCGTCGTCCGCCGCCGGCGAGGAGCCGAGCGCAGGAGGCGCGGGTGCCGCCCCGGCGGCTCGTCGCGTCACGATCACGTGCTCGTTCTTGTTCGTCTGCTCGGGTTACTACCGCTACGACGAGGGCTGGTCGCCCGCGTTCCCGGGGCAGGACTCGTTCGCCGGACGCGTCGTGCACCCCCAGCACTGGCCGGAGGACCTCGACGTGAGCGGCAAGCGCGTCGTCGTGATCGGATCGGGGGCGACGGCGGTGACCCTGGTGCCCGCCCTCGCCGAGAGCGCCGAGCAGGTCACCATGCTGCAACGTTCGCCGACCTACGTGCTGTCCCTTCCCTCGCGCCGGAAGGAGCCCCGTGCGTGGCGTCGACTGCTGCCGCAGGCCGTCGACGACCGGCTGATCCGGTGGCGCAGCATCGGCATGGCGCTGCTCAGCTTCCAGACGAGCCGACGTTCGCCCGAGAAGATGAAGGCGTTCCTCCGGGCCCAGGTGGCCCGGCGCCTGCCGGACGACTTCGACGTCGACCGGCACTTCCAGCCGAGCTACGACCCGTGGGACCAGCGACTCTGCATCACCCCGGACGGCGCCCTGTTCCGGGCGTTGCGCTCGGGGTCGGCGTCGATCGTGACCGACGACATCGACTCGTTCACGGCCGGCGGCGTCCGGGTCGCGGGTCGCGACGGCCAGCGGGTGCACGAGCTGCCCGCGGACGTCGTCGTCACGGCGACCGGTCTCAACCTGTTGCTGTTCGGCGGCATGCGGTTGTCGGTCGACGGGGTGGAGGTCGACCCGGCGACCCGGCTGACCTACAAGGGGTTCATGCTCTCGGGGGTGCCGAACCTGGCGTTCGCCATCGGGTACACGAACGCGTCGTGGACGCTGAAGATCGACCTCGTCGTGCACTACGTCTCCCGGCTGCTGCGTCACGCCGATCGTCACGGGTACCGGTCGGCCGTGCCGATCGCGCCGGAGCGGCCGGGACCGACGAGCCCGCTGATCGACCTGACGAGCGGGTACGTGTCGCGCGGGGTGCACCTGATGCCCCGGCAGGGATCGCGGTCACCGTGGCGGATGCACCAGAACTACCCACGCGACGTCTGGTTGATGCGGCACAGCACCCTGACCCGGGACGGCATGCGGTTCGAGCGCTGAGCGAGCCCCGGCGGTCTCGCGTCGGACGACGCGGTGGCCCGCCGGGCGACGACGCGGCGGCCCGCCGGGGACGACTCAGCCGACCACCGCGAGGGCGAAGGGCAGCACGGCGGGGGCCCCGGCGCGGCGCAGGTCGCGTCCGGCCACCGTGAGCGTCCAGCGGCTGTCGACCAGGTCGTCGACGAGCAGCACCGGCCCGGACACGTCGGCGAGGGCCGCGGCCAACTCGGGGCCGACCTCGAAGGACTGCCAGACGTCGGCCAGACGGTAGACGCTGTTGCCGCCCTGGCCGCGGCCGGCCGAGGGGCGGGCGCTGCCGAGCGTGCCGAGCAGCGGCAACCGCCCGACGGTGCTGATCGCCTCGGCCAGCGACCCGACGAGCTGCGGCCGTGACGTCGACGGCATCGCGACGACCCCCACCGGGCGTTCGGCCCACGGCCACTCCTTCAGGACGCGCACGACCCGGTCGAGCAGGTGCTTCGACAGGGGAGCGTCGGGGGCGGTCGCCGCGAAGACCTCGCGTAGGGTGTTGCCCCACCCCAGGTCGGTCAGTCGGGCGAGCGCCCGACCCGGCTCGACCCGTTCGCCCTCGGGGATCTTGCCCTTGACGGCGACCCCGGCCCGGTCGGCGCCCGTGGGCCACTGGGCCCGGGGGTCGATCTCGACGCCGACCCGGTCGAGGGTGCTCGCGGCCGAGGTCGCCGCCTCGCCGACGATGTCGGTCGGGTACCAGGTGCCCGCGCAGACGTCGCACCGCCCGCAGGGCTCGGCGGCCGGATCGTCGAGATCGACCTGCAACATCTGCATGCGGCAGGTCTGGCCGCGCTCGAACGCGAGCATGGACTCTTGTTCGGCGACCCGGGCCGCGGCGATGCGGTCGTAGCGTTCGGCGTCGTAGACCCAGGGCTGGCCCGTGCTCACCCAGCCGCCCTGGACCCGGCGGACGGCACCGTCGACGTCGAGCACCTTGAGCATCAGTTCGAGCGGGGTGCGCTTGACGTCGACCCGCGCCTCGAGGGCGGGCGTCGACAGCGGCGTCTCGCCCAGCTCGGCCAGCACGGCCGCCGCCCGCGCCTCGGAGGGCATCGAGGCCGTGGCGAAGTACTGCCAGATCTCGGCGTCCTCGGTGCCGGGCAGCAGCAGCACGTCGGCGTTGTCGGTGGCGCGACCCGCTCGGCCGATCTGCTGGTAGTACGCGACGGGCGACGACGGCGCGCCGAGGTGGATGACGAAGCCGAGGTCGGGTTTGTCGAAGCCCATGCCGAGGGCGCTCGTGGCGACCAGTGCCTTGAGGTCGTTGCCCTTGAGGCGCTGTTCGAGCTGTTCGCGTTCTTCGGGGTCGGTGCGGCCCGAGTAGGACCGCACGTCGTGCCCGGCCTCGCGCAGCAGTCGGGCGGTGTCGTCGGCCGCCGAGATCGTGAGCGTGTAGATGATGCCGCTGCCGGGCAGGTCGGCGAGGTGGCTGAGCAGCCAGCCGAGTCGGTCGCGCGAGGTCGGCAGCTGCAGCACGCCGAGACGCAAGGAGGCGCGCGCCAGCGACCCCCGGATCGTCAGCACCTCGTCGCCCGGCCCCACGGCGAGTTGCTCGGCGACGTCGGCCACGACGCGGGCGTTGGCCGTGGCCGTCGTGGCCAGGACGGGCACGCCCGAGGGCAGGGTGCGGATGAGGTCGGCGAGGCGACGGTAGTCGGGCCGGAAGTCGTGGCCCCAGTCGGAGATGCAGTGCGCCTCGTCGACGACGAGCATGCCGAGCCGGGCGATGAGCACGGGCAGCTGCTCGTCGCGGAACCGCGGGTTGTTGAGTCGTTCGGGGGAGACGAGCAGCACGTCGATCTCGTCGTCGACGAGCTGCTGCTGGACGTCGGACCACTCGTGGGCGTTCGCCGAGTTGACCGCGACGGCCCGGACCCCGGCCCGGGCGGCGGCGGCGACCTGGTCGCGCATGAGGGCGAGCAGGGGGGAGACGAGCAGCGTCGGGCCGGTGCCGCGTCGACGCAGCAGCAGGGTGGCGATGAAGTACACCGCCGACTTGCCCCAGCCGGTGCGCTGGACGACGAGGGCCCGGCGACGATCGGCGACGAGCGCCCGGATGGCCTCGAGCTGCCCGTCGTGGAAGACGGCGTCGTCGCGCCCGGTGAGCGCCCGCAGCAGGTCGAGTGCCTCGGCGTCGATGTCGGTCGCGGTGCTCGTCGGTGTCATGGCCCCATGCTCGCAGAGGCCACCGTCACCCGCCGGACGGACGGAGGGCGCGACCACCCGACGTCGGGGGTCGCGCCCTGGGGACGAGACGAGGGAGGCGGGTCAGCCCGCCGAGGAGTCCGAGCCCGGCTCGGCCGGGGGAGTGGCCCGCTTGCCGAGCTCGACCGCCACGAACGAGGCGACGACGCCGGCGACGAGCGCGAAGACCGTTCCGCCGGCACCCCACGACTTCTTGCCGAAGAGCTGGTCGACCGACGGCCCGCCGGGGCCCGAGGCCAGGGCGGCGGCGGCGGCGATCAGGACGGCGTTGTACTCGTAGCCGCCCTCGGTCACCCACGGGCCCTTGGAGAGGTGCACCTTGCGGACGGCGGTGACCATCGTGCCGACGATGCCGGCGGCGGCGAGCGGGGTCGCCGCGCCGAGGGCGAGGGCGGCACCGCCGGCGGTCTCGGTGACCGCGACCAGACGGGCGTTGCGGGCGGCGGGGTGCATCCCCGTGCCGGCCATCATCTGCTCGGTGCCGGCGAGTCCGGGACCGTCGAAGGCGCCGGTCAGCTTCTGGAGTCCGTGGCCGACGAAGAAGCCGCCGACGGTCAGGCGGAGGAGGGTGGATGCGAGGCTCATGCACCGTTCCTACCCGGTGTGGGCCGTCGCCGTCCGCGGCGGGGAGCGTCCGGTCCGCCCGCTCGTGTCAGGATCGGGGGATGCGCGCCGTCCAGTACGACCAGTTCGGGTCGATCCCGACCATCGTCGACCTCCCGGCACCCGTGCCGCCCGCCCACGGCGTCGTGGTCCGCGTCGCGGCCACGGGGGTGTGCCGGAGCGACTGTCACGCCTGGAAGGGTCACGACGACTCGGTGCGCCTTCCCCACGTGCCGGGCCACGAGTTCGCGGGCGTGGTGACGGCGGTGGGTGCCGACGTCGCCCGGGTCGCCGTCGGCACCCGCGTGACCGCCCCGTTCGTCTTCGCCTGTGGCACGTGCGACGAGTGCCGTGCCGGTGCCACCCAGGTGTGCTCGCGTCAGCAGCAGCCCGGCTTCACCCTTCCCGGCTCGTACGCCGAGTCGTTGGTCGTCCCGCACGCCGACGTGAACGTCATCGCCCTGCCGGACGAGGTCGGCTTCGTCGAGGCGGCGGCGCTCGGCTGCCGCTTCGGCACGGCGTACCACGCCCTGCACGCCCGGGCCCGCGTCCGGGCGGGTGAGTGGGTCGCCGTCTTCGGCTGCGGCGGAGTGGGTCTCTCGGCGGTCGCCGTGGCGGTGGCCGCCGGTGCTCGCGTCGTCGCGTCGGACATCTCGCCCGCCGCCCTCGAACGGGCCGCCGAACTGGGTGCCGAGACCGTCCCCATGGACGACCTCGCCGTCGACCGGGTCCGAGCCCTCACCGGGGGAGGCGCCGACGTCGCCCTCGACGCGTTCGGCAGCCGGGTGACGTCCGTCGCGTCCGTCGCGTCCCTCCGTCCGCGGGGTCGACACGTCCAGGTGGGCCTGCTGCTCGACGACGACGCCGCCCCGGTGATCCCGATGGGGCGGGTGATCGCCGACGAACTCGAACTGTTGGGCAGTCACGGCATCTCGGTGGGCGAGTACGCCGCGATGCTCGACGACGTCGTCGCGGGCCGACTGCGTCCGCAGGAGTCCATCGGTCGGATCATCGCCTTCGACGACCTGCCCGACGCCGTGGCCGCCATGGACCGGCCGGCGACCACCGCCGGCATGACGGTGGCCGTGTTCTGACCCGATCTACCTCAGTCCTCGAAGGTTGGTGACGCTCAGCCAGATCAGGCAGAGCATGCCGATCAGCGTGAAGTACGACCCCGACTTCCCCGGATCGAGGACGATCAGGACGATCGAGGCCGCCGCGATCGTCACGGCGACGGCGAGGAGGACGCGCCACGTGGTGCGGCCCGTCGGGGGCGGGGGATTCGAGGTCATCCTCCATGCTGTCATCCCTCCCCGGCGTCCGCGAGGGGCCCGGTACGGGGAGGATGGCCCCATGACTGCACTCCAGGGAATCGACGTCGCGGCCGAACTCCGACAGGTGACCGAGCACTGGACGCCGCGGGTCGTCGGGCAGGTGAACGACCAGTACGTGAAGGTCGCGAAGCTGCTCGGCGAGCTCGTCTGGCACGCGCACGACGCCGAGGACGAGATGTTCCTCGTCGTCTCGGGCACCTTGCGCATCCAGCTCCCCGACGACCACGAGGTGCTGCTCACCTCCGGGCAGTTCCACGTCGTGCCTCGGGGAGTGCCGCACAACCCCGTCGCCGACGACGAGGTCGAGATCGTGCTGATCGAGACCACCACGACGGCCCACACCGGTGACGTCGTCGTCGACCGCACCGTGCCCGTCGACCGTCAGGTCGGCGACTTCCGCTGACGACGACCGGCCTGGCATCCGCCCTCGCACCCGCTCGGGCACTCGGCCTCGGGACCGCACCCGGCAGGCCGCCCCGGCGTCGCCAGCGGGCGGCGACTCAGGTGAGATCGCGGGAGAAGCTCGCGATGTCGGCCGCGAGCAGCTCGGGTTCTTCGTGCGGTGCGAAGTGTCCACCCCGCGGCATCTCGGTGAAGCGGACGACGTCGTGGGTCCGTTCCGCCCAGCGGCGCGGGGGATGCACCAGGTCGCGGGGGAACACCGCGACCGCCGTCGGGACGCTCACCCGGATCACCGGGGTCGTGTGCCCGGCAGCGTGCTCCCAGTACGGGCGCAGGGCCGTGGACGCCGCGCCGGTGAACCAGTACAGCGAGGCGAGCTCGAGGAGGTAGTCGTCGCTGAAGCGCGTCGAGACGTCACCGGCGCAGTCGCTCCAGGCGCGGTGCTTCTCCAACAGCCACGAGAGCAGGCCGACCGGTGAGTCCGACAGGGCGGGTGCCAGGGTGAGCGGGCGCGTCCGTTGCTGGTGTTCGTAGGCGCCCTCGGTCGCCGACCACGAGGCGACCTCGTCGAGGTGTGCGCGTTCGTCGGATGCGAGACCGGCAGGGTCGTACTCCGGGGGACCGCCCACGGCGAGCAGGTGGATGCCGGCCACCTCCTCGGGGTGGCTCTGAGCGAGTCGGGAGGTGATGCCCGCCCCGAGATCGCCGCCGTGGGCGACGTAGCGGGAGAACCTGAGCTCGTCGGTCATGAGACGGTGCCACAGCTCGTGCGTCTGGTCGCCGAGCGTGGGTCGGGGCGGCGAGAACGGGAACCCCGGCAGCGCGGGGACGATGACCGTCATCGCGTCGTCGGGGTCGCCTCCGTGCTCGGACGGCCGTGACAACCGCCGGGCGAGCTCGACCAGTTCGAGTGCCGTGCTCGGCCAGCCGTTCGTGAGCACCACGGGCAGTCGCTTCGAGTCCTCGCCCTCGAACCGGAGGTACGACAGCGCGGTGCCGTCGAGGTCCACCGAGCCCCACGGCAGCGACGCCATGCGGCTCTCCCGGGCTCGCCAGTCGAAGCCGGTGACCCAGTGCCGCGCAAGGCGGCGCAGGACGGCTTCGTCGGTCCCCGCCTGCCAGGCGTCCACGGGCCAGCCGGTCGCCCATCGGGTCGATCCGACACGGTCGAGGAGGTCGGTCAGGTCGGCGTCCGACACGGAGAGGTCCATGGCCTCATCTTCCCGTGATCAGGCCGTCGACCCCGAGGAGGCGCGGGGCGCGTTCCCGAGGACGGCGCGAGCCACCGTGTCGACGGCGTCCTCGACGAGCGCGTCCCGGGCGTCGGCGTCGTCTCGCTCGGACTCGTGCACGACGATCGTCGCGCCTCGCCGGGCGCCGACGTAGTCCACGATCCCGTGCTCGATCTGCGTCCGCATCGCCGTCTCGTAGCCGTGCCGTTCGTACGTCCCGGCCGAGTCGCCGGCCACGGCGAGGAGGTGCACGGTCAACCTGCCGAGCCGGCGGCGCGTACCGCCCTCGGGGTCGATCTCGAACGCCCACCCGTTGACGAAGACCCTGTCGATCCAGCCCTTCATCAGGGCGGGCATCGACCACCAGTAGACGGGGAACGCCAGGACGAGGTGGTCCGCCCGGTCGATCCGCTCCTGTTCGCGCACGACGTCGGCGGGAACGGTCCGGTGGCCACGGTAGGCCGCGCGGTCCGCCGTGCCGAAACGTGGGTCGAACCCTTCCGCCGCGAGGTCGGCCAGCTCGACCGTGCCCGGCGGCAGGGCCTGCACGAGCCGTCGGGCGACACCGGAGGTCAGTGAGGCGTGATCGGGATGGGCGGTGACGATGAGCGTGTTCACGGCGACCAGTCAATCCGGTCCCGCTGGGCACCCGTCGACTGGGCAGGGCAGGGCAGGACCGGACCGGACAGGACAGGACAGGACAGGACAGGACAGGACAGGGCAGGGCAGGGCAGGTCAGCCGCCGCGGGTCCACTCCGCGACGAGCGAGACGGTGTGGGCGTACTCGGCCAGCCGGGGCCGGTTCAGGAAGGCATGGCGGGTGCCCGGCAGGACGTGGTGCCGCACGTCGACCCCCGCGTCGGCGAGCTCCCCGGCGAACACGTCGCCCGAGGCGCGCATGTTGTCGCGCTCGGCATTCACCACGAGCGTCCGGGGGAACCCCGTGAGGTCGTGACCTCCGGGGAAGGCGAGCCGGTCGGCCAGCGCGGTCCGCGAGCCGGCGTAGTTGCGGTTCATCACGTCGAGCGCCCACCTCGCGTGGCTGAGTCCCCGGTGGCCGCCCGACCGGTGGCGTGCCTCCGCCACCCGGGGGTGCGCGGGGTGGAAGAGGCCGTAGGCGAAGACGGCGCCGACCGGAGGGCGACCCTCGTCGATCGTGCGGAGGGTGGCCGCCGCGGCGAGGCACGCCCCCGCGCTCGCGCCTCCGACGATGACGCCCTCGGGCGACCGGTCGGCCACCTCGCCGTAGGCCGTCACCACGTCGTCGAGTGCCCCCGGGTACCGGCTGCGCGACGGCATCAGCCGCCCGGCCACGAGACCGAGACCCGGAGGAGGCGCGAGGCGGTAGTCCACCGTGGCGACCCTCACCCCGCGTGCGGCGAGCGACCGCGCCACGTCGTGCGCCTCCGGCTGGTCGAGCCCCCCACGGAAGAACCCACCGCCGTGCAGCCAGAGCAGCGTCGGCCCGGGCGAACCCGTCGACACCGGCCACGGCTCGTACCAGCGGACGGGCACGGGGACCCGGACGGTCCCGCCACCCGGGGCGGCGAGTAGTCGGCTCATGCCCCGTCGACCGCGTCGTCGGGCAGGACCACCAGGTCGAGGTGGTCCCGCAACTGCTGCACCACGTCGATGCGGTCCGGGTCGAGCAGCCACTGCAGCTGGATGCCGTCCCACAGGGCCACGAGCCCGGACGCCGCCCGGTCGGGGTCGACCCCGGGGCGCAACCGACCCCGCGCCTCCAGCGCTCGCAGGGCGTCGCCGTACTCGGCACGCAGACGCTCGAAGCGCTCACGCACGTAGTCGCTGCCGGGGTTGCCGGTCGTGACCGCCTCGCCCGCCAGCACCGCGTAGAGCGCGATGAGTCCGGGCACCGTCTCGTTGTGTCGCGCCTGCCCGAGGACGGTCCCGATCAGGTCACCCCGGTCGGGAGGCTCGGCCGAACGGTCCGAGACCGTGTCGCGACGTTCGAGCACCGCGAGCAGCAGCGCGCTCTTCGACGGGAAGTAGTGCAGCAGGCTCGTCTGACTCATGCCGACGACGTCCGCCACGTCACGGAGCGACCCGCCGACGTAGCCCTTGGTCGAGAACACCTCGAAGGCCGCCTCGACGATCGCGAGCCGGCGTTCGGCCGACTTCGCGTACGGGCCGCGACGCGTGGGACGAGAACCGTCGGCACCACCCGCGGGCGCGCCTCCTGGGTCGCTCGTCGTCGAGCCGGTCGTCGTCATGATCGGCCACTCTACGACCTCCCGGACACCTCGCCCGTGAAATTCGAGCGACCACTCGAATTTGTGTTAGCGTCGCTGACGCCACGGCCCCACGACGAAGTGAGATGAACATGAGCCCGATTTCCCGACGGCAGTTGCTCGGCCTGGGGGTGACCGCCGGCGCCACTGCCATGCTCGCCGGCTGCGCCACGCCCGGGACGACCTCCGTGAACTCCCTGCCGACCATCCCCGCGGCCGACGGCCCGGTCAAGCTCCAGTACTGGGCCTGGCTCAAGGGCCTCGACCAGGTCACCGCCTTGTACAACAAGAGCCAGTCGCGCGTCCAGGTCGAGACCGTCTTCATCCCCGGCGGCAACGCGGGCGGCTACCAGAAGCTGTACTCGGCGCTCGCCGCGGGGGCCGGGCCCGACATCGCCCAGGTCGAGCTGCGCTCGCTGCCCGAGTTCCTCCTCGCCAACGGCGTCGTCGACCTGAAGCGCTACGGCGCCGACCAGTACGCCGACCTCTACGACCCCACGCTGTGGAACCAGGTCAGCTACACCGACGGCGTCTACGCGATCCCGCAGGACAGCGGCCCGATGGGCATGTTCTACCAGCCCGCCGTCTTCGACACCGTCGGCGCCGGCGTCCCCGCCACGTGGGACGAATGGGCCGCGGTCGGCACCGAACTCAAGGGGGCCGGCGTGCTGATGGACTCCTTCCCGCTCGCCGACGCCTCGCTGTTCGCCGCCTACGCCACCCAGGCCGGTGCCTCGTGGCTGCGCGCCGAGGACGACGGCTGGGTCATCGACATGACCGACGAGGCGACCCTGACCGTCGCCCGGTTCTTCGACAAGGCGATCGACGACGGCATCGTCACGACCGCCTACGGCGCCTACACGCCGGCCTGGTTCTCGGCCGCCAGCGCGGGCACGATCGCCTCCGTCGCGACCGGCTCGTGGGGTGACGCCCTGATCGAGGGCGTCAGCGGCGCCGAGGGCAAGTGGAAGTGCGCCCCGCTGCCCACCTGGCAGACCGGCTACGCGTCGAGCTTCCTCGGCGGCTCGACCGCCGCGATCCTCGCGAACAGCCAGCACCCCCAGGAGGCGCTGGACTTCGCCGTCTGGATGACCACGACCCCCGAGGGCATCAACGCCCTCATCGAGTTCTGCGGCATCGGTTGGTCGCCGGCCCGCGACGTCGTCGGCTCGCTGCGCGAGCAGCCCAGCCCGTTCTTCAGCGGTCAGAACTACAACCAGGAGGTCTTCGTGCCCGCCACGAAGGAGTCCTCGCAGAACCAGGACTGGAGCTGGTGGCCCATCACCCAGCAGTCCTTCAACATCCTGAGCGACGGGTTCCGGGGCAAGGCGTCGGGCGGCACGCTCGTCGACGCCGTGGCCCAGGCCGAGAAGGACATCATGGCCGTCTTCCAGAACAAGGGCCTCACCATCCGGAAGGCGAACGCATGAGCGCCGCGACCGACACCAGGCCCGACGCGGCGACCGACTCGACCCGCGCCTCCTCGGGGCCCCGCCGCAGCAGCTCGAAGGGCGCCGTCAAGCGGGCGCCCTGGGTGCTGCTCGCGCCGTTCCTGGCGCTCTTCGCCCTGACCTTCGTGATCCCGATCGTCATCGCCCTCTTCTCGAGCTTCACGAAGGTCACCCGCAGCGGCCTGTTCGGCGAGGGCGGCGTGACCAGCGGCTTCGCCGGCTTCGACAACTACGCCCAGGTCATCGGCGACCCCAACTTCGTCGCCTCGATCGGCCGCATGTTCCTGTTCGGCATCGTCCAGGTGCCGGTCATGCTGATCCTCTGCACGGTGCTCGCGCTGCTGCTCGAGTCGGCGTCGGCGAAGTGGCCGGGCGTGTTCCGCGCCGCGTACTTCCTGCCGTACGGCGTGCCCGGCGTCATCGCGACCATCCTCTGGTCGTTCCTGTACGTGCCCGGTCTCAGCCCGATCATCGACATCGGCGAGGTCTTCGGCGTCACCCCCGACTTCCTCGGGGCGAACACCGTGCTGTGGTCGATCGCGAACATCGTGACCTGGAGCTACACCGGCTACAACATGCTGATCATCATCGCCCAGCTCAAGTCGATCCCGGTCGAGCTGTACGAGGCCGCCAAGGTCGACGGTGCGTCGTCGTTGCGCGTCGCGTTCAGCATCCAGCTGCCGCTGATCCGACCGGCCCTGCTGCTCACCGCCGTCTTCTCCATCATCGGCACCCTGCAGCTGTTCGCCGAGGCCCAGGTGCTGCAACGCGTCTCGCCGGCGATCGACAGCCAGTACACGCCCAACCTCAGCGCGTACACCACGGCCTTCGCCTACAACGACTACAACGTCGCGGCCGCCCAGTCCGTGCTGATCGCCCTCGTCGCGTTCGCGCTGTCGATCACGTTCCTCAGCATCACGAACAGGAAGCAGAAATGAGCCTCTCGACGAAGGGCGCCGAGCACGCCACCGAGACCGAGTCCATCGTGACGGCCCAGGGTCGCGGCCGCGGCGCCGAGAAGCCCGCCCGCCGCCGCGCCCGGAGCGCCGGCCCCGACCGCACGGCGGGACGCTCGAAGGCGTCCACCATCATCGTCACGGCCGTCCTGGTCGTGGTGGCGCTGTACTTCCTGGTGCCGGTCTACTGGGTCGTCGTCGCGGCGACCAAGACCACGCCCGACCTGTTCGGCACGTTCGGCTTCTGGTTCGCCCCGACCTTCTCGCTCTGGGACAACCTCGGCCAGGTGCTGACCTACGGCGACGGCATCTTCGTGCGGTGGGTGCTCAACTCGGTGCTCTACGCCGGCGTCGGAGCCCTGATCGCGACGTACTTCGCCGCGGCCGGCGGCTACGCGCTCGCCAAGTACGAGTTCCGCGGACGCAACGTCGTCTTCGGCACCATCCTCGGTGGCGTGCTCGTGCCCGGCACCGCCACGGCCCTGCCCCTCTTCCTGCTGTTCAGCCAGATGGGCATCGCCAACACCTACTGGAGCGTGCTGCTGCCGTCGCTCGTGTCGCCGTTCGGCCTGTTCCTCTGCCGCATCTACGCGCAGGCCACGGTCGACACGTCGCTCATGGAGGCCGCCCGCCTCGACGGCGCCAGCGAGCTGCGCATCTTCCACACCCTGGGACTGCGCATCCTCACCCCGGCGCTCGTCACGGTGTTCCTGTTCCAGCTCGTGGGCATCTGGAACAACTACTTCCTGCCCCTGGTCATGCTGAGCGACGTGGACAAGTTCCCCGTCACGCTCGGCCTCAACAACTGGCTCAGCCAGACCGACCGCCTGCCCGAGTTCTACCAGCTGACGACCGGCGGCGTGCTGCTGTCGATCATCCCGCTGGTCATCGCCATGGTCGTCCTCCAGCGCTTCTGGCGCGGCGGCCTCACCGAAGGAAGCGTCAAGTGACCCCCAGCACCACACCGTCCACCGTCTCCGCCGACTACCTCACCGACACCGGCCCGGGTCAGGGTGGCCGCACCCCGGCGCGGTCGTGGCTGCACACCGACGCCCCGACGCTCTCCCTCGACGGCACCTGGTCGTTCCGCCTGCTGCCCGGCGCCCCCGGCACGCTGGGCGGCCGCGGCGTGCTGCCCGAGGGCGAGCCCGTCGACGGCGTCGGCGCGGTCGACCTCGACGAGTCGTCCTGGGGCGAGATCGAGGTGCCGTCGCACTGGGTGCTCGGCGGCGACGGTTCGCGCGGCGCCCCGATCTACACCAACGTGCAGTTCCCGTTCCCGACCGAGCCGCCCTTCGTGCCCGACGCGAACCCGACCGGCGACCACCGCCGGACGTTCGAGCTGCCGTCGTCCTTCGACGGCGCCGAGCGCGTGCTGCTGCGGTTCGACGGCGTCGAGTCGCGCTACGTGGTGTGGCTGAACGGCGTCGAGATCGGCATGGGCGTCGGCAGCCGCCTCGCCCAGGAGTTCGACGTCACCGACGCCCTGCACCCGGGCGAGAACGTGATCGCGGTGCGCGTGCACCAGTGGTCGGCGTCGAGCTACGTCGAAGATCAGGACCAGTGGTGGCTGCCCGGCATCTTCCGCAGCGTCACGCTGCAGGCCCGCCCGGTCGGCGGCCTCGACGACGTCTGGCTGCAGACGCCGTTCCACGGCACGGCCGGTCAGGGCGAAGGAGGCGCGGCGATCGTCCCCGAGATCACCGCCGGCGAGGCCGCCTACCCGGTCACCCTCTCGGTGCCCGAGCTCGGCGTCGAGGTGACCTGGGCCACCCCGGCCGACGTCGCGTCGGTCGAGCTGGACGCCGTCGAGCCGTGGTCCGCCGAGACCCCGCGCCTCTACGACGCGACCGTCACGAGCGCGGGCGGCGCCGAGACCGTCTCGCTGCGCCTCGGCTTCCGCACGGTCCGCATCGTGGGCGACCAGTTCGAGGTCAACGGCCGCCGCGTGGTGTTCCACGGCGTCAACCGCCACGAGACCCACCCCGACCGTGGCCGCGTCTTCGACGAGGAGTGGTCGCGCCGCGACCTCGCCCAGATGAAGCGGTTCAACGTGAACGCGATCCGCACGTCGCACTACCCGCCGCACCCGC
The DNA here is from genome assembly GCF_026625765.1 of Frigoribacterium sp. SL97. NCBI lineage: Bacteria > Bacillati > Actinomycetota > Actinomycetes > Micrococcales > Microbacteriaceae > Frigoribacterium > Frigoribacterium sp. SL97. The sequence continues at coordinate 1,717,746 of NZ_CP113062.1, forward strand.
GCCTCCTCGACCTCGCCGACGAGCTGGGCTTCTGGGTCGTCCTCGAGTGCGACCTCGAGACCCACGCCTTCGAACGCCAGGAGTGGATCGGCAACCCCAGCGACGACCCGGACTGGCACGACGCCTACGTCGACCGCATGGTGCGCACGGTCGAGCGAGACAAGAACCACCCGAGCATCGTCCTCTGGTCGCTCGGCAACGAGGCGGGAACGGGCCACAACCTCGCGGCGATGGCGGCGTGGACCCACGCCCGTGACGGGGGCCGTCCCGTGCACTACGAGGGCGACTACACGGGCGCCTACACCGACGTCTACTCGCGCATGTACTCGTGGATCGACGAGACGCGCGCCATCGGGTCGGGCGACGAGTCCGTCCCGCTGCTGGGCTGCACGCCGGCCGAGGCCGCGCGCCAGCGCTCCAAGCCGTTCCTGCTCTGCGAGTACGTCCACGCGATGGGCAACGGCCCCGGCGCGATCGACGAGTACGAGGACCTGGTCGACGCGTACCCGCGCCTGCACGGCGGCTTCGTCTGGGAGTGGCGCGACCACGGCCTGCGCACGCACACGGCCGACGGCGTCGAGTACTTCGGCTACGGCGGCGACTTCGGCGAGGTCGTCCACGACGGCAACTTCGTCATGGACGGCATGGTGCTGAGCGACGACACCCCGTCACCGGGCCTCTACGAGTGGGCCCAGGTCGTTGCCCCGATCCGCCTGCGCTTCGAGACGCCCACCGTCGACGGTCGACCGGGGCTCGTCGTGTCGAACCTGCGGCACTCGGCGAGCGCCTCCGACGTCGTCTTCCGCTGGGTCGCGTCACACGACGGCGGGGAGGTGCGCTCGGGCACGCTCGACGTGGTCGGCCTCGACGGCGGCGCCCTGGCCGCCCACGAGACGGTCGCCGTCCCGCTGCCCGAGGTGCCCGTGTCGGGCACCGGCGAGACGTGGTTCACGGTCACCGCCGAGCTGGCCGACGCCACCGTGTGGGCGGACGCGGGTCACGTGCTCTCGACCCAGCAGCTCGACCTCACGCCGGCACCGGTGCGGGTCGCGACACCGCGCCCCGCAGTCGTGGGCGACGTGCGCGACCGCGTGGCCCGCGCCTCCTCGGGGCGCGTCGAGCTCGGTCCGGCCGTCTTCGACGACGGACGGCTGGTCTCGCTGGCCGGACGGCCGGTCGACGGCGCCCGTCTCGAGCTGTGGCGCGCGCCGACCGACAACGACCGCGGCGAGTGGCTGACGCCGAAGGACCGCGACCGCGACGTGATGCGCAACCGCCACCGCGTCGACCTGTACGAGGTCGGCGTGCTGCCCAGCTCGCAGGACACCTGGCTGCTCGCCGGGCTCGACCGGCTCACCGCGCGCGTCGAGTCGGTGAGCGTCGCGCCGGACTCGGTCCGGGTGCGGACGCGCTACGCCGCGGCCGACACGCGCAACGCCGTGACGACCGACGAGCAGTGGCAGCTCGTCGGTGACGACCTCTGGCTGTCGGTCGACATCGTCCCGACGGGGTGGTGGGACATGGTCTGGCCCCGAGTCGGCGTGCGCTTCGACCTGCCGGGCGACGTCGACCACGCCTCGTGGTTCGGCACCGGTCCGCGCGAGTCCTACCCCGACAGCCGTCACTCGGCGTTCGTCGGACGCTACGAGGCGGGCATCGACGACCTGTCGGCCGGGTACGCCCGCCCACAGGAGACGGGGCACCGCAGCGACCTGCGCACGCTCGACCTCGGCCCCGCCGGTCAGCCGTGGCTGCGCGTGGAGGCGGTGCCGAGCGCCACGGGTGGACGACCCGGCTTCACGCTGAGCCGCCACACGGCCCAGCAGATCGGCGTGGCCGAACACCCCCACGAGCTGCCCGCGAGTGACCGCACCCACCTGTACTTCGACGCCGCCCAGCACGGCGTCGGGTCGCGGGCGTGCGGGCCGGACGTCGCGTCGAGGCACGTGCTGCGTCCGGCCGCGCACCAGCTGCGCCTGAAGTTCAGCGCGCTGTAGCGGGCCGACCCCGCCGAGGACGGGCGGGTCCGTACCGGGCGGGCGTCTCAGGACGCCCGTGCCGGACGGACCCGCCCGTCCTGCGCGCGGCCGCGGCCGCGTCCGCGTGCCGCCCGGGCGGCGTCGACCTCAGCCCTCCCGGCGCGTGGCGCGGACGACCACGTCGGCCACGTGCCAGACCTCCCCGTCGGGGCCCGTCATGTCACGCGGGCGCACCTCGGCGACGTCGACCCGCCACGAATCGGGGGAGAGCCTGCCGACCACCTCGCCGACGGTGAAGAGCATGCCCGGGTCGCCGTGCTTCCCGGCGCCGCCCGGCAGGGCGTCGACGTCGTGGCCGACGATCAGCAGGGTGCCGCCCGGTGCCACGCCGTCGGCCAGTGCCGGGAACAGCCGCTCGCGGTCGGTGGGCGGCAGGTGCATGAAGTGCGCCGTGACGAGGTCGAAGGAGGCGCGGGTCGGGCTCCACTCCGTCAGGTCCGCCTGCTGCCAGGTGAGGTGGGCCGGGTCGACGTCCTCCTGCTCGCGGGCGAGCGCGGCCGCCTTGTCGAGGGCGTTCTGCGAGATGTCGACGCCCGTCACCCGCCAGCCCCGCGAGGCGAGCCAGAGGGCGTCGCCGCCCTCGCCGCTGCCGACGTAGAGTGCGCGACCGGCGCCCAGCTGTGCGACCTCGGCGACGAGGGCGGCGTTGGGGCGTCCGCTCCAGGCGCGGCCTGGCTGCCCGTAGCGGTCCTCCCAGTAGTCGCGGTCGAAGACGGGGTGGGCGTGCCCGTTCCCGTGTCGCTCCTGCTCGTGCTCGTGGTGGTGCTGCTGCTGCCCTCGCTCCGCCTCGCTCATGCGTCGATCCTCTCCCCGGTGCGCAGGGCGGCGACGGCCGCCGCGACCTCGTCCGTCACCAGGTCCATGTTGATCGCTGCGCCGGCCATCGTGCCCGCTGCGGCCGCCGCGACGACCTGCGCCATCGGTTCGGTGACGTTGCCCGCGAGCCAGACCCCCGGCACGGCCGATCGGCCGGTGAGCGGCTCGATCGTGGCGAGGTGGGTGCCGACGCCGGCGGGGTGCTCGGTCGCCTCGAGTCCGAGGGCGGCGAGGAAGTCCGCCCGCGAGCGCACCCGGGCCATGACGGCCAGGGCGCCGACGTCGACCGTGCGACCGTCGTCGAGCGTCACGCCGGTGAGGGCGTCGTCCTCGACCCGGAGGCGCGCGACCGGGCCGTCGACCACGGTGACCCCGCGGGCCCGCAACTGCTCGGCCTGCTCGTCGTCGGGGGTGAACGAGGCGTTGGTGAACAGGACGATCTCGCGGCTCCACTGCCCGAAGAGCAGGGCCTGGTGCATCGCGAACGGGCTCGTGGCCAGCACGCCGATCACGCGGTCCTGCACCTCCCAGCCGTGGCAGTACGGGCAGTGCACGGCGTCGCGGCCCCAGCGCTCGGCGAGGCCGTCGACGGCGGGCAGCTCGTCGACGAGGCCGGACGTCACCAGGAGGCGCCGGGCGCGCACCTCGGACGCGTCACCACCCCTGCCGGTGACGGTCACGACGAAGGGGGCGACGGGGTCGTCGTCGCGGCGGACGCGGGTCACGGTGCCCGACGTGATCGCGCCTCCGTACGCCCCGACCTCGGCGCGACCGAGGCGGGTGAGCTCGCGCGGGGCGACGCCGTCGCGGGTGAGGAACGCGTGGACGCCCTCGGCGGGAGCGTTGCGGGGCCGGTCGTCGTCGACGACGAGCACGGTGCGGCGGGCGCGGACGAGCGACAGGGCGCCGCTGAGTCCGGCGGGACCGCCGCCGATCACGACGACGTCGTGGACGACGTCGTGGACGGCGCCGACCGGGTGGGTGTTCTGGTTCATGGTGTGACCTCCTGACCCGATCCTGCGACCTGGGCCGTCGGGCTGGCAAGCTGTGTTGCCGAAGTGGCAAGATGACCGGCATGGACCACCCCACGAACGCCCCCGGTGCCGACGCCCCGAGCACCGACGACGTCCTCGCCGCGGTCGGCCCGCGCCTCCGTGCCCTGCGCGCGCGGCGCGGCGTGACCCTCGCCGAACTGGGGGAGCGGACCGGCATCTCGGTCAGCACCCTGTCTAGGCTCGAGTCCGGGCTCCGGCGGCCGACCCTCGAACAGCTGTTGCCGCTCGCCCGCGAGCACGGGGTGCCGCTCGACGACCTCGTCGGCGCGCCCGAGACCGGCGACCCCCGCGTGCACCTCACGCCGCGGCAACAGCACGGCATGACGGTCGTTCCGCTCTCGCGCGGCGGCGGCGCGATCCAGGCCTTCAAGATGGTGATTCCTGCGGACTCGCCTCGAAGCGAACCCGTGCTCCGCACGCACGAGGGCTACGACTGGCTGTACGTGTTGCGTGGACGCATCCGGCTCGTGCTGGGCGACCTCGACCTCGTGCTGCCCGCCGGCGAGGCGGCCGAGTTCGACACGCGCACGCCGCACTGGTTCGGCCGGGCCGACGACCGGGCCGTCGAGGTGCTCAGCCTGTTCGGTCGGCAGGGCGAGCGGCTGCACCTGCGGACCGCGCCCGGCTCGCCCGCGTGAGGCGTCCCGGGGTGTCGGTGGCGCCTCCTAGGCTCGGGGCGGGCGTCCAGGCCGCGTCCCGACAGAAGGAGTCCGCGTGTACCTCGACGACGACCGGGTGGTCACCAGCCCGTCCGACCTGACGACCTGGGCCGCGTGCGAGTGGTCGTTCCTCCGACGGCTCGACGCGAAGCTCGGCCGGTTCGACGCCGTCGCCGACGCGTCCGACGACATGCTCGACCGCACGGCCCGGCTCGGCGACGCGCACGAGCTGCGGTACCTCGAGGCGCTGCGGGCGACCCGTGACGTCGTCGAGTTCGACCGTCCGGCCCCGTCGGGCTACGCGGCGGCCGCCGAGGAGGCGCGGCTCGCCATGGCCTCCGGGGCCGACGTGCTCTTCCAGGCGACGTTCTTCGACGGATCGTTCATCGGCTTCAGCGACTTCGTGGTGCGCACCGACGACGGCACCTACGAGGTCTACGACACCAAGCTCGCCCGCCACGCGAAGATCCCCGCCCTGCTGCAGGTCGCGGCCTACACCGACCAGATCCGGGCGCTCGGGCTGCCGTCGGCCGACACCGTGCGCCTCGTGCTCGGCGACGGCAGCGAGAGCGTGCACGACGTCGCCGACGTGCTGCCGGTCTACCGGGTCCAGCGTGACCGGCTGCGGGCCGCCCTCGCCGAGCGGCTCGCCGCCGAGGGGCCGCTCGCCTGGGGTGACCCGGGCGTCACCGCCTGCGGGCGCTGCACGGCTTGCCAGGCCCAGGTCGACGAGCACCGCGACCTCGTGCTCGTCGCCGGCCTGCGCGGCGAGCAACGTCAGCGGCTGCACCTGGCCGGCGTCGCCACGATCGACGAGCTCGCCGAGTCGGACGGGCCCGTCGCCGGCATCGGGGCGACGGCCCTCGCCCGGCTGCGGGGGCAGGCCCGGGTGCAGCTCGCCACCGAGCGCGACCACACCGGCGCGCCCGCGGTCGAGGTCGTCGACGCCGACGCCCTGCGGACGATCCCGCGGCCCGACGCCGGCGACGTCTTCTTCGACTTCGAGGGCGACCCGCTCTACACCGAGGGCGACGGGCGGGCTTGGGGCCTCGACTACCTCTTCGGGCTGGTCGAGGCCGACGGCACCTTCCGGGCCTTCTGGGCTCATGACTTCGCGGGCGAGCGGCAGGCGCTGATCGACTTCCTCGACTACCTCGCCGAGCGCCGCCGGCGATTCCCCGACCTGCACGTGTACCACTACGCCTCGTACGAGCGCAGCCACCTGCTCTCGCTGGCGGCGCGCCACGGCGTCGGCGAGGACGCGGTCGACGACCTGCTCCGCGACGGCGTGCTCGTCGACCTCTACCCGGTCGTGCGGCAGGCGTTGCTCGTCGGGTCGCACAGCTACTCGCTCAAGAAGCTCGAGCCGCTGTACATGGGTGACGACCTCCGGCAGAGCGACGTCAAGACGGCCACCGCCAGCATCACGATGTACGTCGACGCCATCGCCGAACGCACGACCGGCGACGCGTCGCGGGGTGACCAGATGCTCGACGAGGTCCGCGACTACAACGAGTACGACTGCCGGTCGACCCTGCGGCTGCGCGACTGGTTGCTCGAGCTGGCCGACCGGCACGGCACCCGGGGCGACGACCCCGACGGCCCGACCGCGCCCGACCCGCTCGAACTCGCCCGCGTGCCCCGCGAGCCGAACCCGGTCGCCGTCGGCCTCGCGGCGCACGTGGCCGATGTCGACCCGCTCGACCGCACCCCCGACCAGACGGCCATCGCCCTCGCGGCGTCGGCCATCGACTACCACCGCCGCGAGGCCAAGACGTTCTGGCAAGAGCACTTCGACCGCCTCCGCGACCCGGTCGACGACTGGGCCGACACCCGCGACGTGTTCGTGGTCGAGACGGCGTCGGTCGAGCGCGAGTGGCAGAAGCTGCCCCGGGCCCGCAAGCTCAGCCGCGAGGTGCGGCTGCGCGGCCGCCTTGCACCCGGCAGTCGCTTGAGCGAAGGAGGCGCGCCCTACGCCGTCTACGACGCCCCCGTCCCGCCCGGGGTCGCCTCGCTCGGCCCCGGGCTGCGGGGTGCCGTCGGGTCGACGGTGGTCGAGGCCGGCCCGAACGGCGACCGGCACGAGGTCGTGCTGCTCGAGCGCGTCACCGGCGACGACGACCGGCACGACGCGTTCCCGGTCGCGCTGACGCCCGCCGCGCCTCCCCGGGCCACTCCGCAGCCCGAGGCGATCGCCGAATGGGGTGGGCACGTGCTCGACGCCCTGCCCGAGATGCTGCCCGACCCGGCGTTCGACCTGCTGCGGCGGCAGCCGCCGCGTCGGCGGTCGGGTGGCGGGCCCGCACCCGTGGTCGGGAACGACACCGTCTCGGCCGTCGTCGAGACCCTGCTCGACCTCGACCGCTCGTACCTCGCCGTCCAGGGCCCTCCCGGCACGGGCAAGACCTACGTCGGTTCGCGGGTCGTCGCCCGGCTGGTGCGTGAGCACGGCTGGCGTGTCGGGGTCGTCGGGCAGTCGCACGCCGTGGTCGAGAACGTCCTGCGGGCGGCGATCACGGCCGGGGTCGATCCCGAGCGCGTGGGCAAGGTGCCGAAGTCGGGCACGACCGCCGAGCAGGCCGACGAGCAGCCCTGGCGTGCCCTGAAGTCCGGCGGTGAGGCCGCGTTCCTCGCCGAGGCCGACGGTGGCGCGGGCGGTGCCGGGGTCGACGGCGGCGGGCAGGCCGTCGGGGCCGTGTTCGGGGCCACCGCCTGGGGGTTCGCCAACGCCGACAAGGTGGCCCGCGCCTCCCTCGACCTGCTGGTCGTCGACGAGGCCGGGCAGTTCTCGCTCGCCTCGACCGTGGCGGCCTCGGTCGCCGCGACGCGGTTGCTGCTGCTCGGCGACCCGCAGCAGCTGCCGCAGGTCAGCCAGGGCAGGCACCCCGAGCCGGTCGACGAGTCGGCCCTCGGCTGGTTGGCCGACGGCCACGACGTGCTTCCGGCCGAGTACGGCTACTTCCTCGCGACCACCTGGCGCATGCATCCGGCGTTGTGCGCCCCGGTCAGCGAGCTGTCCTACGGCGGGGCACTGACCGCCCATGCCTCCGACCGCCGGCTCGAGGGCGTCGCACCCGGCCTGCACGTCGAACCGGTGACGCACGTCGGCAACACGACCTCGTCGGTCGAGGAGGCCCGGGAGGTCGTCGAGATCGTGCGGTCGGTCGTCGGGCTCGACTGGTCGGACGCCGACGGCACCCGGCCCCTGACCGCGGCCGACGTCATCGTCGTCGCGCCGTACAACGCCCACGGCGCCGTGCTGCGCGAGCACCTCGACGCGGCCGGCTTCGACGAGACGCCCGTCGGCACGGTCGACCTGTTCCAGGGGCAGGAGGCCGTCGTGGCCGTCGTCTCGCTGGCGGCGTCGAGTGCCGCCGACATCCCGCGCGGGCTGGACTTCCTGCTGATGCCGAACCGGTTGAACGTGGCCTTGTCGCGGGCGAAGTGGGCGGCGTTCCTGGTGCACTCCCCGCTGCTCGCGACGGGCTTGCCCACCTCGATCGCGGGGCTCGGGCTGCTGAGCGGGTTCCTGCGCCTGACCGGGCAGGGTCAGCCGGCCGTCGAGGGTTGAGCCGGTCCGTGCGGTCGGGCTAGCGGACGGGGCGCCGCGTCAGCACCTCGGCGCCGTCCTCGGTGATGGCGATCGTGTGCTCGCTGTGGGCCGTCCGGCAGCCCGTCGCGCTGCGCAGCGTCCAGCCGTCGGCGTCCGTGACGAGCTCGTCGGTGTCGGTCATCACCCACGGTTCGAGCGCGAGCAACAACCCCGGCCGCAGGCGGTAGCCCCGCCCCGGGCGCCCGGTGTTCGACACGTGCGGGTCCTGGTGCATGGTCGAGCCGATGCCGTGGCCGCCGAACTCGACGTTGATCGGGTAGCCCGCGTCCGACAGCACCGAGCCGATCGCGTGCGACAGGTCGCCGATGCGCGCCCCCGGCCCGGCCGCCGCGATGCCGGCCTCGAGCGCCCGCTCGGTCGTCTCGATCAGGCGGACGCTCTCGGCCGGACGCGAGTCGCCCACGACGAAGCTCACCGCCGAGTCGGCCGCCACCCCGTCGAGCACGACGGCGAGGTCGAGCGTCAGCAGGTCGCCGTCGACGAGTCGTCGGTCGTGCGGCAGCCCGTGAAGCACGGCGTCGTTAACGGCCGTGCAGACGTAGTGGCCGAAGGGGCCCCGGCCGAACGACGGCGCGTAGTCGACGTAGCAGGAGACAGCCCCGGCCTCGTCGATCATCGTCTGGGTCCACGAGTCGACGTCGAGCAGATTCGTGCCGACGGTCACCCGGTCGCGCAGCGTCTGCAGGATGGTGCCGACGAGTGCGCCGGTCGCCCGGGCCCGTTCGATCTCGGAGGGGTTCAAGATCTCGATCATGGGTGTCCTGCCGTTCGTGCCGAAGATCATCCCGGTAAAGGTATCCCACTCGGGCCTCCGGCGCACTACGCTCGGGGCATGGTCCGTCTGCCGCTCACGCCCGCCGAGATCGAACGCGGTCGCCGCCTCGGGGTGCTGCTGAGGCGGGCCCGTGGCTCCCGGCCGATGCTGCAGGTCGCCCTGGACGCCGGGCTGTCGCCCGAGACCCTGCGCAAGATCGAGACCGGTCGCGTGGCGACCCCGGCCTTCTCGACGATCGCCGCGATCGCCGCCGTCGTCGAAGTGTCGCTCGACGACGTCTGGGCCGAGATCACGCGCGACGGAGCCGGGGGAGCAGCCGACGCACCGTCCGTCGTCGACGCGGCCCGCGCCTCCTGACCCCGTCGGGGTGTCGCTCGTGTGCCGGGGCGAGCGTCCCGTCGTGACGGCTCGGTCACCCGAGGAGGCGCGGTGTCAGCCCTGCGGACGCGCCAGCGACCCGAGGTCGAGCCGGGTCGACACCTCGTGCCAGACGGCGTCGGCGAGTTCGTCGGTCGAGCGGTCGGCGTCGACCGTGACGACGACCTCGTCGGCCCGCTCGATGGCCTCGGCGTAGCGTTCGCGGGCTGCCCGGAGCCGCTCGTCGACCTCGAACCGGTCGGTGGTCGTGCGTCCGCTGGCGAGGCGCTCGAGGGCGACCTCGGGCGAGACGTCGAGGTAGATCGTCAGGTCGGGCAGCATCAGGTCGGTGCTGATGGAGTTCGACGAGGCGATCCAGTCGCTGCCCACGTCGGACGCCTGGTAGGCCTGTGACGACAGGTGGTACCGGTCGCAGAGGACGGTCGTGCCCCGCTCGACGATGCCGAGCATGCCGTCGTGGGCGTTGGTGATGTGGTCGAGGCGGTCGGCGACGAAGAGCGACGCGATGACGCGGTCGTCCAGGTCGACCCGGCGGTTGAAGCCGTTGCGGATCAACGTGCCGACGGGGCCGTTCGTCGGCTCGGCCGTCTGGTGCACCGGCACGGCCGCGTCCTGGAGGCGGGCGGCGAGCAGACGCGCCTGCGTCGACTTGCCCGACCCGTCGATGCCCTCGAACACGATGAACGCCCCACGGGCTGCCTGATCCGTCACCCGGCGAGCCTACCGATCGTCGCACCCGCCGCGGGACGGACCGCGATGCGGACGTCTGCCGACGGAGGCAGCCCCAGGAGGCGCGGTGAGGTCCCCGATCCCGCCCTCGACGTCTCCGGTCAGCACACGGTGGTGAACGATGCAGGGTGCGCGATCACCGGTGATCGGTGCGGGGCTGAGTGGTGACGACGTGAGTCGTGGCGCTGCCCTCCGCGCCTGCAGGGTGACCGGGATGACCGCCGGTCTCGGTTCGTGCTCGCCCCGGTGACGTCTACCGACTCACCGCGCAGCTCAGTTCTGCAGTTCGGCCTCCCAGTTGGTCTTCTGGATCTCGACGTCGAGTTCGCGGAGGTCCTTGGCGACGGCGTCGGCACGGTCCCGCAGCTCGGCGACCGGCAGGGCCGAGAACATCCGTAGCTCGCTGCGGAGCTGGCGGTAGCCGCCGGAGGCGCCGCGGGCCGCGTCGGAGGCGGTCACGAGCAGTGCGTGGGTGGCGCGCAGGGTCTCGCGGCGGGCCAGGGCAGCGGTCATCGTGCTGCCGTCGGCGAGGGTCGTGCGGGCGTTGGTGAGGTTGACGCGCACGACGAGCGACTCGAGGACGGCGAGGGTGTCGACCGCCTGGCGCAGCAGCTCGGCGGCGTCCTCGGTGGGCTCTTCGCCCTCCTGGTAGCGGGCGTTCGCGGTGACGCGGTCACGCAGCTGGTCGACCCGGCGCTGGGCGTCGGACCGTTGCAGGAGGGCTTCGGCGAGCTTCATGATGAGAAATCCTACGCAGGTCGGGTGCGCGGCGCGTCGTGCGTGTCGCCGGCGCCCGGTCGCCGGTCGTTCATCGGGACACTCTTCACGACCGTGTTTGGCCGGCTGAGGTCAAATGGCGCCTGGCCTGCGGATTCGCATATGCCTGTCCCGCAAAAATGCCCGGTGACGGGGGTCTAAACGCTACAGTCGTCGGATGCTCATCGGATACGCCCGTGTGTCGACCTCGGGACAAGATCTCGCAGCACAACGCGACGGTCTCGCAGCACTGGGTGTTGATGATCAACACGTGCATGTTGACCACGGGCTCTCGGGCACGACTCGAGCGCGGCCAGGCCTCCGGGAGGCCCTTGCTGCATGCAGGGCCGGCGACGTCCTGGTGGTCACGAAGCTCGACCGTCTTGCTCGGTCGCTGCGTGATGCGACCGACATCGCGGACGAGCTGACGAAGAAGGGTGTCGCGTTGAACCTCGGGGGAGCGGTCTACGACCCCACCGACCCAGTGGGCCGGCTCCTGTTCAACGTCCTCGGCATGGTCGCCGAGTTCGAGGCCGACCTGATCCGGGCCCGCACCCGGGAGGGCATGGCGATCGCGAAGGCTGCCGGCAAGCTCCGCGGCCGGAAGCCCAAGCTGACCACCTCGCAGGAGAAGCACCTCGTGCAGCTACACCGCACCGGCGAGCACACCACGAGCGAGATCGCCGAGCTGTTCGGGGTTGCTCGTTCGACGGTCTATCGTTCGATTCAACGAGGGGAGCAGTCGTGAACGCGTCTGATAAGGGCTCGGCCTCCGAGCCGGTCCACTTCGAGCTCAGTGATGAGGAGCGAAAGTTGTTGTGGCAAGGTCTCGGGCAATGGGGAGGCCTTGCTGATCTCACGGATGCGATGGCCGTCGCTATGGGGTTCGCAAGCACGGCTGATTTCTTCGAAGAGGAGAAGAGGTTGTCGGCTGCGTTGAAGGAGAAGGCTGCGCTGCCTCCGGCGGATTGGCGCCGCATCCTCCTGGCAACGGAGATCGTGTTCGCTTCGGACATTGTCGGTGCCGGCTACTTATGGCAGACGGTCACGGGCTTGGACGATGAGTCCACCCTTGGCGTTCTCCGGCGCTTGCAGCATCGGTTCCCGGCGTCTCTTCGTTGATGGCGCCTTGATCCTCGACGCAGCTGCCTCGAGATGGCCGATGGAGGATGGCGGTTTCAGGGGGTCGTTGCAACGGGTGGTTGTTTCGGGTCCGAGAGTAGCTCCTGGAACGCTTCTGCCGGTGTCCGGAAGTCGAGGGTTTTGCGGGGTCTGCCGTTGAGTTCTGTGGCGACTTCGAGGAGTCGTTCCGGGCTGTGAACAGTGAGGTCGGTGGACTTCGGGAAGTACTGCCGGAGAAGCCGATTGGTGTTCTCGTTCGAGCCGCGCTGCCAGGGCTTGTGGGGGTCGCAGAAGTAGATAGCGAGGTCAGTGGCGAGGGTGATGTCTTTGTGCCGGGCAAGCTCCGTGCCCTGGTCCCAGGTCAACGACCGGCGCAGGTGTTCGGGCAGGGTCTTGATCGTGGGGATCATGGCGTCGCGGACGGCGTCGGCGCTGTGCCCGTCTGGCAGGTGCAGCAGCATCACGTAACGGGTGGTCCGCTCAACCAACGTTCCGATGGCGCTCCGGGCGTTCGTGCCGACGATGAGGTCTCCTTCCCAGTGCCCGGGAACGGCGCGGTCTTCCACCTCGGCAGGGCGTTCGCTGATCAGGACCATGTCGCGGATCTTCGACCACGACGCCCGCCTGGCCTCGCCCCGGTGTCGGCGGATCGCCCTGCCGGTGCGGAGGTGTTTATGCAGGTCAGCGCGCAGGTGCCCGCGCCCCTGGACGAACAGGGTTTGGTAGATCGTCTCGTGGGACACGTGCATCTCCGGCCGGTCAGGGAAGGACCTGACCAGGTCATCACGGATCTGCTCCGGGGACCAGTTCCGCACCAGCCGAAGCTCGACCTGCAGGGCAAGCTCGACCCGGTCCAGCTTCCGGGGCTTCGGGCGCCGCGCCCGTTCCCGGGATCGCTTCTGGGCGGCGTAGGGGCGGTAAGCGCCGCCGCGTGAGCTGTTCCGGGTGAGCTCCCTACTGATCGTCGAGGGCGCCCGACCGAGCTCGGCCGCGATCCGGCGGACGCCTGCGCCGCCGAGGTGGAGGTCAGCGATCTTGAGCCGTTCCTCCTCGCTCAAGTACCGGCCCGACCGGGCGGCGCGCTCGAACGGATTCTTCCCTTGAGCGGCTTTGAACCATCGGTAGCCCTGACGCGGATGCACGCCGACAGCATCGCAAGCAGCCGGCCTGCTCAAGCCCTGTCCGAGTAGCTCCCAGAACCAAGCCTCCCGGGCACGTTGTTCCAGCCTCGATCCCATCTGCAGCACTCCGATTCACGGTGGTGTTGCAACGACCACCTGAACCCAAGGATACCTCTTCGGACGGCACCTGCCCTTGGCGGTATCTTGCGAAGGGTTGTGTCCCGAACCGACCTCCTCAGTGCCCGAGCTTCTCCCTTGCGATCGATATGGATCAACTGATGCCCTCCAAGATGCCTCACTGGCGAAAGCTCATGGGCGTGGCCTCGATCTTCTATCTCCTCGGGGCGACGCTATTCATCCTGAAGGCGTTTGAGGCGCTGCCTAACCCCCTCGCATTCCTAGGTGTGGGGCTGATTGCGATCGGCCTTTACTTCAATGTCCGAGCCATGGCTGAGATGCGACGCTAACCGCCACTGGGGTGAAGGGCCGATCTGCAGCGGCTACGGGCCCTGTCCCGATAGCCGATCGGCCAGCGGCCGCTAGGTCAACCGGGGATCACGCTGGGCAGAGAGCCCATTCTTCAAGGCCCCGCTATGAGGGTGACGAGCACGAAGAGTGCCGGCACGCAGACGAGCCCGAAGAGGGCTGAGCCCACAGCCCACACGACCTTGCTGTTCACGCCGACCTTTTGGTCGAGAAGTGCGGCAAGTGTGCCCCCGAAAGCCAGGAGGGGAGGGAGGGGCAGAAGGAACAACGCGAGTCGCGCGCCGCCCGAGACGTAGGGACTAGGCAGCAGAGGGAGCAAGACGAGGAGTACGAAAGCTGCCGCGAGAAGCGCAGCAGCGATGCGAGGGACCCGTCGCTGCTGAAGGCGAGACTGGGTGCCGTCGTCGTAGGACATGACCCATCATTTCTCTGAATCGGTGGCAGCTAGGTCGCAAGACTTGGTCTGCCCGATTGAGGATCGGTTCACGAGACAGCCCAGACCTGGCAGCTGCCCCTTGCAGTTCATAACAGACGGTTGTGTAGCGAGCCGACCTCCTTCTAGTAGCGGGGGCCGTAGGCATGTCGATACGGCAGAGCGCCCGTCAAAGGAGGGGTGTGCGATCGCGATAGGTGGGTCACTTGGGAAGGCGCAACGACACCACCGTCAGGCCTTCGGCAGGAACATCGCAATCTTTCAAGCCGTCATAGGGCATTTTTTGGCCCTCGAACTCGGCTCGAATAGTGGTGACGCCGGCGGTCATTCCGTCTGGTCCGTCGAATCGGATAACTTCACCAAATTGACCATGGTTTTGGTTGGCGACCGTGAACCCCTGGTCTTCTAGGACTGATGTCGCTCCAGGAATGAGGTTCTCGTCTCTCAGGGCGATATGTCTGCTGAACTCGTTGCCCGTTTGGTCAAAGGGTCCTGGCTGAAACCGATAATCGCAACTGGCCTCGCCAAGACTGCCGAGGTCGAGCTGCTCGAAGCGGCTGTCGATGGCCGCCATCTGGCGAGCCTCGCTCGAAGCGCATCCGGTCTGAATCAGCGCCAGGCCTGCGACGACGAGCGTGATGCAGCTCTTTGCTTTCACTTTGGCTCCTTGTCAGCCGGATTGTGAGTGGCTTCGGTGTGCGCGCACACTTTCGTCGGTTCAGTGTCCGGGACTGCATGACTCGTCGTGAGCGGCGTTCCGCTGGACGATATTGCATCGTTTTCGTTCGGGTGTGGTGGAAACTCGTTTCTTGTGCCCGATAACCGATCGGTGGTTGGCCTCGTCCGAGGGCTCTCCTACGTTCTCGTTGTCAGCTCGCAGTGGTTGCGGGCTGAAGCTGCGACCGTAGATCGTTGACTTGGTGGCCTGGACGCCGAGCGCCGCCCGATAGGGGATCAGCTTCCGGACGCGCCCAGAAGTCAGAGGTCGAGTTCCCCGTTGTCCCTACGGAAGCTGGGATGGGGGCTGCTGCCCCCAGAACGGCTTACGCGATAGTGACGCGGATACCGTCGTCGCTTGCTACGTAGCGCTCATCTGACGTCCCTCTTTCGATCGCGAAGGATTCGTCGGAAGAGTAGGGAGTTAGAACGACTAATTGGTGCAAGCCGCCCTTTTCTCGTTCCCAGACCTGGTTGAGAGAGTCGTCTGCCGTGAACCCGGCATCGGTGAGGCCCTGAGCTACTTCTTCTCCCACGTCCGTTCCTTCGAGGAAGTACTTCAGTGTTGTTGGCGTTGGGCCGCCTCCCGTGCCGGAAACTGCAGCAACGGAGTCGGAGTCGTCGAGACCAATGTCACTCGCAATGAGCAGTTGTGAGGCAAATCGCTCTTCGAAGGTGTCCCTACTGCACGCGCTCAGTCCGAAGGTGCTTGCCACGAGGGCAAGCAGGGCAACGATAAGTCGAACGCGTCGAGACATGACTCCCCTTGGCTTGTGGCCTAGTTGGCAATCATGCACCACGACATCGTGTCGCCAGCCATGGACATCAATGGCTCGACCGAGTACAGCGACTCCGGTGGCAAGACCGATCAGAAGACAGGCCCAAGCGACTCGCCCCAAGAATTAATCGACATACGAAAATTGTCGGTCAAGCAGGTTTATGGATGAGCATGTTTCTGCTTGCTCCATGAACGATCGTTTCTGACTGCCTGATAGGGGATCGACCATCGGGCGATCCCTGTAGTGGCGTCAGTCGACCGGCACAAGTCCTCGGTCGTCCTCGTGGTTGAAGCCCTTCTCGTACAGGTCGACGTCCACTTCGACGATGTCGATGCGGAACTGGTCGAGGAACCGGCGGAAGCCGGGATCGAGGCGGAGGCTCCTGATTGCGCGTCGTGCCTCATTCTCGGAGGTGAAGTAGCCGATCTGTTTGAGGTTGACCAATGGCCACTCGGTGTTCTGCCCTCGGGGGCGGAGGTGTGTCACGGAGTAGACCTTCATCCCTCTCGGCCCTCAGCGTCATAAGAGAAGAAGCCTCCACGCCATGCGACGTCGTCGAGGCCGTACCGGTACACCGTGAGCTCCTCCTGGGCGTCCACCGGCCCGAGGCGGCCGTCAAAGCCGAGCTGGAGCCGGGCCCTCTCGCGGGCCTCGTTCGCTCGTTCTTCTGTCGAGTAGACACCGAACACGCGAGGGAATTCGACCTCTTCATAGCTAGAGACGGTCGCCGTGTAGAGATGTTCTACTGTCCAGACAGACCGGCGTCCCGTGGCCGGTGCGCTGTGGTTGGTCATTCGACCAGGCTAGGACGTCGCCGGAGATGCCCGATAGCCGCTCGGTTGACGGTCGGCGGGCAGGTCTTTAGTTCTCGTTTACGACGAGGATGACGAATCCGACGCCGAAGACTAGCCAAGAAGTGACGATCCACGGGAAGACAATGGCTTTGCGTCCCTCGAAGGGTCTTCCGCCCGTCTTGCGGTGCTGAACCTGTTCGTAGATGACAGCCGACCCGAATCCGGCGAAGCCAATTGCAACTAGGACGAAAACCACAGGCGTCATAGCAGAACGCTAATGCCCTTTAGGGGATCGGTCAGCGGTCGAGGCCGCCCCAGGCATCATTGAGGTGTGAGAGCGAGGACAGCTACCTACAAGACGACTCTCGCTGGTGTCTTGGCTGTTCTCAGCGATGTAGATCCGTACGGTCTCGAGCCTGGTTCGCCCGAAGGCGCTCCGTTGGATGAGTACGAGATGGAGGCGGTTGATCTGGTTCGCATGCTTCTCATGGCCGGCGTCGTCACTGCCCAGGATGTCGAAGCGGTCTGGATGCACTGGTTCTCGGAGTCGCTCGTCCTTCGACTAGGACCGCCCCGAATGGCGCACCTGGTCGATCGCTAAAACGCACTCGTGAACGGCGCCCGATAGGGAACCGGCTACTGACTCGGCATGAGCCTGAATTGATGGCCGGCTGGGTCTTGATGCCGCAGGATGATCGCATGGCACCGGTCCCCGATGACGTCACCAAGCGGTTCGACGTCTTCGCCACTCGCGCCCGTGAAGAGTTCGGTAGCGCCGTCCGGTCAAAATCCCTCGGGTCAGGCAGTTCGACACCGCCGATGCTTCACGTGGGCCCGTTCTCGGTCGTCGCGGCTGACGGGCTGGTGATCGACATCGCCCCGACCTCAAGAGTGCCAGCCCGGCGGTGGGAGCTCGGTTGGGACGAGGCTGACTTTGCGGAGGCCTGGTTCCTGCTTGCGGACCATCTTTTGACCGAACGCCTCGAGCCTGGCAGTCTCGACGGGTTCGTTGCTCGGGTCATCGCGACTGTCGGGGAGGCTGGTGACGTCAAAGTCTCGACCGTTCAGGCCGAGTTCGACCGTGTCCTGACCGTGACCCCGCGCCGGCACGGGGCCCTGCCTTTCGAGGTCCTGGTGATCAAGGACGACTCGGTCGTCGTCAGCGGTAAGGACTTCGGCTGGTGGGATCTGGGCGGTGACGGCGATGACGGTCTGGTCGAGGCGCTCCGCGTTGTGACGCAGTTCGTGGTCAGAGGTGGGACCGTTCGCAGCACGTGGCGTACGTGTGACCTACTGGACGTTGGCGGCGCTGTCGTCGGCGGCTCGTACCGGGACGGGGTGCATCGGCTGCGTCCCCGTCAGCTGCACTTTCTCCCTTACGTGCTTGGCCCCGCTGCTAAGACCGTGCACCCGTCTCACTAGACGATCGTTGACTGCGAAGCATTCCGCTGGGATGCTTCTCGGAACCGACGGAGGTCGTCATGTTAGAGGAACGCGGGTGGTTTTCCGAGGCTGACGCGAGAGCGCTAAGGCCCGCCGACTCGGTGAACGACGTCGATCATCGTGGCGATCCTCCCCAGTCCGAGCACCGGCCTGAACCCGTCCGCCTCCGTCCACTCGATCGCCTGTTGCGCGGCTTTCCTTGGCATGACCGGATTCACCGACTGCGCCATTAGCTACTAACCCGCGTCCGCCCGTTAGCCGATCGATCAGCAGACCGGTAGGACTCGCTACCGGGGCGCTTTGCCGAGATTGATCCAAATGACCGTGCCACCGCCGATTAGGCAGATCGTCGCGATTAGAGGGGGCAACCACGAGACGAAGCCCGTGGCGGCGGCGAAAATCGTAAAGGCGAGGAACAAGATGGCAACGGGTCCAAGAATCCAAGCGAGCATGCGTCTGTACCTGTTCACGGTCGACCCCCAAAAGGTTCCTTCGTCGCTCAGGACGACATCCGTCAGTGACCGCGGTCGCGCGCCGGAAACGACCGTGGTGCCCGATAGACGATCCCCCTACCGCTGGCCTCGGCTAAGCCATTACTCAGGGGTCTGTGCGTGACTCCTTCGAGCTATCCAGGTGTGAACATCGCCGCAACTACGGCTTGTTGGCAAGGAAGCCCCGTAGTCCAATCACGAACAGAACGCACGAAGGCCCAATGAGCAATAGGCCGACCAACCAGACCGGTAAACCTCGAAACGTGATGTCCGACCAATCGGGGTTGAAGATGAGCCAGGCCGCGCCAAAAGCCCCGAGCCCCAGACCGAAGACCATCGTCCCGATATTTTGCTTCTCGGTTCGCGGTTCTGATGGCTTTCCCTGCGGCATAGGCCGATCCAACCATGAGGCGTGGGAGCGGTGTCCCGTTAGGCGATCCGTGCCTGGAATGCTTGCGAGGTCGGGTCAGGTTCGTCGTTCCATGCAGATCAGGTCAGGACGCGGGTCCCATGAGGCAACGGCTTGAAAGCCGCGTCGGGAGTAGAGCCTGATCGCGTCATCGCGCCACCTCCACACTGTCAGCCGGAGCGGGCGCTGCTCGTCACGTGTCAGCGCTGCGTTGAGGAGTGCGGATCCTGCGCCAGTTCCGCGAGCAGCTGGATCGACCCACACTCTCTTCAGTTCGTCCGCGTCCTGGTCGCCAAGGACCACAGCGACGCCGACTAGGTGGCCCTGCAACTCAGCCACGTACACGTCGGCAGAGGCATACGCGGAGCAAGGCTCGTCGACCTCATGGCGGTACTTCTCAGGCAATGGCGTCGGACCGTGGGCGCCGTCTAGGTGCTCGGCCTTTTCCCGCTCGGTCTGGATGAGGTAGTCGGCGACGAGCTTTCCTACCTGCGCTGCGTCACTTCCGGTGGGATCCGCACGACGGACGGTCGGCACGAGTTGCTCGGGGGTGGACATGCCACCATCATTTCGTGCCGCGCGGAACAAACGTGCACTGCCCGATAGACGATCGATCATGGCGACATAGCTGGCACGATGCCGACGCTGCCAGTCACGCGGCCGATACGTTGAGGCCATGAAGCCCACGTCGCCCGGGAGGATCTATCTTCCTTGCGGCTTGGGGGTCCTAATCGGCGTCGTCTTGCTTTTCTGGCTTGAGGGACCTTTCATGGTCCTTGCATCAGGGCCCATAGGTTGCTCGTTGGGAATTGCGCTTCGCAATTGGTGGACGGGGCACGGCTGGAATCCCGGCATCACTGTCGTCGAGGACAAGCCCAAGGAAAATGCGCCGCTGGACGATGACCACCATCGAGGGCCGTGAACGAACCCTGCCCTTCGATTGCTTCGCGCAGCACGTCTGACTCTGTGTCACTAGAGGATCGGTTTCTGGGTGGATGGGGACGGAGACTCTGGCTGGCAGTCGAGCGGTACGCCCTTGCTGTTTGTCTGTCCAACACGGCAGCGTCTACCCCCTGCCGCTTGTTGCCCTGTGTCTGCGAACGAGGCGGGCAGTGAGAAAGATTAGGAAGGTGGCCACCGGGAGGAAAGCAAGAGTGGGCATCGACAGCTGGAGCCCGAGTGCAATCAGCAGGAAAGCGACACCGACGATCACTGCCAGCAGGATGTCTTTCATCGTAGGAGTCATCGATCTACCTTTCAGGATGCGGTGTGGACGGTCAAGGCGGGCCTGCGGCTGCTTTTCACCGGTGCACAAGTCCTCTGCCCGGTAGGCGATCCCTCAGCGGTGCCATGGATCAGGGGCTGCACTTTGACGACGAGGGCGGACGCGACTGTCCCAATGATTGCGAAAGCGGCAGCATTAGCGTGACCCCATGACCGAGACGAAGCGTGCGATTCCTTGGCTGACTGTCGCCTTCATCTCTCTCTCGTTTCTGGCTTTTCTACTGGTGCCCGTGTCCGGTCTCAACGGTGTCAGTTTCTTTCGCGGCCAGTCGGACGGCACGGTCTTTCTCTTCGCTGTCGTAGTTTTCAGCTTTGCGGGCTTCTTAAGCGCGTTGTTAAGCAAGTCGCTCGGCTCGGGCGCTCGTTCTATCTGGGCCGCCATTGCAGCTTGCAGTGGTGTGGCCGAAATCGTGCTGAGCTCCGTGATCATCACCTTGATATACGGCCCGTAGTGACGAGAGCCGTCTATCCCTCGCCCGTGATGGGCTGCCCGTGAGGGGATCGGCCATCGAGATCAGTGTCGGATTGACTTCTCGAGACACCCGGCGCCCTGTAGCTGCGGGTGAGCGGCTAGCCTCCACCGGTGATCGGTGACCGACCGCTTACTGACTCGAAGTGAGAGTCGGTCCAATGCCTGGTCGATGATGATCTATGGTTCCCACGTCACCCCTAGGAATCGCGCGTCCGGAAACGAGCCCGGTTAGGCTCTGGCTCACGAACGAGGAGGATGTGTGTCAAAGGCGCCGCAGGCAACGCCGTATGAGGAAGCAATCATCGCCATCTGCTTGGGCCTTTTCTTCATCGGCATCGGCCTCTTCATGAGGTTCACGAGTCACGACCTCGGTGAGCCGATGGGCCGGGTAGGACTCCCGGGCTGGGCTCTTGTCGGACTGCTGTGGATCAGCGGCGCCGGTGCAGTCGGGGTGGGCGTTATCCGGCTCCTCAAAGGTGCTCGTCCCTGAATTAGATGCCCGATTGGGGGATCGACCATCGGCTTGGGCGCTTGCGAGTCAGCTCAGCGCGGCGCCGACGCCAGCTACGAGAATTCCGGTCCCCAATCCGATCATGATCGTCATGGTGAGGAAGGAGCGGCTCCCTACTTGGACCCTTCCCCGTTTCCTGAGCTTCGAGGCGTAGGCGAAACCCGCCACGACGACGAGAGCGCCGATGATGGTGATGACGAGCGGAACAGTCTCCATGATTTGAACCGTAGTGCAGGGCTGTCAACGGCTTGGCCGCGCGTTCGCGTTCGCCGCCCGATAGGGGATCGGCCACCGGCCGCGTTGCTTAGTTGGATACCTCTGGTGGGGTTGGATCTTCGTAGGCCTCGTAAGGGAGGGCTCGCAGGTAAAAAGTGACCTTGAGGAGCATGGCGCCGGAGATGGCGCCTGCCCCTACGCCGAGCCAGAAGATCCACATGCCCGTGACCAACGCAGCGAAGACGAGCAATCCGGTGCAGAGGCCGGCCGCGGTCGCACCCAGGTATGTGATCTCACGAGGTATGAACCCCCAAATCTTTCGATCTTCGAGAATCGTCAGGCTCATGGTCGTCTCCTTCTGGGGCGTTCTTAGATGCAACCCTCTCTCAGCCAACCGAATTTGCATCCCGTCTGACCTTTTCGTCACACCGGTCGGTGCCCGATAGACGGTCGGCTACCGGGAGGCCGACGGGCTGCCGCGGCGCAAGCCGCAGCGGCCTACGTGAAAAGCGCCAGGGGAAGCGACACCACGAAACACACGGGCGGTACGATCGCGATGCCACCACAGACGCCGGCCCATCGGCCAGTGCGGCCGCCTAGCGCGCCGGCGATGAGCGCGAGCACAATCGAGGCGACCAGCAGGAATGGCACGGCGAACCAGACCATTGAGGTCCACTCTGCGGCGGAGAACCAGAGCCACGAACCCTCGGCGCAGGCCGTGACGAAGCAGACGATGAGGGTCAGCGGGGCGAGCAATCGAGCCCGACCGGTCGGCTCGGACTCGGCCGTCGCGGCCGCCTTCCGACCAGGCAGACGAGTCAGCGAGGGAGTGACGGTGGGGGAGCGCTGCCACCTCCGCCTCAGCACGGCGGAGCAATTCGCGGTCGGCGTCGTTCATGCCCTGACCCTAGCGCCGGCGTGGCCACCGGCCGCGTTAGCACCCTCGAATTTGCCTCGCATCCTCGATGACTCGACTCCAGAGCGTGTCCGATAGGGGATCGGTCAGC
The DNA here is from genome assembly GCF_026625765.1 of Frigoribacterium sp. SL97. NCBI lineage: Bacteria > Bacillati > Actinomycetota > Actinomycetes > Micrococcales > Microbacteriaceae > Frigoribacterium > Frigoribacterium sp. SL97. The sequence continues at coordinate 1,739,851 of NZ_CP113062.1, forward strand.
GGTCGGCATCGGGTTTCTTTTTGCGCCAGACCTGCCGGCGCAAGATGAAGCCGGACACGATGTTCGTGGCGCCGGCGACGCGCCTTTCGGTACGTCGTCTACCTGGAATAGGTGTCTGTAGCATCGGACGACCTCAGTTGGATAGGTCATCAGTTGCTTCGGCATGGGCTCTACGTTGAGGGAGTTGGCTCCGCCCATGATGGCGGAGCCAACGCCGTTTGGCGGCATGCCGGGATTGGCTGTCGACGTTGTGCGCCCGAACCTTGAGGTCATTTGCCCGACAGGGGATCGTTTTACGGGCCGGACGAGGCCGGGCTAGAGGTCCCGAACCGATAGCAGTGAACGAAGCGTGAGGGATCGACGAAGAGATGTCCTTTCGAGGCCGTCTACGACAATCGCTGCCCCGACCCACGACGCGCCGCTCATCTTGACCAGGCGGTGGCAGGCTTGGGCCTGTGCCCCCGTCGCGATCCAGTCGTCGACGAAGAGCACCCTGTCGCCGGCTTTCAGAAGGGCCCGGCGCACTCCGAGGTGGAGGTTCCGATCTTGGTAGTCGGGGCCCGTGACGGTCTCCCACCAGGCGTCGCTGTCCGCTGCTCTTTCAGGATTCTTTCGCACCTCGGCGAAGCCGGTGTGAAGGTGCTGTGCAGTGAGGACCCCGAGCAGACTGCCTCTTGATTCGGTCCCCATGACGACGGTCGGTGAAGCGTCAGGGAAGAGCTGTGCCAGACCTGGCCCCAGTTCGTTGAGCGTGTCGGCATCGCGCCACCACCGCGTGACATCGGCCCGAGAAACAGAGTCTGTTCGATCACCTCGCCACAAGAAAGCGTGCTTGAGTCGCTCAATGACAGGGGGTTCGGCATGCACACAACGATCATGCCAGTGAGCTGTGGCGACCTCGCTCGAGCCGTCCCGAGAGATGATCGGTGGCTGTAACGAGAGTCGACTTTGAGAACGAGGCAGCAACACCATGCCGACGAAAAACGTTGCGATCACCGCCAGGGCAGACAGGGCTAGGACGATCCTGCTGTCTTGAACGAACTTCTTGTCTGGCGTTTGGCCGGCTGCTCGGGACCTGCGAACTTGAACCATTCGAACAATGGACCACACGAAAAAGCCCAACGACACGATGGCAACACTGCCCAGCACCTGCTGAGAATGGCAGGCGCAGAGATGAGCAGCCGCAGAATGCCCGTCGGGTAATCCGATAGGGGATCGCTCTGTGGGTCTTAGGTCGCGGGTCGGTTGATGGTGTCGCCGTCCCAGGAGAGGTCGGAGTCCTGGTCGACGGGGTAGGCCTCGAAACGGCCCTCGGTGAGGACCGCATCGACGAGCGCTTTTGAGCCGGCGACGATCGTGGAGTCCCAGTCGATCTCGGTGGCGAGCACCCAGGCGTGGTCCTCGGGCCAGAGCAGCTGCAGCGGCTCATCGGAGCGGTGACCTATTGCCCGGCCCCAGCCGGGTTCGGCGAGCTCTGCCGTGCTCGTCTGGGCGAGGACGTAGTCGTAGCGGTCGATGAACGCTGTCGCACCGGCCCTGAGGCCGTGGCCCGAGCCGCCTGCCCAGTACGCGGCAACGGCGTCGTCGGGCGTGGTGGTCGCGGCGCCGAGCAGCGGCGCAAGGGCGGCGAGGATCTGAGGGTCGAGGAACCCGACGTCACTTGTCCCACCGCGAGGTTCGTCGTGGCCGAGCAGTCGTTCCCATTGCACGAGCGGGTGCATGACCTTGCCGGCGGCGGACGCGACGTCAGCCCAGCGGCGGCGTTCCCAGGCGCCATTCCCGGTTGGTCGGGGGTGGAGGATGCGCGCGTAGGCCTCGAAGTCGTATCCGGCGACCCCACCGACCCGTGCCCAGCTGTGCTCCCGTTGCATTCGGCGCCCCAGCCACGCGGCCCGCTCAACGTCGTCGATGATCTCCATGGTCGCGACCATGCCATGTCGAGGGAGCCACGCCAAGGAACAAAGCCGGCTACCCGTATCGTGGCGGAGTCTCAAAAGGGGATCGCCTGCCGGGCTATGCGCCGATGAGGTGAGCTAGAAGCAGATGGAACGAGGACGGACACGCGAGGTCACGCGAGGTAGGAGGGCAAGATGAGTGCCATGGCACCCGCAGGCCTCCTCCTTGCGATCGGGCTCGTATGCGTTGTAATCGCCGTTGGGATGAACGTGGTCACGGCCGCTCATGTCAGTGGTGGCAAGGCGATGTCGAAAGAGCGTCGCATCCGCTCTGCTGTGCTCACGGTCTCTATCGCTGTTGTGGGGCTGGTTTGCATGGTCGCTTGGTTCGTGCAGTCTTAGTTGCTTTGCCGGGCAAGCACGGGGCCGTCGTGTGCCCGATGGATGATCGGTTTCCGGCACGGTGGGGACGATTCAGGGCCACGTCGCTTGGACGCCGCGATCGGTTCCGAACTGAGTGGCGATGTCGTTGTGCACGGCGAGCAACTCCGCCATGGGCACGGCCCGCTTGCTGGCGCTGCTGACGTCCTTTCCCTCTGCCGTGAACGGATAAGGGTAGAGAGACAAGCCTTGCCTCGGCTGCAGTGTGGCGATGTCGGCCTGCCACCCCGGCCACCGGAGGGACTCGTAGAAGCTCGTGGTCGCACCAGCGAGCATCCTGGTCACAAAGGCCGCGTGGCCCAACTCGAGGTCCTCCCAACTCAATGAGTCGACCGAGAAGTGGTGGACGGAGCCGTTGCCTGTGCCGAGGGCACCCCCGTCCAGGGCGAAGACGCCGCCCAATACGTCGATCGCAATCACCAGCAGCCCCGTGGTGGCGGCACTGGCCTGGTCGAGACCAGGCAGGCCATCGGCGCTGGAACTACCTCCGAGGAGGCGCAGCCACCCGTCGTCCACGATGACGCCAGAAGTGTTGCGAGCGAACGCGCCGAGAAAAGAGCCTGTGCCAAGTCCCAGTGTCGCCGCGGTGGCTGAGGCGTCGTGTGGTGGGCACACCATCACATTCAGGGGCGAGGTGGCGATGAGTCTCGACAACTCGGACCACGCGTCACCTCGAGTATCGACCATGCCTCGATTGTGGTCCACCGTCGGGTCTTCTCGCCGTCGGGGCGGGAGCTTCTGCCCGCACAAGGGTGACCTACCGGTCACGTCGGCGTCGTGTCCTCTCCGACATGGCCCTCTTGCTCGTTCCCGTCTTCGTCGTCGAAGTCGACGACACCCAAGCCTTGACGCATCTCGCGCGTTGTCGCGCTTCGGCTCCATGAGTATGCGCCCGGCCAGTCGCTGGGAGGAAGCCAGGGTGCAAGCCAATCGGCGAGGGTCGCAGCGTCGTCTGGGTCGCACAAGACGACGTCGACGCCGCCGTCGTAAGCACTGATCGCCCAGCTCAGGTCCTCGGCCAAGAGGATGAGGTCGTCGTCTTGTTCGTGGACGAGCATGACCAAGGCGTCGAGGAGGCGATCCTCGACTGGGCCTGTCGTGAACGAGTGCGTCGGCAGCGGCCACTCCTTCCCGTCCTCGTCTTCCCCGTCCTCATCCCGGTCGGAGTCTTGCCAGTCCACGTCGGTCCCGAAATCCATGGGCGGGTCGGTGACCCATGATTCGAGGTGGGGAAGAACTGACAGCGCCCGATCGCGCAAGGGCCCGGGCCGAGGGTCGTCGGCAAACACGATCACCATGGCGGGCAGATCCGTCAGTTGCTCGACAGCGCGGACGATTCGTCGGAAGCGACGGCGGACCGCCCGGGCATCACGACGGTGACGAATCTGTTGCCTGCCCTCTGTCAGCGTGTGGAAGCGCACCCATGCCTCCGGCCGCGCTTCTCGGGGTGCCCACCGCCAGGGCAGCACGCCCTGCCATTGGACATTCCACCGGTCGAGGAGGGCCTGCGCTCGAGGGGACCCGCCGGGTGTCAGCGTGAGCGGTGGCGTCGAGTCGGTGTCGGTCACGGGGCGATCCTTCCATGGGGCGGCACGCGGTCGGCGAGGTGGCTGCCGGTAAGTGGCCCGCGCACAGGAGTTGGTCGTCTGGGCCATCCTCATCACATGCAGTTCTCGTGGTGGACCTGGTCGGGGCTCGTGATCGTCGCCCTCGGGGGACTCGGGCTGATCGGACGCGCCTGTGTGATGGCCGTTCGCCGAGACGGCATCGCGGGGGCCAGGGCGGAACGCGGTCCGAGCGCTCCGTGGTTCTGGTCCGGAATCGGGTTGCTCGTAGTGACCGGTGTCGTACTGGCCCTCTGGGTCCTTGCGCTCGACAGCTGACTGGCTCACGTGCAGCTCTGACCGGGCGGCCAGCCGTCCGGATGGACGGTCGTTCATCGGACCCCATCTGAGACCGAGGTCTGCTGCGGTGGAGGTGATGATCGGGACTGGGGCCCCGAGGTGTTCTGTCGTGAGGGTGTCGGCTGTTTGTCGGGTCCGTGTCGTGGACCTCGGGGCTGGTCGTTCTTAGTGTGAGGTGCATGAACGAGACACGGATCGTCGATCTCCGGACCCAGATGGGTTGGACCCAGGAACGCCTCGCAGACGCGAGCGGCGTGACCGTCCGCACCGTCCAGAGGCTCGAGGCGGGCAATGACGGGAGCCTCGACACGCTGTCGCGGGTGGCGAAGGCCTTCGGCGTACCAGTCCGTGACCTCTTCGTCACCGTCACCGAGGACGACTACGGCCGCTCGGTCACCGCTCTCGACGAGCGGACGACTCGCCAGCAGGATCGGCGAGGCCGGGTCGAGGAGGGCTTCCGAGCCCTGTACTACGGCGTGGGCGTGCTCTTCACGATCACCGTGGTCGTCGCAGTCGCCACCGACGTCGCGCCGAACGTCGTGATCTTCTCGATTCCCGCCTACTGGATCGCCGGGTGGTTGCTGTCGATGTTCTTGTTCCTCGTCGTCCTCAGCCCCCGCCTGGACCGCGCCTATCCCCTCTCCCGTGCCGCCACGGATGAGGCGACGAGCGGGTAGCCACCGCGTGTCGATGGGAACTCGAAGCGCGTTACCGCCGTCAGTCGACGGGTCAGTCCGAAGAGGGACGTGCCGGGTGGCTGAACTGGATCATCCGATCTGCTGGCGGTGGGCCGGCCGTCGGATTCGTCCAGGCGACGCTCACCCGCGAGGGCGCTGACCTCGTCGCTGATCTCGCGTGGCTGGTCACGGCCTCGGAACAGGGTCGCGGTCTCGCCGGGGAGGCGGCGACAGTCGTCGTGACGTGGCTGACCTCGCTGGGTGTCGGGCGCCTTCAGGCCTACGTCCACCCCGACCACGAGGCGTCAGCTCGGGTGGCCCGTCGGCTCGGGCTCGTACCCACGTCGACGGTCGTCGACGACGAGATCCTCTGGGAAGCCGTCGTCGCTCCCATGGCACAGCGGCACGAGGGCGGCCGTCAGTCGATCGTCCAGCGGGGGTAGGTGCGGATCGGCCGTCGGGGATCAGCCTCGTGGTGGAGTCGGGGCTCGTCCGGCCATCGCGATCGGTCGCCCGACGGCAGGTCCGTGCGCTCTCGGGCGACCCGGTGCGGCGTCCCAGCCCCGCGGCGCATCATGAGGCCATGCCCGCCTTCCGCCGCCCCTCCCGTCCGTCCCACCCCGTCCGCGTCGAGCCCGGTCCCGGGCAGGAGTCCGTGTGGGACTACCCCCGCCCGCCGCGCGTCGAGCCCCGCACCGAGCGCGTCGTCGTCCGTCTCGGCGGAGTCGTGGTGGCCGACACGACGGCCGCGATCCGCGTGCTCGAGACGAGCCACCCGCCCGTCTACTACCTGCCCCGCTCGGACTTCGCCGCAGGAGCCCTGTCGCGCGCCGAGGGACGCAGCCTCTGCGAGTTCAAGGGCCAGGCCGGCTACCTCGACGTGACCGGCGGGGGAGTCGTCGCGCGCCGCGCCGGCTGGTCCTACGCCGAGCCCTGGCCCGGCTACGAGTCCCTCGTCCACCACGTCGCGCTGTACCCGGGCGCCATGGACTCCTGCGAGATCGACGGCGAGGTGGTCCAGGCGCAGGAGGGCGACTTCTACGGCGGCTGGATCACCGCGAACCTGGTCGGTCCGTTCAAGGGCGCACCGGGCACGATGGGCTGGTAGGGACGAGGGCCCCGACAGGAGGAGACTGGACGGATGTCCAGACGACCCCGCCCCCGCCCCACGTCCCTCGCCCGCACCCTGGGCCGCATCGCCCTCGGTGGCGCCCTGGTCTTCGCCGGCACGAGCCACCTCACGTTCGCCCGCGAGCCGTTCCAGGCCCAGGTACCGGAGTGGCTGCCGCTCGACGACGACTTCGTCGTGCTCGCCTCCGGCGTCGTCGAGATCGGCATCGGCGCGGCCCTCGTCGTCGCCCCCAAGCACCGCGTGACCGTCGGCTGGGTCGCCGCGGCGTTCTTCACCGCGATCTTCCCCGGCAACATCTCGCAGCTCGTCACGCACACCGACGCGTTCGGCCTCGACACCGACGGCAGGCGCGCCTTCCGCCTGGTCTTCCAGCCGCTGCTCGTCCTGCTGTCGCTCTGGTCGACGGGCGCCTGGCGCGACCGTAGCAGCATCGGCCGCCGCGCCAAGTAGTCACGGTCGGCCCCGACGGGCCCCGACGGGCCCCGACCGGCTCCGACGGGCCCCGACGGGCCCCGACCGGCCGACCGGCCCCGACCCGAGGAGGCGCGGCTCAGCTCGACAGCGCCGCCACGACCACCTCGGCGTCGGGGAACCACTTCGTGTAGTGGTCGGGGTCGGCGTTGACCTGGACGGCGTGCGCCGCCTGGGTCGGGGTGAGGTCCTTCCAGCCCGGGATGGCCACGAGCTTCGTGAAGAAGCTGGTCGCCGCCGTGTAGGGGTCCATCCGCTGCTCGTAGGTGCCCCACTGGCCGTTGTCCCGTTGCTGGAAGAGCCCTCGGCTGTCGGGCCCGACGGCGTCGCCGTAGTCGATGTTGCGGAGGCTCGACTCACCCATGGCGGTCATCACCCCGATGGCCTGGGTGTGTTCCCCGATGCCCTGCGCCCGGGCGGCCAGCATGATGTACGCGGCGTTCACCAGCCGGTCCTGGCAGTACCCCGCGACCGGCCCGGCCGGCACCTCGATGTCGCCGACCATCACCGGGTCGACCTCGGGGCAGGCCGGCACGGGCGTCGACGTGATCGCCGTGACGTCCTCGTCTCGGGGCGCCGTGAGCGCCGAGACGACCATCGCGACGGCGACGACGAAGGCGACGAGCCCCACGCCGAACACGACGGAGACGGCGATCAGCACGCGGCGCACGGCGGGCCTCCTGAGGGTCGGGTGGGGTGGCGATCAGCGGGCGGCGACCGGCACGGAAGTCGTCGTCGAGGATAGGCGATCCGCTCGGCAGTTCGTCCCGCGTCGGCTGGGCGGTGGGTGTGCCTCCCTCCGAATGCCCTGGCAATCCGCCGCCGACATGCCGGTAGCGTTGCCCGCCGTCGACCCGACCACTCGGGCCGCGGCAGCCGGGCACCGCCCCTCCGCAGCTCGATCGCCGCGGCGCCCGTCCCTGCGACCGGCGCCCGAGATCCAGAGGAACGTCGTTCATGGGAACCCCACCCACCCCTGCCCGCGAGACCCGTCCCGACCGCCCGACCCGCGCCTCCGGACGGAGGCGCCCGCGGCGTCTGCGCGTCGACGACGTCACCGTCGTCGACCCGGCGATGATGAAGCGCGCCATCGGCGGCACCGTCGTCGGCAACACCATGGAGTGGTACGACGTCGGCGTCTACGGCTACCTCGCCGTCACGATGGGCCGGGTCTTCCTGCCCGAGGCCGACCCGTCGCTGCAGATCCTCTTCAGCCTCGGCGTCTTCGCCTCGACCTACGTCGCGCGTCCGCTCGGCGGGGTCGTCTTCGGCCGCCTCGGCGACCGGGTCGGACGTCAGAAGGTGCTCGCGACCACGCTCATCCTGATGGCGGGCGCGACCTTCCTGATCGGCGTGCTGCCCGACTTCGCCGCGATCGGCGCCCTCGCCCCGATCGCCCTCGTCGTGCTCAAGCTGCTGCAGGGCTTCTCGACCGGTGGTGAGTACGCCGGGGCGACGACGTTCGTCAGCGAGTACGCACCCGACAAACGGCGCGGGTTCTTCGCGAGCATCCTCGACCTCGGCAGCTACCTGGGCTTCGCGCTCGGCGCCGCGGTCGTGTCGGTGCTGCAGCTGCTGACCACCGAGCAGCAGATGCTCGACTGGGCCTGGCGGCTGCCCTTCCTGCTGGCCGGCGTGCTCGGCGTCGTCGCCATCTACTTCCGCCTGAAGATCGAGGAATCGCCCGCGTTCCAGGCGACACAGGACGCTCAAGAGAACAAGGTCGGCGAGATCGCCGACGCGCAGGGCCGTCCGCGCAACACCCTCGCCCTCGTCCGGCAGCACTGGCGTCCGATCGTCATCGCGATCGGCCTCGTCGCCGCCTCCAACACCGTCGGCTACGCGCTGACCAGCTACATGCCGACCTACCTGACCGACTCGCTCGGCTACGACCCGCTGCACGGCACGCTGCTGACCATCCCGGTGCTCGTGCTGCTCGCCCTGCTGCTGCCCGTCGCCGGGCGCCTCAGCGACCGCATCGGTCGACGTCCCGTCATGTGGCTCGGTGCCGCATCGGTGCTGCTGCTCGCCCTGCCCGCGTTCCTCCTGATCGGCGTCGGCAGCATCGCGACGACCCTCGCCGGGCTGTCGCTGCTCGCCGTGAGCGTCGCGCTCTGGGTGTCGAGCCAGGCGTCGTCGCTGCCCGCGCTCTTCCCGACCGCGAGCCGCTACGGCGCGATGGGCGTGTCGTACAACGTCGCGATCGCCGTGTTCGGCGGGACGACGCCCCTGATCATCCAGGCGCTGCTGCAGGCGACCGGCAACGAGCTCGTGCCGGCGTTCTTCCTGATGGCGACCTCGCTGGTCGGAGCCGTCGCGGTGTGGTTCATGAAGGAGTCGTCGCAGCGCCCGCTGCCCGGCTCGATGCCGAGCGTGGCCACCGAGGCCGAGGCGCACGAGCTCGTCGAGACGCAGGACGCCAACCCGAACATCGACCTCGGCGACCTGCCCTTCCTCGACGCAGAGCCCGCCCAGATCGTCGACCCCACCGAGCCTGACGAGCCCGCGACGACGACCGCGTCCGTTGCGTCGCCCTCGCGGGGGACCGCGCGCTAGAGCAGTTCGGCCCGATCGGCGAGGTACGCGGCGAGATCGCGGACCTCGCCGGTCGCCGTGCCCCACCGCACGAGGGCGTGCCCGTCGCGGACGAGGAGGCGCTGCTCGCCGCCCTGCAACGCCGCGGTCGACAGGTCCACCGGCTCGTACCCGTAGTTGACGACCTCGCCCTCGGCGAAGTGGCCGCGCACGGCCGCCCGCCGTTCGGCCTTGCGCTGCTCGACCTGGGCGGACAGGTGCTGGGAACGGGTCGGCGTGACCGCCCGGGTGATGCGTCCGGTCTCGAAGACGCGGCCGTCGGTGCCGAGCAGCAGCACGCCGAGTCGCCAGGCGCGCCCGGCGGGCTCGAGCGACTCGGCGGTCTTCACCACGACGATGCGCCGGGCGGGCTTGTGGCGGGCGAGGGCCTCGGTGCGCGCCCCGCGCGCGGCCAGGTCGTCGGTCGCCTGCTCGACGAGGGCACGGAGCGAGGCGGCCGCCTCGTCGTCGGACGGGGACTCGGGGGCCGGCACCGCGCCTCCTGCGGTCGGGTCGTCCACGTGATGCTCGGGCGGTGGGCTCAGGCGTCGTAGCCGTGGTCGAGGAAGTCCTCGATCACGTCGACGACGAACGCGTGGTCGTCGGCCTGCGGCAGGCCGGAGACGCCGGCCGAGCCGACGACGCCGACGCCCGTGACCCGCACGGGGAACAGCCCGCCGTGCGCCGCGTAGAGGCCGGTGTCGAGGCGCGACTTCTCGTCGAACGTGCCGCCCTGCACCCGGAACGACTCGCCCACCCGGTACGAACCCTGCCCGTAGCGCTCGACCACGCGGGCCTTGCGGTCGAGCCACTCGTCGTTGTCGAGGCTGCTTCCGGGCAGGGCCGCGTGGAACGCCCGCTGCCGACCGTGCCGCACGGTGACCGCGACGGCGAGGTCGCGGCGTCGGGCCTCGGCCAGGAGGTGCGCGCCCAGGTCGAGGGCGACGTCGAGGGTGAACCGCCGGAAGACGAGGCGCTCTTCTTGTTCGATGAGGGTCTGGAGCAGGGTGTCGTCGGTCATCGGTGGCCTCCTGGGGTGGTCGGGCGAGCTGGTGGGTCGGCACGGGCGCGCGGCGGCGCGCCGTCGCGGGACGACCCGAGCCTAGGCCCGGCCCCCGTCAACGGGCTGGTGGCGCCGGGAGGGGTCAGGCCGAGGCCGCGGCGCAGGGCGACCCCTGGCGGGCGAGCGACCCGCAGTAGACGCCCACGAGGTCGTCGGCCGAACGCGACCACGGGTGGTCGAGGGCGTGGGACCGGGAGGCGCGCGAGAGCCGGTCGCGCAGCCCGGCGTCCGCGAGCACCTGCGTCATCGCCCGGGCCCAGGCCTGCGGGTCGCGCTGCGGCAGCACGATGCCCGTGACGCCGTCGACCACCGATTCGCGGAGGCCGCCCGACGCCGCGGCGATCACCGGGACCCCGCTGGCCGCGGCCTCGAGAGCGATGAGCCCGTAGGTCTCGGAGTGGGAGGGCACGAGCACGAGGGCTGCGTCGCGCAGCAGTGCGGCGAGGCCGGGCCGTGACCGCGGGCCCAGGAAGTGCACGGTGAGGTCGAGGTCGTCGCTCAGGGCGCTCAACTCGGACTCGTACCCGGCGAACTCGGTCGAGGCGCCTCCGGCGATGACGAGGTCGGGGCGCACCTCGGCGGGGACCGCCGCCACCGCGCGCAGGGCGAGGTCGGGTGCCTTGAGCGGTTCGAGTCGCCCCGCCACGACGACGTACGGGCGGCCCGGGGCGGTCCGGCCCGCCTCGGCCGGGTGGAAGAGCTCGCCGTCGACGCCCGGCAGCACGACGTGGACGCGGTCGGGCGAGCCGCCGAGACGGGAGGTGACGGTCCCGGCCTCGGCGTGGCTGATCGCGACGACGGCGTCGGACTCGCGGGCGAGCCGTTCTTCGCCGGCGATCCTGCCGGGGGACTCGGCGCGTTCGCCGTGTGAGAGGGGGGTGGAGTCGTGGGCGGCGATCGAGTGGAAGCTCTGCAGGTGGGGCACGCCGAGGGCACGGGCCACGGGAAGCGCGGCCATGCCCGAGAACCAGTGGTGCGAGTGGACGACGTCCCACGGGCCGAGCTCGGCGAGCCGGTCGCGGAACTCGTCGACGTAGAGCTCGTTGCGCCCCTTCGTGACCGGTTCGGCCGGGCCGGCGTCGAGGAACCGCAGCGTGACGCCGGGGGCGAGGACCAGGCTCGCCGGCTCGTCGGGCGAGGACCGGCGGGTCAGGATCTCGACCTCGTGGCCCGCGGCGCCGAGCGCCTCGGCCTGGTTGCGGACGACGACGTTCATGCCGCCGACGTCGCCCGACCCGGGCTCGGCACCGGGAGACGTGTGCAACGACACGAGGGCGATGCGGAGCGGGGAGGAGGCGGTGGTCACTTCCCGAGGGTACCGGCCCACCGCCCCCGCGGTCTGCGCGTCGCCGGTCAGGCGACCCCGCCCGCCCAGAAGGCTCGGACGTCGTCGAGCACGGCCTCGGCCTGTCGGCGGCCGGCCTCCGCCGCGGGGCGGCGGGTGGTCGTCGCGAGGACGTCGGTGCCGAACGCCTGCAGGGACTCGGCGTCCGCCTGGACGACCAGGACGTCCCGGCCGGCGGTGCGGCGCGCCTCGACGACCTGCGGCAGCGTGGGCCCGAGCGGCGAGACGTCGAGCTCGGGTCCGCACGACAGCACGAGCACCCGGTCGTAGTCGTCGGCGAGGTCGGCGTTGGTGCCCGAGCGCACGCCGCCGTCCATGGTCGGGCGGCCGTCGACGTCGACGGTGGGCCAGACGACGGGCACCGAGCAGCTCGCGGCCACGGCCCGGTACAGGTCGACGCCCGAGCCCGCGTCCAGCGGACGGAACGAGCCGTCGGTGGCGTCCACGGTGCAGACGGTCAGGGCGGCGTCGGGCCAGGCCACGCCTCCGAAGCGCTCCCGCATGGCCGTGACGAGTTCGGGTTCGTCCGCGACCACGGGCGTCTCGCGCGCCAGGGCGCCGATGCGGGCCCGCGCCTCCTGCTGGTCGGTCGCCCCGGCGAGGGCCTGCCCGAGGGTCTGCTGGAACACCTCGGGGTCGATCGAGCCCGACGGAAGCTCGGTCACGGCCTCGAATTGCTCCCGCAGGCCCTCGTCCACGCGGCCGAGCCGCACCATCGTCCCGACGACCGATCCGGCCGAGGTGCCGACGACGAGGTCGGCCTCGTCCACGGGCACGCCCGCCTCGAGCAACCTCGACAGCACGCCGAGCTCCCAGGCGATGCCGGTGATGCCGCCACCGCCCAGGACGAGGGCGGTGCGGGTGGGGGTCGTGGTCGTGGTCGTGCTCATGTCTCTCCTCGGTCGTGGTGGCGGTCCGGGCAGGAGGCGCGGTGCGTCCCCCGGGGCCGCGCTCGACACTAGGCCGGTCACCTCGCCACGTCCTCGGGCGGGTGTCAGGCGGCGCGCAGCTCGTCGGCGCGGCCGAGGTCCTGCACGTGCCACTCGGTCTGTGCGAGGGCCGAGCCGAGCCGGTAGCCGTGCAACGAGGCGATGCCGCCGCTCCACGACATCCGCTCGGCGACCTGCCACACCGTCGGCCGGTCGAGCGCGTCCAGGGCGGCGGCCGCGTCACGGCTGCGGTCGGCGCGGTGCGCGATCAGGGCCTCGGCCCGTGCGCGGAGGCCGACGAAGCGGTACTCGTGGCCGGGGCACACCTCGAGGGCGTCGGGGCCGGCGACGTCGAGCGCCACCATGCGGTCGAGCGAGGCGAGGTAGTCGGTCAGCGGGTTCTCTCCCGTGCGCCCGCCGAGGCCGATGCCGGGGTTGATCCGCGGCAGCACGTGGTCGCCCGTGAAGACGAGTCGCTGCTCGGGCTCGACGAAGCAGAGGTGGCCCGCCGTGTGGCCCGGGGTGTGCACCGCCCGCAGCAGCCGTCCCGCGACGGGCAGCACGTCGCCGTCGCCGAGCAGCAGGTCGGCGGTGAGCACGGGCAGGTGGCGACCCGACCCCCACGACGCGACCAGCGCCTCCTGGTCGTCCCGGGGCGCGCCCCACCGGGCGATGTCGGTGTCGGCGGCCGCGGCGTCGGACGGCCGTTCGCCCAGCGCGCGCTGCTCGGCGGCGTGCAGGGCGATCCGGGCGCCGGAGGCCCGACGCAGCGCCTCGGCTCCGCCCAGGTGGTCGGCGTGCAGGTGGGTCACGGCGATCAGGTCGACGTCGGCCAGCGAGTGGTCGACGTCGGCGAGGGCGCTCTCGAGGCGGTCGAGGTTGGCCTCGACTCCCCACCCGGGGTCGATGACCGTCAGGGCGCCGTCGGAGCCCTCGACGACGTAGCCCAGCGAGTGGTCGTCGACGCCGTCGCCGAACTCGAACGCGACCGACCAGACGCCGTGCCGGACCTCCTCCACGGGCGGCAGCGCGCCGTGACGGACGGCGTCGGCCTGCACGGGGCTGAGCGGGACGGGAGGGGCAGGAGGCGCGGGTCGGCTGGTGGCGTCGGTCACCCCGCGAGCCTAGCCAGCGCCGCCCGCGCCGCCCCGCGTCCGTCGAGGCGGCGCCGGGCCATGCGGAGCCCGTCGTCGACGCGGCGCCGGACTATGCGGCGCCCGTCGTCTACTCGGCGGAGACCTCGATCAGCACCTTGCCGACCACGTCGCCCTCGACGGCTTCGTGGGCGGCGGCCGTGTCGGCGAGCGGGAAGGTGTGCAGCGGCAGGCCGGCGGCCTCGCCGACCGGCAGCACGCCGTCGCGCAGGGCCGCGGTGACGTCCTCGACGGCGGCCTGCAGCGCCTCCTCGCCCACGGTGTAGAGCAGGACGAACTGGAACCGGGTGTTCGTGATCATGTTCGCCCGGATCGGGATGGTCGTCGTGTCGCCGCCGTTGTCGGCGTAGATCGCCACGGAGGCGCGGTGGGCGACGACGTCGGCCAGCAGGTCGGCGTTCTGCGAGATCGCGACCTCGACGACGACGTCGACGCCGGCGGGGGCGATCTCGCGGATGCGGGCGGCGGCGTCGTCCGTGCGGTAGTTGACGACGTGGTGGGCGCCGGCGGCCGTGGCCAGGGCGGCCTTCTCGTCGCTGCTGATGGTCGTGACGACGGTGGCCCCCGCCCAGCGGGCGAGCTGGATGGCGGCGTGACCGACCGCACCCGCGCCTCCGGCGACGAGGACGACGGCGCCGTCGAGGCTGCCGGGGGTCAGGCGGCTCGGGCCGTCCTCCCACACGGTGAGCGCGCGGTGGGCGGTCATGGCGGGGACGCCGAGGCTCGCACCGACGTCCAGGCCGACGCCGTCGGGCAGCGGGACGACGCGGGACGCGGGCAGGACGGTGAACTCCTGCGCGGTGCCGGTGGGGCGCTGGTGGGCCGAGAGGTAGGTCCAGACGCGGTCGCCGACCGAGAGGCCGGTGACGCCCTCGCCGACGGCGTCGACGACGCCCGAGCCGTCCTGGTTGGGCGTGACCTCGGGGAACGGCAGCGACTCGCCGGGCCCACCGCCTGCGCGGGACTTCCAGTCGGTGGGGTTGACGCCCGAGAACACGACGCGCACCCGCACCTCGCCGGCGGCGGGTTCGGGCAGGTCGCGGTCGACGAGCTGCAGCACGGTGGGGGCGGGTCCGGTCTCGGAGTACACGATCGACTTCATGCCCGGAGCCAACCAGACCCGGCCCCGCCGTGTTCCCGCCCGGGACGCCACCGAGTGGACACGGCACCGCTGCACGTCACGGTGTCGTGCCCACTCGACGGCGTCGTGTGGTGCGCGGGCCGGCTCAGGACCCGGCGCCGCGGAACAGGGCGAGCGCCAGCAGGTCGTCCTCGAACCCGCCGCCCTCGTGCCCGTTGTACGGCCACACCGTGACGTCGGCCGCCCCGGCGTACGCGTGGAACGCGCCGAACACCGTCGACGGCGGGCAGGTCGGGTCCATCAGCGCCGTCGTGAACAGGGCCGGGGCCGTGGCCCGCCTCGCGAAGTTGACGCCGTCGAAGTACGCGAGGACGTCGTGCACCGAGGAGGCGCGGTGCCGGTGGACCGCCAGGTAGCGTCCGATCTCCTTGTACGGGTCGGCGTCGGTGATGACGGTCGCGCGCCGGAAGTCGCAGAGGAACGGCACGTACGCCGCGACGGCGGCGAGGTCGGGGACGAGTCCCGCGACGGCGAGGGCGATGCCGCCGCCCTGGCTGCCGCCGACGACGGACACCCGGGAGGCGTCGACGACGTCGAGCCCGCGCGCGGCCTCGACGGCGCGGACGGCGTCGGCGAACACCCGGCGGTAGTAGTAGGTCTCGCGCGAGTCGATGCCCCGCGTCATGACGCCGGGGTGAGCGGGACCCGAGCCGTCCGGGTCGGGGGTGGCGCCGAGGCTCCACCCCGAGCCCTGGCCGCGGGTGTCCATCTGCAGGTGAGCGAAACCGGCCGACGACCAGAAGAGGTTCTCGACGGCGGCGCCGCGACCGCCGCCGTAGCCGACGAACTGCACGACCGCCGGCAACGGTCCCTCCGCCCCGGCGGGCACGCGCAACCAGGCCCGCACGGGCTGACCCGCCCATCCGGCGAACGTCACGTCGTACACGTCGACCGTCGTCAGCCCCGTGTCGACCCGATCCACCCGCAGGTCGAGTGGGTGCGCCCGCGTCTCGGCGAGCGTCGTCGCCCAGAACTCGTCGAAGTCGTCGGGGTCGGTCTGGGTGCTGCGGTACTCCCGCAGGGCGGGTTCGGGCAGGTCGGTGAACATGCCCCCTTGTCTACCGCAGCCCGCGACGACAGCCGAGGAGGCGCGGTACAGGAGGCACGGCTCAGCTCGCGCGGGCCAGGTTCGGCACCCAGCCGAACGCGGGCGCGACGTGGTCGGCGACCGTCTGCAGCAGACGGGCGTTGTAGGCGACCCCCAACTGGTTCGGCATAAGTATTGATGTACATTTGACGCATGGACGCGGGGGCTGGCAGGCGAGCAGCAATTTACGCCCGGATCAGCCGGGACAAGAAAGACGAAGGCAGAACCATCGAAGGGCAGCTCGACCTCTGTCGAGCGCTTGCCCGGAGGCACGGCCTAACTGTGGTCGCCGAATATCCCGAAGCAGACGGCACAGGAGCGTCCGAGCAGTCCAAGGCCAAGGAGCGTGAGCGGTACGGCGCCATGCTCGCGGCCGCCCGGGATCGCGAGTTCGACACCATCATCGCCTACTCAGACGATCGGCTTACCCGCAGGCCCCTCGAACTCGAAGAGCTAATCAAGCTTGTGGACCAGACCGGCCTCAGCATCCGCACGGTCAGGACGGAAAACTACGACCTTTCCACCACCCAAGGGATCACATTAGCTCGCATTCTCGGAGCCATCGCGGCGGGAGAGGCCCGGACGATCTCGGAGCGCCAGAAGGTCACATTCGAGCGCAACGCCTACGCCGGTCGGCCCAAGCGGCAGCGCCAGCGGCCGTTCGGCTGGGAAGACGATGCGATTACCATCCGCGAGGAGGAGGCGCACCACATTCGCAAGGCCGTCGAGGAGATCAAGGGCGGAGCGTCCGTCGCCAGCATTGCGCACGGCTGGAATGAGGCAGGAATACGAACTGCCGTAGACCCAGCTCAGTCGAAGAAGGAAGAGAAGCCCGCTGGTCAATGGGAATGGTCGGTGGTCTACCGCGTGCTGCTGGGTTGGCGTACCGCTGGCGTCCGCACCTACAGGCGCGAGCCTCTCTACGATGCCGAGGGCAAGCTCGTCATGGGGGCCTGGGCTCCGATCATCAGCCTCCAGGACCGAGATCAGGCGCTCGCCATGCTTAGTCGCCTCTCACGGACCAAGCTTCGGACTGGTAGCTGGCCACTCGCAGGAATGCTGCGCTGCGGCGAGTGCTCCAAGCCCCTCTACGGGCAGCTGCCTTCTGGTTCTCGGGGCAGAGCCCTCTACGGATGTAAGCAGGGCCATGTCGGCATCTCTGCGGGGCTCCTTGAACAGCATCTGATCCGGGAGACCGTCGAGCGCGCCGTTCGAGCCCATCAAGCTGGGGCCAGCGCCGAGGAGACTCAACCCAAACAGCCCGCCGACTGGCCAGATTTTGTCCTGCTCACTGCCGCGACCGAGAAAATCTGGGAGCTCTTGGAGGCGTATCGAGCCAGTCAGCTCCCCGCCAGCATCGTCTTCCCTCAAGTTGGCGAGCTGGAGAAGGAACAACGAGAACTCCAGAAAAGCCTGGACGCGTTCCTCATGGAGGGTGCGGCACCTCCCAGCCCACTGAGGAGAAGCACCGAGGCTCTGGAATGGCTCCTGGGTGTTCAGGGGCAGTTCCTCCGGATCACTCCGCGACAGGCCAAGGATGGCGAGAATCAGCTCTGGGGCGCTCCCGCCGCCGCTGCGGCCCAGGGAGACGACCGGACTCAGGAGCTGCCCTACGCGGCAAGTCCCGAGGAGACCGAAGAACTCAACCGGCTTCTGCGTGGCGAGCTTGAGATGGTGGTCATAAAGAAGGGCAAGGCGGGCCGACAGAGCGAGGCCCAGTTCAGATCTCGCATCGATCCCGTCTGGCGTAAGTAAGCAGGGCTGAACAGACAGGCCGGGCATTCCTAGGAGTGCCCGGCCTTCGTCGTAGCTGCCCGCCTCCGCGACGCTCACGCGTGGATCGCCGGATCATGCCGACTGCACTCCTCGGGGCTGAGTCTCCGTGCTCCGGGCTGCGATTGGTACCTCTGCGCTCACGACACGCCCGAGATGCAACTCCGCCCCGGTCTTGACCAAATTGGTTCTTTAAAAGAAGTGCAGAACCGACATTGCACCCCCATGATTCCGGCCCCAGATCGGGCATTTTCCCCAGTGCCTTGGACCCCGTAGCGCGGTGGTCAATAGGTCCATTTCAGCTTCCGTAATGTCATTTTCAAGACGCCCCGGGGAGGAAACGAAGAAGCGGGGCGAGCTTCTGAATCTTGAAAACTGAATTCAAAAAATGGAGAACGGCCGCAACCGGCCGCGCTCGTCGGCGCCCTATGCGCCGATACCCGGCGGGCTCTGGCTCGCCCCGAAGACATCGGCAGAGCACAGGTTCTGTCCGACCCAAAGAGAAGAAGCCGAACCGGTCGGCCGCGCCGGCCACCACCACCATCGAAAGGAACTAACCAAAATGATGACTTCCAAAGAACGCTACGAGCATCTGATCGCGACGAGTGAAAGTCAGTCGAGTGTCAAAGCGGTCGAAGAGAGAAAACCTGGAGAGTACGAGCATCTAAGCGCGGCCGTCGACCTCGTCGTGTACGAGCTGGCCGAGTTCTTGGCCGACTACGACCCGGAGAGTTGGCCTTCACTCATCGCGGAATTGCGTGCCCCTAATGACTGGACTGAGCGGCGAATCAGCGACTTTTCGAAGCGCCACGCCGAGCGTGCTCGGATGGCGAGTTTCAAGCCATGGGTGCCGCGAATTCTAGTTCCCGCTGAAGAGTTCGCGCGGATGGCCATCCATCACCGGAGCACCGGGGCTGCCTGATTTCGTCTTGACGGGAGGCTCTGTGCCCTCGTTGAAAAGTACCGATACGCCGAAAACAAGATTGAAGGGCCGCTCACGAGGTGAGGCGGCCCTTCTCAAACCGAAAAGGAAGACAAATGAAGATGAACGCTTATATGGCCGACCGAGCCGCCTCGGGGCATGCGCCATGGGATCTGGTCGAAGGAGCTCTTGTCAGCCCCGCAGGCATCGCGTGGGACGGTTGCCACAGTATCCATGTACTCACGGACCCTGAAGAAGTGGGGCGGACGCGCAGCTATGGATATGGCGAGAAAGACACGCATCTCACTGTCCGAGGGTTGAGAAACACAGAGGAGCTGCTTAACACCGTTCGCAATTGGTTCGATGACTCGTGCGGCATGCGCTTCGTTAGCGCTTCGGGAACGAAGGACGGCCAACACGAGATCACGACATTGATTGCTCAGTTTGAGGAGGCTTTCTGATGGCCACCAGCCTCAAGACAACCGACGCACAGATCATCAAGTTCTTCGCGAAGAATTTCGAATTGTCGGAAGAGGAGCGGAACATCGACGGGTGCTGGAACGCATTGATGAACGAGATCGTAATTCCCTTGGAAGATCCCGATGTGCTCATGGGCGGCTTCCGCGAACAACTCGCTGACACGGAGCGATCTCACTGCGATCACACCTGCGATTGCGCCTACTTTCAACGAATCCAGCAGGCGGCCGTTCTCTTCGGTCTGACCGCCGAGCAGATCGCGGATGGCGACTACGAGCTTGAGCCGCGATTCGCGGAGCAGATCTCATAAGGCGCTGACAAAGGCGTGGTGCCACAGCGTGCGATTTGCGAGGACACGAAGAGCCCCCGGCCATCTGGCCGGGGGCTTTTGCCGCTTCAGGGTTTGGAGGGCTAGTTGCCGTCCTTCTTGATCGCGTCGATCTTCTCGGCCGCCTGGCTGAGCAGCGCGAGGGCCGCGTCACGCTTGGTGACGGCCTCCTCCTTGCTGGCGGCGTAGAACGGACGCGAGCGGTGGGCGTCGTTGACCAGCTCGCTGACTTCGTGCTTGAGCCGAGCGAAGCTGCGCGTCACGCTGGTGCGGTCGAACTCCTCGGCCTTGGGAGCGGAGGTCTGGGTCTGGGTTGCGTTCGCCATGATGTCTGCCTTTCGAGCGGTTGCGGTTCGTTGTGGATCATCATTGTTGGCTACTAGTAGGTGTCAACCATTTCTCCAAAACTGATCCTGACCAGCTGTTTTCCTGACCGTTGAGCCTGGGCTGAAACTGCGTTCTAAGCGCGCAGCCTAGAGCCCCGGAGTCATCGTCCCTCTAGGCTGCCCTCTCGCGCTCCTCGGGCAACCATGGCCTGAGAGTGACCATCCTGGACAACGACGCACAAGGTATCCCTTTCTTTAGGAAGTACCGCCATTGAGCGGGCACAGCGAAGGGCGACGATTCGACCGAAATCGAATCGCCGCCCTGGAGCCTCGAGCTGCTGCTAGAAGCGACCGAAGCCGCCGCCTTCGTTGTTGCTTTCATGGAGTACCAACGGCTCGTAGTCGAAGCCCCCGGTGTCTGCGTCATCGTCGCCGATGGCGTAGGTCGGCGCGATGGCCTGGGCGGGAGTTGACCGGCCGACCTTGGGGTATGTCTTGATCAGTTCAGCGATGTCCTCATCCGAGCTGTAGGCGAAGCGAACCTTGACGGGCTTGCCAGTCTCTTCCTTGACGAAGCCGATACCTGCGTAGGCGTAGCCGTTGGCCTTGGTGCTCAGTGGGATGGCCGTCGAGTCGAAGCCAGCCGCCCGTGCTCCCTCTCCGAGGAAGAAGTCGTTAAAGTACTCGCTCGGCTGCTTCAGGAGAATGATGTTGGCAAAGTTGCCGCGCATTCTGCCGAGGAGATCCTTGTCGGCCTCCTGGGTTGCAGCAACGACATAGACCCCAAGAGAACGACCCTGAGCCAGGACCTCGACGAGAAGCGTGGTTGCGGCCTTTCCCGGCTTTCCCATTGCTTGTAGCGCGATGAGGAGCGACAGGAACTCGTCGATGAAGAGGACGACCATCGGGTTCTCCCTGGTGGCATCCAACGAGCGACCGAGGTCGGCGTTCTCCACATCCACCCGCTTGTGCTTCGCCCGGTGCTTCATCACCTTGTGAACCTCCGCGATCACATCGACTGCACCTGCGTTCTCGTAGACCAACTCTTCGAAGAGCCTTGATTCCTCGTAGGGACGAAGCTCCGACGCCTTCGGATCGATGCCGTAGAACACGGCCGTCCCTCGCTCAACGAACGGAGCAAGCTGACGGATCAGCCCATTGAGGGGTGAACCCTTTCCTGAGCCGGTCATGCCGATGATGAGCAGGTGGTGCATGGCCAGAGCCCAGAGCTTGCCGTTCTCGCGAACCGCGAGCGGGATGAGGTGTGCCACCTTGGCCGCGTTCTCCCTGAAGAACTCGATACCCGCCTTGAGCTTCATCAGGGGGTCGCCCGGGATCGACTTGTGTGCGGCGTAGCTCAGCGTGAAGTTGTCCTCCGTCTCGAACTCCTGGAGAGACTTGAGCCCGAGCTGAGAGACGATCTTGCCCTCCAGCCGTCGCACTTCAGCCGGGTCTCGACCGTCGAGAACGATGTCGATGCGGAAGTGATTCTCGCGAAGCTTCCGCTCCTCCTTCCTTTCACGCTTGAGCTTCTGCTTCGGCGTCTCGCCCTCAGGGATCTTGGACGGTTCCAGCTCCACGACCCGGTGAGTCTCAGGAAGCTCCCGCACGACGAAGTACTTGGCGGCCTCCGCGACATGCTGGTGAACCAGGTATCTCTTACCCCGGGCGGCACCTCGGTGAGCCTTGACCATGGCTCGGACGGGGCGGGAGTGAGGCGAGAGCCATGCGGGCTTCCAGGTAGATCCGCCGTCCTCCTTCGGCGTGAGGAACGCATTGATGTCGGCCGCTGAGTCCACGAGTCCCTTGTTCGACAGCAACTCGTTCTCGATGTCGAAGTAGATCTTCGGCTCTGCCTTGAACCAGGAGGCAGGCTTCCAGCCGCGCTTTTCCCGGTAGTTCTTCCAGCGCTGGTGGCGCTTGATTACCTCGGCCACGGCGGTGCAGACCAGCACCACGACGACGAGTAGAGAGATTCCGATTGCCGGCAGGTGATCGATGACCGGTGCTGCGGCGTCTTTCGCTGAGTTGAATAGAGCGATCATGGTCAGTTACCCCCGACCTGGACTCGGTTGCTGAATGTGAATGGTGCGCCGTCCCTGTGGAGCAGCGGGAGGATCAAGAGTCGGCCTGATTCGATGAGGTTGTAGCTTCCGCCTGCGTTTACGCGGCGCAATAGGCTGGGGATCTGGGTTCCGTGGGTGAAGTAGATGGCCCTGTCGTAGATGCTTCCCTCTTCGAGTTCGGCCTTGAGCGTGGCGAAGATGGCGTCGTACTCTTCCCAGCTCTTCTTGCTGATCTCGACCTCGACGAGGAGGTTCTTGGCGCGGGAGTCAGTGCGATCACCGTCGAGGATCACCGCAAGGTCTGGCTGATGGACGGCCTTGAGCTTTGTGTTGCCGCGCTGAGGAGCTCCGAGAGTGAGCAGCGCGGGCCGTGCTTCAACGATCTCTGACCACCGAAGCCGACCGCTTCCCACTGCCGAGATGGCGGAGCTGATCACATCGTTTCGCCACCTACCGAAGTCGCCTCGGTGGTCAACGCTCGCGTCTGCGTCGATCTCTTCCTTGAGCTTTCTCTTGACGACATCGAAGGAGTTCCGCATCATTTTCTCGCTGACGAGGTTGTCGATCGGCACTGGCTCGACCCCCAGGCTGTCCCGGAAGAAGCCCTGGGGAGAGGCGAACTGGGCTGCTACATGGGCGATCATCTGGTAGTGAGTGAGCCGAGACTTGCTGAGATTGTCGAGCTTGTCTGGCCTCTCGAGGGCGTGGCCGAAGCTCCAAGCCGCACCGATCCCGCTGTCCGTGATGCCGTAATGGACGACCTTGGAGGCCATGTTGGTGGTGCGCTTCATGGCGCCGACGCGGACGATCTTGTCGAGTCGAGCCTTGGTTCCCTTGATGCTCGGCAGCTCCCCACCGGGGGCGAAGCGTGTCTCCTGGCGAAAGCTGAGCATCGATAGCCCCTCCGCGTCGATACAGGGGAACATGCCGGTGAAGGCTACGAGCCGTGAATTTCCCTCGGTGATGTGTGCGCCGCTCGGTCGCTTGGGCCTCTCCACCTCTGTTGAGGGAGCAGCTACCGGGGTCGGTTCAATTGCCGGAAGCGGCTGAGCTTCGATGGTTGGGACGGGTAGAGCCATGGTCTTTCTCCTTGTGTCTGGCTCCCTTTCGGTGTGCTGTCGGCTGCCTATTGCAGCTCGTGGCGGGAGCAAGACTCATATCGCTCTGACCTATTGCAGCTCCTATTGCAGCTCCTATTACTCGGCCTATTGATTCACTCGGCAATAGCTCAAGCGTTGAGATCTCACGCCTAGAGCCACCAAATGGGCGCGAATAATGTCTCCCTCGTTTTCTAGAGGAGATCACCACTTCTAACACTTTGGATTCGGCCCGCCTCAGCCCGCGCCCGCAGTCCTGCCGTCAGCAGCCAGCAGCCTGTCTTCAGCTTCAGCCAGCCCTCTCCTCAGCCTCAGCAGTAGTCCTCCTCAGGCCAACCCCAGTTCCGCTCCCGCTCCACCAGGTTCCGCTCCCGCTCACTCAGCCTCAGCACGGTCAGCAGTGGCGTCACACCACGCTCAGCACCATCGCCGCAGCAGTGGCGTCACACCACAGCAGCTCAGTCATCAGCCATGGTGGTGTCACACACGAGTCGGAGAGCCGGGCTGTGGGTGTGCGACACCACGACGCAGTCTGGTTCTCTCAGCAGTGGTGTCGCGTCTCAGTGCCGGGCCTTCGAGCCAGCGGTGGTGTCGCGTCACGGTGCCGGACGAGGAGTCGTGGTGGCGTGACACAACTGCCCCGAAGCGATATGAAGCGCTGGTGCTGGTGGGCATCGCCTCCTCTGGTAGATGAGCCGGAGTAGCTCGGTTCTTTCTCTCTCTGCTACTCCGGCTCTTTCTCTGTGTGCTGTAGCGCCAGTGCTTCGGTTTTGGTCGTTTTGATATGGATGCCGATCGCACACAACTGAGGAGATCACCATGGCAAAGACCATCACCCCCAAGGCCGCCGAGTCAGCACAGGCTGGGCCGAAGAGCGAGCGAAGGAAGCAGGCGCCACTGCTCATCGCGGCGGCCGGCCTCCTGCTCGCACTCGTCGCTTCACCTCTGCTCGCTCCCGGAGCGGATGCCGCGAGAGACGCTGGCGGCTTCTGTATCCAGGCCGTGAGCGATGAGGGTGAGTTCACCGGTACGGGGGGCGGCTGCGTTGTGGCCCCCAGCGAGCCCGCACCGGCGGGAACCACTGAGATGACTATGTTTCAGAAGTTCACCTGGGACCTCGACCTGACTGAGATCGGCCAGGTGACTTGGCTCGATGGAAAGAGCTACGACTTTGACATGGAAACTGCCAGTTTCACCAATGGTCTACCAGCCTTCCTGAAGCAGACCAAGGCAGGAACTGGTCAGCCGAATTTCACTTATCCCTCCATTGCCTGCGCGGACTCCTATGACTCCTGCGGCGTTCGGACCACCGTCGTCGACACAAGAACAGGCGAAGTCATCGCAGAAGCAGAGGATACGAACTACCTGGGCAATGGTCAGAGCTGGCAGACCCTGCCAATGCTCGATATGGGCGGATTCAAGGATGGCCATTTCAGCACGGTCGTTGATGGAATCCTGAGCTTGGAAGAAGCCCTGGCTCTCCCCGAAGTTGGTCAGCGCTACGACGCCGAATTCCTTCGGGGTGACACAGTGTTCTTCGCCGTGAAGAACGGCGAGGAGATTCCCATGGGCACCACGACGAATTCCTTCGGCTGTGAGGACTTCGAATTCGAGTCCGAGAATGCCAACGGTAACAAGGACCTGCTGATGAACCGAGACTGCAGAATCGCATAACTCTCTCGGAAGGCGGCGACTCCCACCCCGGAGTCGCCGCCTTTTTGCGGTCTGCTCGGAGTCGCTTCTGACATCCTGAGCGCGCAGCCTAGAGCCCCGATGGGATCGACGCTGTAGCTCGTCCCTCTTGCCCTAGGAGGCGACCTCGGGCTGTAGCCATCCTCCTGGCATCGTTGTGCGCGAGGGGCGATCTACGGGCAGAAGTCGCGAGCTTCGGGCTGACGCACGGATGCTATGCCTAGCGGGTCTCCGTCGCCTCGAGGATATTGATTGCTGCCTGGTACAGCGAGGAGGTCAGGTCAGCGTTTGGGAATGTGACCATCTCCACGAAGGCGTTGCCCTTGTGGAATGAGGTCTCGATGATGGCCACTTCTTCGCCCACGAGCACTGGCAGGCTCTGGTGGTCGCCTCGATAGGGGTTCGAGGTATAGCCAGGGGCGTGGCTGTCGTTGCTGCGGAAGTGGTGCGCGAGCGCGAAGACTGGGTGAACCTCGGTCTCGTCGGCCATGGTCTGGGTTGCCACCACCAGCGTGTTGGTAATCCGGTCGTCATAGCTCAGGCTGCTCCGCTGCGGTGTTCCAAACTCCGGAACCATGGCCTCGAAGGCTGCGCGAAGCTCGGGGGTGCGGTCAGTGGCGTCCATAAGTCATTTCCGTTCTCGGGAAGTGGCTTCTGCGGCAGCGTGCTCGGCTACCGTCAGAAAATAACGACTAAGTCTACCATGGCGGGTGTTTCGCTTGTAGGAGGGACCGAAGCCCGGCGGCTCGCTAATATTACCTTTAGGAGCACCTATGTCGCGAGTGTCGCAGTCCCGATGAGTTCGGGGCTCTAGCCCGGAGTTGCGACACTTTCCTACTTACATGTGTCGCAAGAAACGCCTAGAGGTCCGCTTCCTCGTAGATTGACCGTCTCCACCTGTGTCGCAGGATCTCACTTGTGTCGTGAGATTCTGTCGCCGGAGTCTTGTGGTTGTTTTGATATAAGAACATGCACCGCGAGGGGCTTAGGGTTTGGCCGCCTAAAGCTCAGGCTCGGGGTGGCGGGTTGAGTTGGGTTCCTGTATCCCTCGGTTTCCTCCCCGCCGCTCCGGGCCTTTCTCTCGTTTTGGCCGTTTTGATATGAGTCTCAACTCCCTACGGCCTGGGAGCTGAAACCATCAATTCGGAGGACCTATGTCCATACAGACCGACAGCCAGCGCGCCTACTTGGATAGGCGCGAGCAGGAGCGGAAGTCCATTCTCGGCTCGAACTACAAGCCTCTCGGGGGTTGGGATAGCTCGGAGCAGGAAGCAGCTTTCAAGGAGAGCCTCGGAGGAGATGAGGAGCGAAGGCCGGGGCTGGAGCCCATCGCCTCACCTGCGGCTCCATCGACCGTGCCGAGGAGCAACAAGAAAGACTCGGAGTCTCGTCGCTGGATACTGACTCTCCCCGAGAGTGAGTACAGCGAGGCGGATGTGACGAAGCGCCTCGGCAAGTACAAGGCGGTCGTGGGTCAGCTCGAAGCAGCTCCGACGACGGGCTATCTGCACTGGCAGCTCTACCTCGAATCCAAGTCCGCCATTAGGTTCTCGACTCTGCGGAAGCTCTTCCCCAAAGGCTGGTACAAGGTTGCTCGGGGAACTCGCTTTCAGGCCGTTAGCTACGCCACTAGAGAAGACAAGCGCTTCGGGGATCGAACCCTGACTCTCGGCTCCATCGACTTCACTGTCAAGCAGGGAAAGCGCACCGACCTGGACTCATACAGCGAGCAGATCATGCTCGAAGGAAAGTCGGCCGACGAGGTCATCCATGACGATCCTCGCGCGGTGGTCTACTCCAATCACCTCCGTCAGCTCGAACTGATCAGGGATCGCGATAAGTGGGGAAACCTCTTTCGGCATGTCGAAGTCCACTACATCCACGGCGAGACTCGAACTGGCAAGACCTCGGCACTTTTTGAGACTTACGGCTACGGCCCGGTCTACCGTGTCTCCAACTGGAAGAACCCCTTCGACAGCTACAAGGGCCAGGACATTTTGCTTCTCGATGAGTACAACACGAGCGTGCCGATCGTCGACATGCTCAAGATCATGGAGGGCTATCCACTCGAAGTGTCTGCGCGCTACGCGGACAAGATCGCAAAGTTCACAACCATCTTCATCGTCTCGAACCTGTCCCTAGCCAAGCAGCACAAGACCATTCAGGACGAGCATCCCGAGCAGTGGGAAGCATTCAAGGCGCGACTGACCTCCGTGTCGGAAATGGTCCACGGCGGCAAGCTCCTGGTGAGCAAGGGCACACCTCCGCAGCTCGACCACCACTTGACTCAGAAGCCGGTGGAGATTGTTCTCCCGGCCCAAGGTGCGGCCCCCGCGCCCGCTGCCCCCCGAACCGTCACCATCACAGCCGCCGATACCGACGACCTCGCCTTCGACTCCGAGGTCGATGAGCTTTTCCCCGACCTCGACTGACCTACCACCACCCCACCCAGCACCATCACACCTGGCCTAGGCCGGGAAAGGAAACCATGAGAAATGAGAATCGTAAACGCAATGGATACCACTGTCCCCACTGGCGAGTTTGAGGGAATGGACCTCCAGCAGTTCGCCCAGGAGCACACTTACGCCGCTCGCGAGCTACTGAAGGATTCCGGCTTCCGCCGAGAGTTCACCGACCACTACTACGACTTGGACTTCTACCTCCGTGGCGTACCCAAGGCTCGGCGCTGGATGAGCGGTCACTGAGCTAGCCGTTGTGTCGCACCACGAGAGCCCACGGACTATTCAGTCCGTGGGCTCTTGGTCGTTTTGATATGAACATCAGGCCGATCGTCGGCCGTCCAGAGATAGGAGCATCCCCATGCGCACTATGCCCAACAGTTACATCCTTCCCACCGACGATGGGCAGGCAGTGGAGATCAGCCGGACCGACTACGACGCCCTGCTCGGAGACGGTGGGCTCACTCAGCGCCGAATGAGCACCATCACCGCAGCAGCCCGCATTCTCTCCGTCTTCGTAGACGACGAGCCAAGGAAGTTTCAACAGATCGTGGAGGGCATCTACGGCAGTCCGGAGGCTCTGGGTACTTCGGCCCTCCGTAGGGGCATCACTGCGCTAGTCGATGCAGGGCTGCTGGAGCAGATCGGCAGGACATCAACTGCCCGCTACCGTCTCCCCGTTACTGACTGAGCCGTGGGTGTGCGACACCACGAGGGCCACGATCCATCTTCGGATCGTGGCCCTTTTGCATGTGTTGCCTCTACAGCGGATAGACCGACAGCGTTTCGTTACTGTTCGACCATTCTGAACAGGCTGGGTGAGACGACAACCATCCGCGGACGCCGGTCAAGGCGCCGATCACTTCTTGCAGGAGGTTGATTTGCTGGTGAATGTAGGTGCGATCGTTCAGGTTCTCTCGCACTGCGTGGGCTGGTTTTTGCCGGGCCTTCCGGATCTGTCGGAGGGGCTCAAGTACCTTTCGTGCCTCGGACTCTGTGACGCCATGGTTCTGCATGAATCGGTCTAGACGAACCAAAGTGCCGAGTCTCTGACCCGTAGGGTCCTCGGACGGAATGCCAACCTGGTCGAAGAACTGAGGGCGAAGATTGTCGGACAGAGCTTTGTCGAGCTGTAGCACGAAGTCGTCCCACTCCCTCTGCGATGGGCGAAGCAACCAACCAAGATCGGCTGGCTTCTCTGTGTACCGAAACATCGGCTCGCTGAAGGCAAGGGTAGACAGCTCATTGAGGTTTTCGAGCTCCAGAAAGAGATGAGAAAACGGACCCACGGCGTCGCCCCAGTGCCCCATCTGAGAACCCCACCAGATGGGATGCAGTTCCAGATTGTCCTCCGGCACCTCGTATGTCTCCCAGCGTCGTTGGTGCTCAGGAGTGAGGGTGCAGAGATCCGAATAGAACACTGCCACCCGGCGCTCAATGGGCGAGGTCAGGTCGCCAGCGTCATAGCGCGAGAGGTCGTAGGCGAAGCCCATATGGCTCAGCCCGACATGGTCACGCTCGAACACATCGTCATCGTCCGATGCCTCGTCGGTGAGCCACATGCTTGCGCCACCGTCGCCGAAGTTGAAACGAAAACGACCATCGTTTCGATACTGCTCGAGAACGGCGAACTCAAAGTAGGCCGTCTCTAGGGTGCCCCTTCCTCTTGCCATGGCGCGCGCATATGGACGACCAGTCAAGCGGCCAGGGAGCCGGACGCCCCTCATACCGGCAGAAAGGGGATACAGGCACACGCCATAGTCGTCAAGAGTCAGCTCTTCGAGGTCCTGTAGCTGCGAGTCAACCGTCCTCTTCGAGGGCCACGGGCGGATGTGGATGTTGAGGTAATCGGCGCCCGATACGACCTGAGCTAGTCCTAGCTGCACCAGTTCGATAGCTGCTGGGCGCGACGCGACTCCGTCGTCTCCGTACAAGTGGAGCCCGTTGAAGTGGGCAGAGTCTAGATAGCGGTCTCGCAGCCGATCAAGCAAGTGGGTTGCGGCGCTACTCAGATCATCCTTCGTTTTGGCCCCCGATGTCGGCATGCCCGCCCTCGTGCCCCTGGCTCCTCGCATTTCAGATTCGCAGGTCCCGCGTAATCCATGTCGCGACCTCGCGCTTTACGGAGTTTTCGATGTCGTACCCGTCGAACTCCTTGTAAAGGCGGTGGACAACATCGGACGGCATGTTGGGCAACCGCTTCTCCTTCAAGAGGAGCGTGCGTTTCCCGCGTCCCATGAGGTAGCCGAGCTCAAGAGAGACATTCGGGTTGTAGTCACGCTGCTCAATGTCCTCAAAAACGGCGATGCCGTACTGGCAGCCAGTGAGGTAGACTTCGATGTTCGACCACAACTCGCCTGTGTAGTCACGGTCATCGGCGCGAACAGCATTCATTCCGTGCTCCGCAAGGCCGGCCACGATGGCGCTGTGAATCTGAGTCATCTGCTCGCTGGCGCCGAATCGCATCATGATGAAGACATTGCGGCTGGGCTCAGGATGATCCTCGAGGAAAGTCCTGAGGTCGGGCTCCAGATGCCTCACATGGTCGATGTTTCCGAGCTTGCTGAGGGCGCTCATAGTTTCTGCTTCCTTCGCATGCGCCGCAGCTACGGCTTCCACTGATTCGGCGCGACGAGGGTCGTTTGCTAGGGGCAGAGCAACAATCGCACTTGGCTTCCAGTTGAGCCTGCCCGTTAGCAACGAAGCCATCTCCGCGGGAGGAAAAATGCCAGCCGCGTGATCTATCCAGAAGAGCTCCGACACCCCTGATGCAGCTGCCAGCCCCAACAAGACTTGACTCTCGTCTCGAGAGATGACGAGCGAAAACGGGCGAAAGAACGGCGAGGCGTACTCAGGCAGACCGAGCCTTGCCAGGTTCCGGGCGAGAGCGTCACCGAACTCGTCGATGAGCTGCTTCGTCTCGATCCGAGCCTCATCTCCCATGTCGCCGCCGACGCTGCTTACTCCCGGCCAGTTCAGTCCCATACGCATCCCCACTCTCGTGCATCTCATGTTGCCGGTTTCCACCGACATCGGTGCGGTGGGCTGCCTGGCGAGTCTCCAGTTATGTGAAGGCGCCTTCGGCCGTGTTGCTCTAGGCCATCGTCTCCGGCGACGGCGCCTCTTTTCCTCCTTCTCGGAAGAAATGTGCCGCTTTGATATGGCACTTCGTGTAGTTCGACGCAAATGCATGACGACCACGACTCAGGAGTACACCATGACCGATAACACCACCCCCGACACCGTGCGGAGAACAGTCGCGGAGGTCACATTTCGATCCAAGGTGCTCGCCGCGCTGAACGACGATCCCAGCGTGGGTGATCTCGGCAGCTACGAGACCGAGTGGATGGACGGAGCTACACCCGAGCTTGTGGCGTTTCACCTTAACTGGCTCTTCGACGCCCAGACCGAATGCAGGAAGGCAGGCGATCTCGTTTCGGCGGAGCACTACTTCAGCATCCGTCTCACCATCGAGAACGCCTTGGAGTCTCGGGGGTGCCAGGTGCTTTATGCCGTTGACCCCATGGAAGGTGACCTTACCGCTGAGATGAAAGGTGAGCTGATCGTCACCGGCTGGCCCGCTCCCGAGGCAAAGCGATGAGCCGCCCACCCGCCTCGGTGATCGCTGCTCAAAAGCTCATCATCTGTAACGCCGGCATCCGCATTCCGCCTCGCCTCGTGAGCTTCGAGCTGACCACTGAGCCCGACCAGTACCGGGTCCACTACCTCCGAACCCGCTGGCGCAAGGCTCCCGTGGCCTACTCGCTGGTCCCCACCATCACCATGACCCCGGCGGAGTTCCGCGAGTGGGCAACCTGGCACGCTGCCGCCACTGCTGGCCGCGTCCGTCGCATCGAAGGAGCACGACCATGACCGACACGGCAACCAAGACAGGACAGCGTGTCGTCTACATCCGGGTATCTACGGAGGATCAGGACACTGCCCGGCAGCAGGAAATGACGAGGACAGCAGATCGTGTCTTCGAAGAGCAGCGAAGCGGCAAGAGCATCGAGGGGCGGCCAGCGCTCCAAGAGGCTCTGGCCTATGTGCGTTCGGGCGACACGCTCGTCGTTTGGAGCCTCGACCGCCTAACGCGGTCGCTCTCAGACCTGGATCGGATCGTCAACGATCTCAGCAGCAGAGGGGTCACGCTTGAACTGTTAAGCGAGCGGATGACTTTTCCAGGCGGCGAGGAGATCGATCCCTTCTCTGAGGCGATGCTCTATTTGCTCGGCATCTTTGCTCAGTTCGAACGGCGTATGAAGTCAGCCGCTTCCCGCGAGGGCATTGCCATCGCCAAGGAAGAGGGCCGGTTCAAAGGTAGAAAGCCCGTGCTCACCAACGCTGATGTGCAGAAGCTCCGGGATCGTGCCGACACGGGAGTGCCCAAGGCAAAGCTCGCGCGGGAGTTCGACATCTCCCGGGACACGGTCTACCGAGCACTGAGCGGCGACTACATGACGGCTGAGAGGTGGATTGAGGCAACCGCTCAGATCAAGAAGGACAAGAGGGCGCAGGGCGCCAAGAGAAGGGAGAAGACCAATGCGTGATCGCACTAACGACGCCCGTCTGAGGCGAGAGAGGAATGAGCGCATCGCGCGGGTACGCGAGCGGGACATGGTTCGGGCTCTTGCGATGGACATCCCTCCTGCTCTGACCTTCGAGCAGACGGGCGAGATCGATGATGTCGCCTACTACGCCGAGGTCAACGGGGCTCCTGATCCCACGGTGGAGCAGGTACGCGAGGCGACCGGCATCGGTGTGGAGGTCGTGGCTTCCTACCTTGCTGATCCTCACTACCTGAATCGTGACCGTTGGGCACAGCTGAGAGAGGAAGTCGACAATGCGTAAGCCAAATCTCGCGAAGCATCCGAAGAAGTTGGCCGGTCGGCTCTATGCTCGGCTGCCCTGGCACGGGAAGCTTCTGGTTCCCTTTGTCGTCATCGCTCTCGGGCTCTACGCGCTCGACTGGATGGTGAGCCTATTCATCTGATCGCAAGAAACAGCAGGGCCGGGGTTACATGGGGGTCGCCCCGGCCCTTCGCTGCGCCCGGAGCGCGCGAGGAGTCCGATACCGATCAGCTCGTAGGCTGACCCCCGAGCCGAGCCTAGAACTGCCAGCCGTAGGACCTGATGTAGTCGAAGAATTTGGCCGTCTGAACCCGATGCTCGTCGGCAATATTCGGGATCTTCTGGTTCTTGTCCTCCGTGCCGGGACCCTTCCGGTTTTCTTCGGTCACGATGACCGACCGCTCTGCCTTGGCGTGGGCGATGACGAATGGGTCAGCCTCATTGAGCTGTCCCTGGACCCAACCAGGGTGCACCGACGCGATCTGCGCGACGGTGATCAGTTCGGCGTCAGTGACTGGACAGACAAAGCCGGAGAGATCCTTCGCCCAGTCATGGAGGTCATCGCCTCCCCGATGAACCTCTCGAAGAATCGCCTCGCAGATGCAGCTCTCTCCGTCAGCCACCGAAGCCTCGATGTTGGTCCACATGGCGGGGAAGATGTCCCGCGGGTAGCGCTGCACAAGTCCAATTAGGATGTTGGAATCGAGTGTGTAATTCACTCCGCACCACCCGTGCGGTAGTACTCGCTGAGCATCTGCTCCACCATCGGGAGCCGAGCGTTGAGAAGGTAGGTGGCGTCCATCATGTCCACTCGCCGGTCCTCAAGGGCTCGGGCCACGGTGCCGATGTAGGTGGGCCCGAGGTCGCGGTATCTCAGCCTCCATGGGGGCACGAAGCCGTCTTTCTGCTTCAACGCCTCTCTAGCCCGCTCCCAGGTCTCCTCGCTCGCAGCTCGAACCTCATCCAGGTCCTCGTCGTCGATCAGATCGAGCCGGCGAAGTCGAACTGCCGCCGCTAGGTTGCTCACCTTGAAGTGCCGGGCAAGGTGCTCGGCCGCTACTGGGGGATTGTCCTGGAACCGTAGATTCGCGCGAACAGCGGTTTCAGGCATTAGGAAGTTGGCGGCGAAGTTGTTGGCGATCGCTTCCTCGTCAACCGACTCTCGTAAGGCGCAGAGCCCGCTAGTCCGGTTAACTAGATGGGCGACCTCATGGAAGAGAGTGAAAGTGCGTCCGGCGGGGCTGTCTCCGCCGTTGACCATCACGACGGGAAGTTCGTCGTGGTGAACGGAGAGGCCACGGAAAGTGTCGAGGGAAATTTTCGTCGTCTGAAAGACCAAGACTCCGCTGTGCTCAAGTAGCCCACGCCAGAAATTGAACACCTGGCTGTTGGCAGACTCTGGGGGCACGAAGACATCGGTAAGACCGAATTCTTCGCGAAGTTGGCTGGCTCGCTTGGCCAGGTTTTTCCAACCGATGGACCCGCTCTTGATCCCGCGTTCGGGCCGTCCACCGAGATCAAGCATGGCGTCTCGATGCTGTTCTGCCCGTCGCATCTCCTTTGCCAGATCCGCGGGAAGAGTGGCATGCGCCCGTCCGCGGAAGTCAGCGGTCGTAGGCACATCCGCGGCCGCGGGAGGGGCCGCAAAAAAGAAACCCAGTGGTCGATCGAGCTTGGTCGCGAGGAGGGTGAGCTGCCTAAAGGTAGGAAGAGTTTCGCCGCTCTCGAATTCGTCAATGCGCGGCGGTTTGACCCCTACAGCAGTAGCGAGTTCTTCAACCGTCACATGGCTGATCTCCCGCGCCCAGGTCAGAGTCTGAGGATCGATGGGCGCCCTTGCCATGAGTCGACCTCCCCGGAGTCTCGGCGTTAATAATGCAGGCCTCAGGCGAGTCTAGAGTGAGCAGCCGTCTCAGAGCCGCGCCGCTCCGCGTTCAGTGGTGTGGCTGCTGCCCCTAGTTCGGGTTCCAAGCAACACAACGGCCCGAGCCTGCCGCCTGAGGCATGTAGAGCTACCAGTCGCAAATGCGCACGCGCGCGAGCTGTCGCGCTGTTAGAACGCGACCAGCCGATCGGTTGTCGGGAGGTTTGGCTCCCATCCAAACGCCGGTGCGACCTCGCGTGCGATGACCTCGAGCATATGTACACAAAAATCAACGCCCAACTGGTTGGGCACCGTCAGCAGGATCGTGTCGGCGTCGCGGACCGCGGCGTCGGCGGCCAACTGCGCGGCGATGACGTCGGGTTCGCCCACGTAGCTCTTGCCGAAGCGTGACTGCACGCCGTCGAGCAGGCCGACCTGGTCCTGCGAGTCGGCCTGGGCGCGGACGCCGAAGTAGCGACGGTCCTCGTCGGTGGTGATCGGGATCACGCTGCGGCTGACGGACACCCTCGGCTCACGGGCATGCCCGGCGGCGCGGTAGGCCTCCCGGTACAGCGCGATCTGCTCGGCCTGCAGTTCGTCGAACGGCACCCCCGTGTCCTCCGTCAAGAGGGTGCTGCTCATCAGGTTCATGCCCTGCTCGCCGGTCCAGACGGCCGTCGTCCGGCTGCCGGAACCCCACCAGATGCGCTCGCCGAGGCCGGGGGAGTGCGGCTCGACCGAGAGCCCGTGCGACCAGCCGGTCATCTTGGGGTCCGACTCGGCGACGTCGGCGCCGTCGATCGCCGCCCGGAACGCCTCGGTGTGTCGACGGGCGAGGTCGGCGTCGCTCTCGCCCTCGAGGGGGACGTGGCCGAAGGCCTCCCAGCCGCGCAGGGCGGGCTCGGGTGATCCGCGGCTGACGCCGAGCTGCAGGCGCCCCGCGCTGATCAGGTCGGCGGCCGCCGCCTGCTCGGCCATCGAGAGCGGGTTCTCGTAGCGCATGTCGATCACGCCGGTGCCGAGCTCGATGCGGGTCGTCCGCGCGGCCATCGCCGCGAGCAGCGGGAACGGGTTGGCGGCCTGGCGCACGTAGTGGTGCACGCGCACGGCGGCCACGTCGACGCCGATCTCCTCCGCGGCCTCGGCCAGCTCGATCGACTGGACCAGCGCCTCCCGGGCGGTCGGCGTCGCCGAGCCCCGCACGTCCTGGTAATGGCCGAACGACAGGAACCCGATGCGCTTCTTCATGACCGGGCAAACCCCCGACGTCGCCCGGCCATTCCGTCGGGCGGCCGTGCTGGGTAGCGTGGTGCCGTGGAGAACCGCTTTCGCATCGACGGTGACGACCTCGGCATCGACCTGCGCGCCTCCTCGGTCACGCTCGGAGACGACGGCGTCGTGGACGCCCGCATCGTCGCGGGTCGGGTGCCCGAGGTCGCGGACTGGTCCGACGAGCCGCCGTCGCTGGTGTTCCGTGACGTGCCCGTGAAGTTCGACGGTGCCACCTTCGGCGCCACGGTCGACGACGACCTGCTCGACGAGCACGAGATCGTCTTCCGGCTCGGCGAGAACCTCGACGTGCACGGGGTGCTCAGCCTCGGTGCCGGCGACCGGCTGCGCTTCGTGGGCACCACGCACGTCTCGGGCGAGCCGAAGGCCTGGCGCCTCGACGTCTCGATCGGCTTCGGCGGATCGGCGCGGCGCACCGCGATCTGACGCGGCTCGCGGTCGACGCCGGGAGGGGCGGGTCGTGCCCCTTCGACGGCTTCCGACCGGGAGTGGGGTGCGGGGTGCGCGACCGGCCTGGGGACGTGGTGAGGGTCGGACGGTCGCGCACCCGCGCGTTCTCCTGATGCTTCGGGTTCACCAGGCGATCACGATGGTAGCGCCTGGATACCCGCCGGTATGCGCCTTCTCCGGGGGCGGCGCGGGTGACTTCTGAGGATCACCCGCACCCGTTAGGGTCGCAGCATGGCCACCACCTCCGGGGCTCCGATTCCCCGCATCCCACGAGCCGAGGTCAAGCAGCGGCTGCTCGACGCGGCGGCCGAGCTGTTCTCCCGACGCGGGGTGCACGCGACCACCCTGGACGACGTCGCGCGGGCCGCCGGGTTCAGCAAGGGTGCGGTCTACTCGAACTTTTCGTCGAAGGACGACCTGGTCCGCAGCCTCATGCGTCGCGAGACCGACGGCGCGCTCGGCGCCCTCGAGGGCATGTTCTTCCCGGGCACCTCGCTCGACCAGCTGCCCGAGAAGATCGGCACGGCGTTCGCGCCCTACGGCCCCGGGCAGGTCGAGGACTTCGCGTTGATGAGCGAGTTCCGCGCGCACGCCCTCTCGCACCCCGAGGTGATGGCCGACTTCGTCCGTCAGCGCCGCGAGGTGCTCGACGCCCTGCACGGCCTCGTCGAGGAGGTCTTCCAGGGGCAGACCGTCCCCGTGACCGGTCTCGAGCCGCGGACGCTCGCCCGCGTCCTCATCTGCATCACGCTGGGCGTCGCCTTCGACTGGCCTGCCACGGGTGAGCAGGCGGCCGGCGACGTCATGGGCGACGTCGTCGCCGCCCTCACCCGCGGCGTGACCGCCTGACGCCCGCCCGGCCTAGCGCTGCTCGATCGTGACGACGGGCACGTGCCAGCGGGTCCGCACCTGGAGGGTCAGCTGCCCTCGCCGGGCGAGCACCAGCGCCGTCACGGCGGCGGCGACGGCCGGCACGCCGCCCGAGACGATCATGCCGACGTGCGTGCCGAAGGTCTCGACGATCACGCCCATCAGCGGTCCGCCGATCGCCTGGCCGCCGAGCAGCACGAGGATGTACAACGACATCACGCGCCCCCGGATCGCGATGTTGCTCGACATCTGCACCAGCTGGTTCGCGGCCGTCAAGAACAGCAACGACGCGAGCCCGACGCCGACGAGGACGACGGCGAACGGCACGAGCGAGGGCATCGAGCCGGCCACGGCCTGCAGCACGCCGGTGACGAGCACGCCCAGCACGATGGTGCGCAGCCGGATCGTCGCGCGCCGCGTCGACAGCAGGGCGCCGGTCAGGGCCCCGACGGCGATCATCGAGTTGAAGAGGCCGTACCCGCCGGGCCCCACGTCGTAGACGTCCGCCGCGAACGACGCGAGCAGCACGGGCATCGTGAGGCCGAACACGGCGTAGACGCCGACGAGCAGCACCGGCACGACGATGGTCGGCTTCGAGCGGGCGTAGGCGAGGCCCTGCCGCAGCTGGCCGCGGCCTCGTGCCGACGAGGCGACCCGGGTCATCTGCGCGGTCCGCAGCATCGTCAGCATCACGACGACCACGAGGCAGGCGACGCCGTTGACGACGAACGCCCATCCCGCGCCGACCGCCAGCAGCAGCACGCCGGCGATCGCGGGGCCCACCATGCCGCCCAGCTGGAACACGCTCGAGTTGACGCTGATCGCGTTGCGGAGGTGGGTGTGACCGACGAGCTCGGTGACGATCACCTGTCGGGCCGGGTTGTCGACGACGGTCACGAGGCCCGTGGCGAAGGCGATGGCGAAGACGTGCCAGGCCTCGACGACGCCCGCCAGGGTCAGGGAGGCGAGCCCCAGGCTGAGCACGGCGAAGACGCTCTGCGTGACGAGCATGAGGGCGCGCTTCGAGAAGCGGTCGACGATGACCCCGCCGAGCAGGCCGAAGAACAGCATCGGGGCGAACTGCATCGCCACGGTGATGCCCACGGCGGTGGCGCTGCCGGTCAGTTCGAGCACGAGCCAGTCCTGGGCGATGCGCTGCATCCACCCGGCGGTCATCGCGACGACGTTGCCGGCCGTCCAGAGACGGAAGTTCGGCACGCTGAGGGCGATGAAGGTGTGCCGCCACGGCGGGCGGGTCGTGCTGATCGGGAGCGGGGCGGTCGGGGGGAAGTCGGTGCGGGGCGGGGCGGACATCACGTTCCTGCGCTGGTGGTTCGGTTCACGGTCTGCACCAACGGTAGGGCCGGCCTGGTCATTCGGACCCCGGTGGGGGATGATCAATCACATTGGCTTCGTGAATGACGAGGACCGAGACCCTTCGACGGAGGAGGCGCGGTGTACGACCCCACGCTGCTCGCGACGTTCCTCGTCGTGGCCGAGACGCGCAGCTTCACCCGGGCCGCGCAGCGCCTCGGCATCAGCCAGCCGACGGTCAGCCAGCAGGTCGGCCGGCTCGAGAAGGCCGCGGGCCGCACGCTCGTCGCCCGCGACACCCGGGACGTCCGACTGACCGACAACGGCGACGCCATGGCCGGCTTCGCGCGCACGATCCTCGCCGCGCACGCCGCCGCCGAGAGCTACTTCAGCGGCTCGGCCATGCGGGGCCGCCTTCGCTTCGGGGCCGCCGACGACCTCGCCATCACCCAGCTGCCGCGCATCCTGCGCCACTTCCGCCAGCTCTACCCGCAGATCAACCTCGAGCTCACCGTCAACCAGTCCGCGCCGCTGCGCCGTCGTCTGGCCGCGGGCCACCTCGACCTGATCTTCGTGAAGCAGACCGCGGGCGAGTCCGACGAGGGCACGCGCGTCGCGGGCGACGCCATGGTCTGGATCGGCCAGGAGAAGCTGGTCGTCGAACCCGGCCAGCCCGTGCCGCTCATCGCCTACCAGGCGCCCAGCCTCAGCCGGCAGATGGCCATCGACGCCCTCGAGCGCGCCGGCCGCACCTGGCGGATCACCTGCAACACCCGTGACGTCAACGGCGTCCTCGCCGCCGTGAGGGCCGGCATGGGGGTCGCCGTGTTCCCGTTCTCGCTGATCCCGACCGACCTCGTCAAGGTCAGCGACCGGTTCTCGCTGCCCACCCTCGGCGACGTCGACTACGTGCTCGTCGCCAACCCGGGTGCCGCCCGTGAGCCCGTCGACGCCCTCATGTCGGCCATCACCAGCCGGGGCGTCAGCCGCGCCGTCTGACCCGGTCCGACGGGACGCACCGGTCAGCCACTCCGGCGCGCCGCCCCCGCCCGACCCCGGGAGGCGCGCGCAAGATGGTCGCATGAGTCACCGCCCCACACGCCGTCAGAAGTCCGCCGCCCGTCGGGACGCCCGCGTCC
This sequence comes from Frigoribacterium sp. SL97, assembly GCF_026625765.1. NCBI lineage: Bacteria > Bacillati > Actinomycetota > Actinomycetes > Micrococcales > Microbacteriaceae > Frigoribacterium > Frigoribacterium sp. SL97. The sequence continues at coordinate 1,778,582 of NZ_CP113062.1, forward strand.
TCGCCGCGATCCTGGGCGGTTCCGGCCTCCTGCACCTCGCCACACCCGCGGTCTACGACGCGGTCGTCCCGAGGAGCGTCCCGGGCCCCGCGCGGTTCTGGACGATCGGCTCGGGTCTCGCCGAGGTCGGCATCGCCGCCGCCCTCCTCGCCCCGCGCACGCGTCCGGTCGGCGGGCTCGCCGCCGCCGCGCTCTTCGTCGCCGTCTTCCCGGCCAACGTCTCGATGGCCCTCCGCGCCCTGACGAGCGAGCGGGCCACGATGGCTCGCCGGGTCGTCACCCTCGTGCGGCTGCCGTTGCAGGTGCCGCTGGTGACGCGCGCGCTCGGCGTGCACCGCGCCTCCTAGGCGTCCGGGCGCGTCGGCGGTCGCGGAGCGGGGTCGTTGCTGGGTGCACCCGGGGCACGCCCTATCCTGTTCTCTTCCCCCTCGACATCCGATCTCACCGGAGACGCATCGCCATGGCCACGAACGCCCCCGTCACCACCCCGCCGAGACCCGGAGTCGGGGGCACCCTCGACCGGTTCTTCGAGATCACCCATCGCGGCTCGACCTGGGCCCGCGAGATCCGGGGCGGCGTCGTCACCTTCGTCACGATGGCGTACATCGTCATCCTGAACCCGTTGATCCTCGGCGGCTTCAGCGCCGACCAGGCCGCCAAGGACGTCGCCGGCAACTGGCTGCAGAACGGTCAGGTGGGCGCGGTCACGGCCCTCACCGCGGGCGTCATGACGATCCTCTTCGGAACCGTCGCGCGCCTCCCGTTCGCGTTCGCCGCCGGACTCGGCATCAACTCGTTCCTGGCCGTCAACGTCGTGCAGGACGTCACCTGGCCCGAGGCCATGGGTCTCGTGGTGATCAACGGGCTCGTCATCACGATCCTCGCCGTGACCGGTCTGCGCAGCATGATCTTCACCGCGGTGCCCGCAGCGCTCAAGACCGCGATCACGGTCGGCATCGGCCTGTTCATCGCGTTCATCGGCCTGGTCGACTCGGGCTTCGTGCGCACCAGCGGGACGTCGTCGCCGCCCCTGCAGCTCGGTGACTCCGGCTCGGTGGCGACCCTCCCGACCATCACCTTCGTCATCGGCCTGCTCGTCATCGGCGTGCTGATGGCCCGCAAGGTGCGGGGGGCGATCTTCATCGGCATCGTCGCGTCCACCGTCATCGCCATCGCCCTGCAGGCGATCTTCCAGGTGCCGCCGTCGAACGGCCAGAACCTCGACGACTGGAACCTCAACGCCCCCGTGCTGCCCACCCAGATCGTGGCCCTGCCCGACCTCTCGCTGGTGGGCCAGTTCAGCTTCGGGGCCTTCGCCCGCATCGGCGTGCTGTCGGCGGTCATGCTGGTCTTCACGCTCGTCTTCACCAACTTCTTCGACGCCATGGGCACGATGACCGGCCTGGCCAAGGCCGGCGACGTCGCGGACGCCGACGGCACCTTCCCCCGCCTCCGCTCGGCCCTGATCGTCGAGGGCGTCGGCGCGGTCGCGGGCGGTGCGACGAGTTCGTCGTCCAACACCGTGTTCGTCGAGTCGGCCTCGGGCATCGGTGAGGGCGCCCGGACGGGCTTCGCCTCGGTCGTCACCGGTGCGCTGTTCCTGCTCGCCATGTTCTTCACGCCGCTGACCCAGGTCGTCCCGCTCGAGGTCGCCGCCTCGGCGCTCGTGATCGTCGGCGCGCTCATGGTGTCGCAGATCAGCCAGATCGACTGGACCGACTTCTCGGTCGCCCTGCCGGTGTTCCTGACGATCATCACCATGCCGCTGACCTACTCGATCGCGAACGGCATCGGCGTCGGCTTCGTCAGCTGGGTTGTCGTGCGGGCGTTCGCGGGCAGGGCCCGCACGATCAGCCCGCTGCTCTGGATCGTCGCGGCGGGGTTCCTGGTCTACTTCGTGCGCGGCCCGATCGAGGCGCTGATCGGCTAGGCGTCCACCGGGACGTCACGACGGGCCGCTCGGCGTTCCGGGCGCGCGGCACGTCGTGAGGTCTCGTGCGGCGATCCGCTCCGCAGTACGCTGACCGGCAGCAGGCGGCGACGGCGCCGCCTGCCCACCCCGAGGAGGCGCGTCATGCCCCGCATCACCCCCACGCTCTGGTTCGGTCGTGACGTCGAGACCGCAGCCGACTTCTACGTCACCCTGTTCCCGTCGTCGCGCGTCACCGACGTGTCGCGCTATCCCGACGACTTCCCCGACGAAGCGATGGCCGGTCAGGCCCTCGTCGTCGACCTCGAACTCGACGGCCAGCCCTACCGCCTGCTGAACGGCGGCGACGGAGGGCCGAGGCCGACCGAGGCCACGTCGTTCTCGATCTCGGTCGAGTCCCAGGACGAGCTCGACCACTACTGGGACGCCTTCGCGGCCGACGGCGGCCAGGAGGGGCGGTGCGGCTGGGTGACGGACCGCTGGGGCTTCTCCTGGCAGGTCGTCCCGTCGGTGATGGACCGCTACCTCGGCGGGCCCGACCCCGAGGGCGCCGCTCGGGCCATGACCGCGATGATGGGCATGACGCGGTTGGTCATCGCCGAGCTGGCGGCGGCCTACGAGGGGTGACCGACGCGCTCGCCCGCGCCGCGCCTCCTCGTCACCAGTCGTGGACGGTCCCGTCCGCGAGGCGGTTGTAGGGCAGGTAGGCCTGCGCGTAGGGGTACGCCGCGGCGGCCCGCTCGTCCAGCTCGACCCCGATGCCGGGCTGCTCACCCGGGTGCAGCATGCCGTCCTCGAACGTGAAGCTCTGCTCGAAGACCTCGTCCGTCCTCGCGCCGTGCTTCATGTACTCCTGGATGCCGAAGTTGTGGATCGCGAGTCCGAGGTGCATCGCGGCCGCCATGCCGACCGGTGAGATGTCGGTCGGACCGTGCATGCCGGACTTGATCTGGTACTGCGAGGCGTACTCGAGCACCTTCTTGAGGTGGGTGATGCCGCCCGTGTGCGTGACGGCGCTGCGGACGTAGTCGATCAACTGCTCGCGGATGATCTGCTGGTAGTCCCACACGGTGTTGAAGATCTCGCCGATGGCCAGCGGGGTCGTCGTGTGCTGCCGGACGAGTCGCAGGGCCTCGGGGTTCTCGGCCGGGGTGACGTCCTCGAGCCAGAAGAGGTCGAAGGGCTCCAGGCTCTTGCCGAGCCTCGCCGCCTGGATCGGCGTCATGCGGTGGTGACCGTCGTGCAGCAGGGGGATCTCGGGGCCGAACTCGTTCCGCACCGCCTCGAACACGGTGGGCACGTGCCGCAGGTACGAGCGGGTGTCCCAGTCCTCCTCGTTCGGCAGGGCCCCGCGTTGGGCGGGCTCGTGGTCGTAGCGCACGCCGCTGTTGGCGTCGAAGGTGGCGTTCGAGGCGATGCCGTAGATCGACTTCAGGCCGGGCACACCGGTCTGCACGCGGATGGCCTTGTAGCCCTGTTCCTGGTGGTCTCGGACGCTGTCGAAGAGCTCCTCGAGGTCCTTCCCCGAGGCGTGGCCGTAGGTCAGCAACCCCGTGCGCGAGGCTCCGCCGAGCAGCTGGTAGAGGGGCAGGCCGGCGACCTTGGCCTTGATGTCCCAGAGGGCGACGTCGACCGCGGCGATGGCGGCCATCGTGACCGGCCCGCGCCGCCAGTACGCGCTGCGGTAGAGGAACTGCCAGGTGTCCTCGATGCGGGCCGGGTCGCGCCCGATCAGCAGGGGCACGACGTGTTCGGTCAGGTAGGCGACGACGGCGAGTTCGCGCCCGTTCAGGGTGGCGTCGCCGAGGCCGGTCACGCCGTCGGAGGTCGTGATCTTCAGCGTCACGAAGTTGCGGTCGGGGCTGGTGACGATCACGTCGGCTCTGTCGATGATCATGCGGTGTCCTCTGGAGCTCGCGTCCGGGTGACGTCGATGTCACCCGGGCTGGTCCCTCCACTCTGGCGCATGCGCGAGCGCGAGGCGAGCCCGTCGGGTGCATGCGCGAGCGCGAGGCGAGCCTGGGAGGCGCGGGTCAGCGCATCTCGAGCGGCACCCTGGTCGTCGGCGCGGGGAACGCGCGCTCGAGCTGCACGAACGCCTGGTCGTCGAGGTCGACGGCCAGTGCGGCCGCGTTCTCGAGGGTGTGCCCGGCCGTGCCCGCCTTGACGGCGACCATGAGGTCGGGCACGAGGCGCAGCACCCAGGCGAGGGCGAGCTGCGCCGACGAGACGCCGAGATCGGTCGCGACCTGCTCGAGCACGGGGTGACCGAGCAGCTCGCCGCCGTCGACGGGGGAGTACGAGGTGAGCGGCACGCCGTGCTCGCGCGCCCAGGGCAGCAGGTCGAACTCGGGTCCGCGACGGGCCAGGTTGTACAGGACCTGGTTCGTCTGGACGTTCTCGCCACCGGGCACCGAGAGCAACTCGTGCAGGTCGTCGACGTCGAAGTTGCTGACGCCCCAGCCGCCGATCGCGCCCTCGGCGACCAGCGCCTCCAGGGCCTCGACGGTCTCGGCGAGCGGGTGGCGACCCCGCCAGTGCAGCAGGTAGAGGTCGAGGCGGTCGGTGCCCAGGCGCCCGAGGCTGGCGTGGCAGGCCTCGACCGTGCCCCGCCGCGAGGCGTTGCCCGGCAGCACCTTACTCACCAGGAACACCTTGTCGCGCCGGCCCGCGATCGCCTCGCCGACCAGCTGTTCGGACCGCCCGCCGCCGTACATCTCGGCGGTGTCGATCATGGTCAGGCCGGCGTCGAGGCCGGCCCGCAGGGCGGCGACCTCGTCGGCGCGGCGCCGTGGGTCGTCGCCGATGTTCCAGGTGCCCTGGCCGAGGGCCGGGACGACGCGCCCGTCGGGCAGGGCGACGGCGGGATTGGTCGGAGTCGCGGGGGTGGTCATGCCGGGGGATGGTAGTCGTCGCGCGGGAAGGGTGTGGCCGGCCCCGCCGTGGTCGGGCCCGCCGTGCTCGGTCCCGCCGTGGTCGGGCCCGCCGTGGTCGGGCCCGTCGTGACCTCGCGGGCCAGCAGGGTGGCCGCGGCGACGGCCGCCGGCATCACGAGCACGGCCCCGAGGGGGACGAAGAACAGGAGGTAGGTGGCGGTGCCCAGCCCCAGGGTGCGCGCCCGGTTGACGGCGAGGCCATGGCGGCGCTCGGCGAGCGAGCGGCCCCGGGCGTCGAAGGCGTACCCGGTGAGCTCGACCGCCAGGAACCATCCGCCGGTCAGGGCGCCGAGCACGGGGACGACCGTCTGGCCGAGCACCGGGACGAACCCGCCGACGAACAGGAGGACGCCCACGCCGGCCGTGGCCAGCAGCAGTCGGAGCGAGTCGCCGGCACTCCGGGCGAGCCCGCGCCAGAAGCCCCGGTCGACGTCGGCCGGCGGGTCGCCCTCTCGCTCCTCGACGCGACGCCAGATGCGCTCGTAGAAGGGATCGCCGACGAGGAGCGTGACGGCGGTGAACGCGACGACCGCGAGCAGCACGGCCAGGGCCGCGACGGCCAGGCCGCCGCCGAGACGCACGAGGGTGCGGGACCACTCGGGCCATCCGTCGGCGAACGGCGTCAGGGTGCGGGCCAGGTCGTCGGCGGCGAGGCCCACGCCCACGAGGGCCGCGGCGAAGACCGCACCCACGACGAGGGCGGGCACCGCGCCCAGCAGCATCAGCCGCGGGGACGTCGCCCACAGGCGCAGGCCTCGGCCGAGCAGGCCCACCCCGCCGAAGAACTCCCCGATCACCGACACGGGGCGAGCGTACCGAGTGCCGGAGGCGCGGGTGCGGTCGGACGACGCGTCACGGCGCGGGGGCGGCGCGTAGCGTCGACGGCGTGCCGCATCGAGGCGGCACCACCGAGAAAGGTCGTCCATGAAGTTCAGGTACCTCGGCAACAGCGGGCTCAAGGTCAGCGAGCTCACCTACGGCAACTGGCTCACCCACGGGTCCCAGGTGGAGAACGACACGGCGACGCGCTGCGTCCGTGCGGCTCTCGACGTCGGCATCAGCTCGTTCGACACGGCCGACGTCTACGCGAACACGCAGGCCGAGACGGTGCTCGGTGAGGCGCTGAAGGGCGAGCGGCGCGAGTCGCTCGAGATCTTCACCAAGGTCTACGGTCCCACCGGGCCCAAGGGCCACAACGACACGGGCCTCAGCCGCAAGCACGTCACCGAGTCGATCAACGGGTCGCTGAAGCGCCTGCAGACCGACTACGTCGACCTCTACCAGGCCCACCGGTACGACGTCGAGACGCCCCTCGAGGAGACGATGGAGACCTTCGCCGACCTGGTCCGCCAGGGCAAGGTGCTCTACATCGGGGTCTCGGAGTGGAACGCCGAGCAGCTGCGCGAGGCGCACGCCCTGGCTCGCGAGCTGAAGATCCAGCTCGTCTCGAACCAGCCCGAGTACTCCCTGCTCTGGCGCGTCATCGAGGACGAGGTCGTCCCGGCCTCGGCCGAACTCGGCATCTCGCAGATCGTCTGGTCTCCCGTCGCCCAGGGCGTCCTGACCGGCAAGTACACCGTCGGTGCCGAGCTGCCCGCGGGCAGCCGGGCCACCGACCAGAAGGGCGGTGCGGGCATGATCGAACGTTGGATGCGCGACGACGTCCTCGACGCCGTGGCCCAGCTCGAGCCGATCGCGTCCGACCTGGGGCTGACCCAGGCGCAGCTGTCGCTGGCGTGGGTGCTGTCGAACGAGAACGTCGCCTCGGCGATCATCGGGGCGTCGCGTCCCGAACAGGTCGAGTCGAACGCGAAGGCGTCGGGCGTCACCCTCGAGGCGGACGTCCTGTCGCGCATCGAGTCGATCTTCGACGGCCTCGCCGAGACGGACCCGCGCAAGACGCAGATGCCGGCCGGCCGCGAAGCCTGATCGGCCGTCGTCCGACGCGGCGACGCCCCGCCACGAGATCGTGGCGGGGCGTCGTCGTGCGTCGGCTCGGCGTGCGACCGCCCAGGCCCCGGGCTCAGGCCCCGGGGACCTCGAACGTCGCGGAGATCACCGCGCGGGCCAGCGTGTGGAAGTGCAGGTTGAAGCCGAGGTACGCCGGGCTGGCGGTCTCGTCCACTCCGATCTTCTCGACGTCGAGGGCGTGCACCGCGACGAAGTACGTGTGCGGTCCGTGGCCCTCGGGCGGTGCCGCACCGACGTAGCGGGCGAGCCCACCGTCGTTCTTCAGCTGGAGGGCCCCCTCGGGCAGGCCCGAGCCCTGGTCGTCACCCGCACCGGAGGGCAACGACGTCGTGTCGGCGGGGAGGTCGGCCACGGCCCAGTGCCAGAAGCCCGAGCCCGTCGGGGCGTAGGGGTCGTAGACCGTCACGGCATAGCTCTTGGTGCCCTCGGGGGCGCCGGACCAGCTCAGCTGGGGGCTGGCGTCGTCTCCGCCCGGGCCCATGATGCCGCTCACCTGCGCGCGCTGCAGTTCACCCCCGTCGGTGAGGTCCGTGCTCGAGAGCTCGAACCCGGGCACGATGCCGATGATGTCGTAGGGGCGGGTCAGGTTGGCGTCGGCCATGGCTGTCTCCTGTTCGTCGGGGATGGTCGTGACGGTGCGCCCGCCCCGAGGGGCGGGCGCACCGGGTGTGCGATCAGGCGGCGTCGAGCCGCTGGATCTCGTCGGTCGAGAGCTTGATCGACGTCGCCGTCGCCGAGTTCATGATCGTCTGCGGTCGGGTCGACCCCGGGATCGGGATGACGAGTTCGGACTTGGCGAGCTCCCAGGCGAGCGTCAGCACCTGCGGCGTGACCCGTCGGGCGTTGGCGATCTCGGCGAACACGGCGTGCTTCGCTCCGAGCTCACCGGCGTTCGTGATGCCACCGAGGGGGCTCCACGGCAGGAACGCGATGCACATCTCGTCGCACAGCGCGAGCTCCACCTCACTCGACCGGAACGCAGGCGAGTACTGGTTCTGCACCGACACGAGTCGGTCGTCCAGCACCTCGTTCGCTTCGCGGATCTGGTCGGGCGTGGCGTTCGAGATGCCCGCCATGCGGATGACGCCCTCGTCGAGCAGCTCCACCAGGGCGCCGATCGAGTCGGCGTAGGGCACCGCCGGGTCCGGTCGGTGGAATTGGTACAGCCCGATCGTCTCGACGCCCAGCCGTTTCGCGGAGGCCTTGGCGGCCTCCTTGAGGTAGGCCGGGTCGCCGTTCTGCGCCCACGCCCCCGCCTCGGGGCGGAGGTGTCCACCCTTCGTGGCGACGAGCACCTGGTCGGTGTCGGCGTGGTAGCTCTTCAGCGCCTTGGCGATGAGCAACTCGTTGTGCCCGACCTCGTCCTTGCCCGCCTGGTGGTAAGCGTCGGCCGTGTCGATCAGGGTGATGCCCTGCTCGAGTGCAGCATGGATGGTCGCGATGCCCTGCTTCTCGTCGGGTCGGCCCTCGATCGACAGGGGCATGCCGCCCAGGCCGATCGCACTGACCGTCACGTCTCCGATTGTCCTGGTCTTCATGTCGTCCTCCGGTTCACCACGCGTAGTCCTCGGGCGACGTCTCGTGCCCGGGGAAGATCTCGTCCAGCCGCGCCAGCGCGGCCTCGTCAAGCTCGACGTCGACGGCGGCGACCGCCGACTCCAGTTGCGCCATCGTCCGCGGGCCCGTGATCGGCCCGGTGACGCCCGGCTGGTGCAGCAGCCAGGCGAGGGCGACCTCGCCGGGCGCGTGGCCCAACTCGCGGGCGAACGCCTCGTAGGCCTCGAGCTGGTCGCGGTGTTCGGCGACGTACTCCGCGCTCCGCCCCTCGAGTCGTCGTGAGCCCTCTTCGGTCTTCTCGATGACGCCGCCGAGCAGACCGCCGTTGAGCGGCGACCACGGGATCATCCCGAGACCGTAGTGACGGGCGGCGGGCAGGGTCTCGCGCTCGACGTCCCGCACGATCAGGTTGTAGATCGACTGTTCGCTCACGAGGCCGCTGAAGTGACGTGCCTTGGCGGCTTCCTGGGCCTGCGCGATGTGCCAGCCGGCGAAGTTGCTGCTGCCGACGTAGAGGACCTTGCCCTGCTGGACCGCGACCTCCATCGCCTGCCAGATCTCGTCCCACGGCGTCTCGCGATCGACGTGGTGGAACTGGTAGAGGTCGATGTGGTCGGTCTGCAGACGCGTCAGGCTCGCGTCCAGCGCTCGACGGATGTTCAGGGCGCTGAGCTTGCCGTCGTTGGGCCAGTCGCCCATGTCGCCGTACAGCTTCGTGGCGAGGACGGTCTTCTCCCGTCGCCCGCCCCCACGGGCGAACCACCGACCGATGATCTGCTCGGTGATGCCTTCGCCCTTCTCCCAGCCGTAGACGTTGGCCGTGTCGAAGAAGTTGACGCCGAGCTCGTGGGCCCGGTCCATGATCGCGTGGGAGTCGTCTTCCGTGGTCTGGGGCCCGAAGTTCATCGTGCCGAGGACGGCCCGTGAGACGGACAACCCTGTGCGTCCGAGGTGTGTGTAATCCATGTTCCCTGGCTACCCCCTCCCGGGCCGTGCTGCTCACAGGAACGCCCCCTAACGTCGCCGTCATGGACGAGCAGCCCGAGAGCCCGGACGGCGTGCCCCTCGACGAGCGTCGCGGGGCCGGTCCGCACCGCGGTGCTCGGCGCCGTGCACTGCGCGACGGTCACGCGAAGATGCGCCTGAGGCTCGACGCGCACCCTCGGCTCCGGTTGCTCTACAAGATCGGCGTCGGGGTGCTCGGAGCCCTGATCGTCGTCGTAGGCCTCATCCTGGTCCCGCTGCCCGGACCCGGTTGGCTCGTCGTCTTCCTCGGGGTCGCCGTGCTGGGCACGGAGTTCCCGGCCGCCCACCGCATCACCCTGTGGGTGCGTCGACTCGTCGGCCGCGCCCGTCTCCGGTGGCGGGCGTGGCGGGTCGCCCGGTCGGCGCGGCGGGCGTCGACCGTGAAGCCCTCGGCCGCCCCGTCGCGGTGAACCATCGGGCCCACACGGTCCCGGCGGCCGTCGACCGGACGTCCAGCGCACGTTCGGTAAAGTCGCCGTCGTGACGCCCAGTCCCGCCTCCGCCACGCCCTACGAGGTGCTCGGCGTGCCGTCGACGGCGTCGACCGACGACCTCCGTCGCGCCTATCGACGGCTGGCCCGCCAGACCCACCCCGACCTCGGCGGCACCGCGCAGGCGTTCCGCGACGTGCAGCACGCGTGGCAGCAGGTGGGCACGCCCGAGGCCCGCGCCTCCTACGACCAGGGGTCGGCGTCCCGGAGCACCGCCCCCTCGGGCAGCGCGCGGTCCGCGGGTTCGAATGCCCCCGGCTGGTCACCGCCGCCCCGGGAGCCGGCTCGCACCGATTCGAAGCCCAAGGCCCGGGTGCACGGCCACCCCGGTGGTGCGAACCGCGAGCGGTACCTCGGCCTGATGCGTGAGTGGGTCGGTCGGGGAGTCCCGCTCGACGATCCGTACGACGAGCGCCTCGTCCGGAGCGCGCCTCCCGAGATCCGTCACGTGCTCGCCGACGCGATGGCCGAAGAGGCCACCGTCGCGGCCGTCACCGAACTCGGCATCGGCTTCACCATCTGGAGCGACGTCGACGCGGGTGTCGAGGGCAAGCTCGACCACGTCGTGCTGGGGCCGTCGGGCCTCTTCGCCATCCAGTCCTCCGACTGGGGCAGCGAGGTGCAGGTGTCGCGCGGCGAGCTCGTCGGCAGGGGCATCCCCGCCGACGAGGAGCCCGTCCGCGACCTCACGCGTCAGGCCCGCGCCGTGCGACGGGAGACCCGCGTGTCGTTCACGGCCCAGTTGATCGTGGTGCCCGACGACGACTTCGGGCCCGCCCTCGAGAAGGTCGGGCGTCGTGCCGGGGGCACCTGGGTCGTGCGTCGCTCGCTGCTGCCGCAGGTCCTGCGTCACGGTCCCGAGCTCGGCGACCGCACGAGCATCTCGGACGTCTTCGAGGTCCGGGCCCGGCTGCAGCAGGCCATCCGGTTCGTCTGACCGAGGCTGGCGCCCGGGCCCGGCAGGGTCCACGCTGGGAGCGAGACGCCGGCGTCCGTCGGCCGTCCCGCGTCAGAGAGGGGCCACCCGTGTTCCGTCCTCGGTCCGGCTACTCCGGGTTCAGCGTCGACGACGTGGCGGCCGCCACGTCCTTCTACCGCGACGTCCTCGGCCTCGAGATCGAGGTCCTCGTCGACGGTCAGATGTTCCGGCTCCGCCTCCCGGGAGGCGCGGCGTGGGTGTTCGTCTACGGCAAGCCCGACCACGCCCCCGCGTCGTACACCGTCCTCAACCTCGTCGTCGACGACGTCGACGCCGCCCTCGACGCGCTGGCCGAGCGGGGCCTCGAACCGCTCCACCTCGGCGGGTACTCCGACGAGCGGGGCGTCATGCGGGGGCGCAGCGTCGACCTGGGCCCCGACATCGCCTGGTTCACCGACCCGGCGGGCAACGTCTTCTCCGTCCAGCAGCCCTGATCGCCCGGTCCGACGCGCGAGCCGGGGAGGCGCGGTGCCGGACCCGGGGGAGGGCTGGCCCGACATCGGGTTCCGGGCCAGCCCCAGGTGTGCCTTCGGAACTGCCGCACCCATCGGTTTGGTCGCCCGCCATCGGGTCGACCCGTCGACGTGACGTCGTGCGCGCGACGCGGCCACCGCCTCCTCGTCCCTGTGGCAAGCTCGACCGTGTGAACACGCACGAGCCCGCGGACGGCTGGGTCGAGGCCCCCGACGGGCGTCGGTTCTGGGGCCGCGCCGGTGCCGCGGGCCTGCTCGTCGTCGACCCGGACGACCGGGTGCTGTTGCAGCACCGGGCCGACTGGAGCCACTTCGGCGGCACCTGGGGGCTCCCCGGCGGAGCCCGCCACCACGACGAGAGCGCGGTACAGGGCGCTCTGCGCGAGAGCGGCGAAGAGGCGGCGGTGCCGGCCGACGCGCTGCGCCTGCTGTTCGCCGCCGAGCTCGACCTCGGCTTCTGGTCGTACACGACCGTCGTGGCCCGGGCCGTGCGCCCGTTCGAGCCCGTCGTCTCGGACGCCGAGAGCATCGCCCTGAGCTGGGTGCCCGTCGACGAGGTGTCCGACCTCCCGCTCCATCCCGGATTCGCCGCGTCGTGGCCGAGGCTCCGATCCGAACTCGGGGGCCGGGTGCACGTCGTCGTCGACGTCGCGAACGTCCTCGGCTCCCGTCCCGACGGGTGGTGGCGCGATCGGGTCGGTGCCACGACTCGGTTCCTGGAGGCCCTCTCGCGGGGTGCCCGGGACGGAGTGGCCGAGGCGCTCGTCGCACCGGGTGGCGGCGGGACCCCCGCGGCGACGGGTCGGCCGGACGCCGACGACTCGCCGACGGACGCCGGGGCGTTCGCGGACGGTTCCACCGGCGAGCCTCCCGGGGCGCCCACGTGGCGGTGGCCGGACGTGACGGCCGTCGTCGAGGGCGAGGCCCGTGCCGTCGGTGGGTCGTTCCCCGGCCTGACCGTCGTCCGGGCCGAGGCCGACGGCGACTCGGCGATCGTGGCCCGCGTGCACGACCTGCGGGACGTGCCCGGCGTGGCGCCGCGCGTCGTCGTCGTCACCGCCGACCGGGGCCTCGCCGACCGGGTCCAAGCCCTCGGGGCCACCCTCGTGCGTCCAGGCGCCCTCCGCCGCGCGGTCGGCCTCGACTGACACGGGCGAACGGCCCGCTCCACCGGTCGGTGGAGCGGGCCGTTCGCGTCCGGTCCCGGGTCAGGCGGCGGGGCCGTCGCCCAGCGTGACGGTCGCGGTGTGGGACGCACCCGTCGTGTCGGTCCAGGTGACCGAGACCTGGTCACCCGAGTCGTGCGCCTGGATCGCGGCGGTGAGTGCGGACGCGTCCGCCACGGCCGTGCCGTCGATCGCGGTGATCACGTCCCCGGCGACCAGGCCGGCCGACGCCGCCGCGCTGCCCTCGACCGTGCCGGCGATCGTGACGCCGCCCGCGGTGCCGGTCGCCGTGCTCGAGATCTGCGCGCCGAGGAAGGCGGGCAGGCCGATCTGCACGGTCGAGCTCCCCGTGCCCGACTGGATCTGCTTGGCGATGGCCAGGGCGTGGTCGATCGGGATGGCGTAGCCGGTCACCGTCGACGATCCCTGCGAGGCGGCCGTCACGATGCCGACGACGTCGCCGTCACCGTCACGGAGGGGACCGCCGGAGTCGCCCGACACCACGTCCGCGTCGACCTCGATGAGACCGGACAGCGACTCGGTGCCCGATCCGGACTCGCTCTGCACCGTGATCGACTGGTCCGTGGCGAGGACGGTCCCCTCGGCGGTGACCAGGTCGCCCGTGCCCTCGGCGTTGCCCGTCGAGTGGACGACGTCCCCCGTGGCGACGTCGCCGGACGCGTCGAAGCTCACCGGGGTGAGGCCCGTCGCGTCCTGCAGCTTCAGCACGGCCACGTCGTTCGTGGCATCCGTGCCGACGACGTCGGCCGTGTAGGTCGTGCCGGTGGACTCGACGGTCACCTGGATGCTGGTCGCGCCCTGCACGACGTGGTTGTTCGTCAGGATGAGCCCTCCGGAGGTCAGGATCATGCCCGTGCCGGCGGATTTGTACGAGGCGTCGTAGTTCAGCGTCGACACGATGGTCACGACGCCGGCCGTCTCCTCGGCGGTGGCCGCGGTGGCGCTGGTCTGGGTCGAGGTGCCCTGCGACGAACCGTCCTGCGACGACCCGTCCTGGGGGCTCGAACCCCCGAAGGGCGATGCCGGGTCGCTCGATCCACCTCCCGGCCGCGTGAGCTGGGGGAGCAGCTCGAGCGCCTGGCGTTCGCTCGCGGCCTGGGCCGCCGCGGTGCCGGCGGAGCGACCGGCGGCGTAGGCGCCGCCGCCCGCCGCACCCGCGACGATGACGACGGCGGCGGCCGCACCGGTGAGGGCGAGCCACTTCTTCGAGCGGCGCGGCCTCGGGGTGCCGCCGAAGGCCGGGGGCACCGTGCCGTCCGCGCCGTCGCCACCCCGCTCCGTCGACGCGCCGGCCGCCGCGTCGTAGGCCTGGTGGGCGTCGTCGCGGGCCATCCAGGTGGGAGCCGCCGACACGTAGCGTGCGTCCGACGCGCCGGTGACGTGGGGGAGCGTGTGGGCCTCGGCGGGCTGCTCGACGCCCTCGCCGGCAGGCGGGGCGGTCGACGGGGAGGGCGTCACGGGCGTGGCGTCGTTCGGGGTGCCGGTCGTGTTGTCGCCGTCTCGGTCGTTCATGGTGTGCCTCCTGTGGCGGTGGTTATGACGTGGGGTCCATGGAACGGCGTGACCCCAAGAGATCCCTATGACCGGACCGTGAGGCGGTGGGGAGTCCCATGAGGAGGCGCGGTGAACGGAGCCGAGATCGCCTCACCATCACTCGAAGCGCGATCTGCAGGGGTCGGTCCCCGAAATCGGTTCCCGACGAGGGTCGGAGTTCCGATACGCTGGGACGCCAAAGGAGGTCCACGATGGCAGAGCCCGCCAACCCGGCACCCGGCAAGCAGGACCGCGCTCCCGGCGCCCCTCGCGAGGTCGACACGACCCTCAGCTTCAACGAAGAGTTCCAGGCGCAACTGGCCGCTCTCGAGAGCGGCGTGTCCACCGACGAGCGTGACGCCGTCGCCGCACTGCCTTCGGGCTCCGCGCTGCTCGTGGTCCGTCGTGGCCCCAACATCGGCGCCCGGTTCCTCCTCGACTCGGCCGTCACGGTCGCCGGACGTCACCCCGAGGCCGGCATCTTCCTCGACGACGTCACGGTCAGCCGCAAGCACGCCGAGTTCCGTCGCGAGGGCAGCACCTTCAGCGTGCGCGATCTCGGGTCGCTGAACGGCACCTACTTCGACGGCGTCCGCATCGATGAGGCCCGGCTCTCGGACGGAGCCGAGGTCCAGGTCGGCAAGTTCCGCCTCACGTTCTACGCATCGCGGGTCGACCTCGCGAACCTGGCGATCAAGTAGTCGTGCCCCGCACCGCCACCGCCCGGTCGTCGCAGACCGGGCCGTCCGACCTGCTGACGATCGGGCAGGTCCTCTCACGGCTCAAGCCCGAGTTCCCCGACCTGTCGAACAGCAAGCTGCGCTTCCTCGAAGAGCGCGAGTTGGTCACACCGGTGCGCACCCCGTCCGGCTACCGCAAGTTCTCCCCGGCGGACGTCGAGCGGCTCCGCTTCATCCTCGGTCTGCAGCGCGACCACTACCTGCCGCTCAAGGTCATCAGGCAACACCTCGCCGACCTCGACGCGGGCCGACCTGCGTCGCTCCCGTCCGGGGCGGCGCCCGTCTCGATCCTGACCCACGGTCGGCGGCTCGGTCGCGACGAGTTGCTCCGCGAGACCGGCGCCACGCCCGCCCTGCTCGACGAGGCCGTCTCGGCGTCTCTCCTCCCGTCGGCGGGGCACTACGGCGACGAGTCGATCTCGGTGTTGTCGGCCCTGGTCGAGCTGGGCAGGTCGGGCATCGAGCCTCGTCACCTCCGGACGGTCCGGGCCTCGGTCGACCGCGAACTCGGCCTGATCGAGACGGCCCTCGCGCCACTCGCCCGGAAGCACGACGCGGCCTCCCGGGCGCGGGTCGCCGAGCTCTCCCGTGAGCTCGCGGCGCAGGTCGACGTCGTCCGGTCGGGGCTCGTCCGCTCGGCTCTCGGGCGACTCGACGCCTAGACGTCTGCCCTCCGGGCGAATATCCTCGACACGCCGACCCGTCGATGCGAATGTCGCCCAGGCAGCTCCCCGTTGTGGGTACCGTGAGTCCTGTACAACCATCAACCCGATGTTGAACGTTGAGCTCCGGAAGTAGAACGTGGAAGGCAACAGCATGAGTGAGTCAGGTTCCTCCGAGGAATCCCGCTACGAGCTGGGTCTGCTCTTCACGGACGGCCTGCCCGAACACGACGCCGACAGCGGCTACCGCGGTACCGTCGCGGCCAAGGCCGCCGGCATCAGCTACCGCCAGCTCGACTACTGGGCCCGCACCGAACTCGTCGAGCCGACCATCCGCGGCGCGGCCGGCTCCGGTTCGCAACGCCTCTACGGTTTCCGCGACATCCTCGTCCTCAAACTCGTCAAGCGCCTCCTCGACACGGGCATCTCGCTCCAGCAGATCCGCACGGCCGTCAACCAGCTCCGTGAGGCCGGGGTGAACGACCTCGCCCAGACGACCCTGATGAGCGACGGTGCGAGCGTCTACCTGTGCACGTCGGACGACGAGGTCATCGACCTCGTCAGCCGCGGTCAGGGCGTGTTCGGCATCGCCGTGGGCAAGGTCCTCCGCGAGGTCGAGTCGAGTCTCGTCGAGATCGACAGCACCCCCGCCGCGGATCCCTCCGACGAGCTCGCGGCGCGACGCGGCACCCGAGCCAGCTGACCACACCTCGACCGCGAGTGGCGGTCGAGCACGACGAAGGCCCCGCACGAGATCGTGCGGGGCCTTCGTCGTGTGCAGCTGGGACCGGAGGTCAGCGGGCGGCAGGCTCGGCGTAGTCGCCGATCTTGGCCGTCCGCATGATGCGTTCGAGGAGCTGGTCGAAGTTGCGGGCCATCTCCTGGGCGCTCTCACCGGGCCAGGCGTGCAGCGGCTTGGCGGCACCCTGTGCCTGTTGCAGCGACGTACGCTCGGGCAGCTGGGGTGACAGGACGAGGGGGCCGAACATGTCACGCAGCTCCTTGATGCGGAACTGGTGCTCGAGGGACTGCACCCGGGCCCGGTTGACGATGATGCCGAGGGGCTGGAGGCGCGGTGACAGGCCTCGACGGATCTCCTCGATCGCCCGGAGCGCCCGGTCGGCGGCGGCCACGCTGAACAGACCCGGTTCGGTGACGACCGTCACGCGGTCGGATGCGGCCCAAGCCGTGCGCGTGAGGGCGTTGAGCGACGGGGCGCAGTCGATCAGGACGAGGTCGTAGTCGGCCTCGACGTTGGCGAGGGCCTCTTCGAGCTTCCAGATGTCGCGGATCGACGGGTGCGGGCCGTCGAAGTTGATGGCCGAGGGGCTGCCGATCATGACGTCGACCTTGCCCTGGCGGCCCTTGGTCCACCCGCTGGGGGCGATCGCCGCCCGGACCGTCTTCTCCTTGGGCGACGCGAGGACGTCCGCGACGTTGAGGTGGCCCGAGACCGTGATGTCGAGGCCGGTCGAGACGTCGGACTGGGGATCGAGGTCGACGACGAGGGTCCTGAGACCTTTGGCGAAGGCGGCCGACGTGAGTCCGAGCGTCACCGTCGTCTTGCCGACGCCCCCTTTGAGAGAGCTGACGCTGAGTACATGCACGACACAGACGATACCTTCACTACTGTTGAATCACCCAACAGCCACGTCGATGCGGCGTGCGTCGGCTTCTGCGAAGCGACGGCACCAGCCCACCCGTCGTCGTCACGGTGTCGCGACCCGTCGTCCGCACCACACCCCGACCCACCCCAGGAGGCGCGCCGTGAGCGTGAGACCCATCCGCCTGTTCGGCGATCCCGTCCTACGATCGGCGTCCGACCCCGTGACGGTCGGAGATCCTCGGCTCGCGTCCCTGGTCGAGGACCTCCTCGACACCGTTCGCGAGCCGGGACGAGCCGGGGTCGCGGCCGCCCAGATCGGCGTGTCGCTCCGAGCCTTCAGCTACAACGTCGACGGTGAGGTCGGATACGTCCTCAACCCCGTCGTCGTCGAGGTGTCCGGAGAGAAGACCCTCGTCGACGAGGGGTGCCTCTCGGTGCCGGGGTTCTGGTTTCCCACCCCCCCGCTACGAGTACGCCCGTGTCGAGGGGGTCGACCTCGACGGCCAGAAGGTCGTGCTCGAGGGCACGGGACTCATGGCTCAGGCCCTCCAGCACGAGACGGACCACCTCGACGGCACGCTCTACGTGCTCACCCTCGAACCCGAGACGAAGCGCGAGGCCATGCGAGAGATCCGCGCCGCCGACTGGTGGCGCGCCTGATCACCGTCCCCGTGCGGTGACCGTGCGCACCGACTCGGTGTCGGGGTGGGCGGTGTAGATGTCGGCGATCTGCTGGGCGAAGTCGTTCAGCACGACGGCACGCTTGACGCTCATCTTGGGCGTGAGATGCCCGCCGGCCTCGGTGAACTCGACCGGCAGGATCTCGAACATGCGGATCGACTCGGCGCGCGACACGGCGGCGTTCGCACCATCGACGGCTCGTTGGACCTCGGCGCGGACCTTGGGGTGCCGGGCGGCCTCGGCCAACGGCATGTCGGCTGCTTCACCGGCGTTGTTCAGCCACACCGGCAGCATCTCCGTGTCGAGGGTGACGAGGGCCGCGACGAACGGCCGCTGGTCGCCCACGACGACGACCTGGCCGACCAGGGGATTGGCCCTGATCGGGTCCTCGAGGGCGGCAGGGGAGACGTTCTTGCCTCCCGCGGTGACGATGATCTCCTTCTTGCGACCGGTGATCGTCAGGTAACCGTCGGCGTCGAGCGAGCCGAGATCGCCGGTGCGGAACCAGCCGTCGTCGAGGACCTCGGCCGTGGCCTCGTCGGCCTTCCAGTACCCCGCGAAGACGTTGACGCCCTTGACGAGCACTTCTCCGTCGGCGGCGATCGTGATGCCGACGCCGGGGAGTGCCGGGCCCACCGTTCCGATCTTGAACTTGGAGACGAGGTTGACGGCCGCAGGCGCCGTGGTCTCGGTCAGTCCGTACCCCTCGAGGATGCGGATGTCGAGACTCCGGAAGAAATGACCCAGTCGTGTCCCGAGCGGAGCCGAACCCGAGACGGCGTAGCGGATGTTGCCGCCCATGGCCTTCTTGAGCTTGCTGTAGACCAGGCGGTCGAACAGTGCGAAGCGGAGCTTGAGTCCCAGGGGCACGGTGCCCTCGTCGAGCGCGCGACTGTGGGCGATCGCGACGGCCACGGCCTGCCGGAAGATGCCGCCCTTGCCCCCGGCCTCGGCTTTCTGCTCCGCCGAGTTGTAGACCTTCTCGAAGACGCGGGGGACCGCGAGCAGGAAGCTCGGCTTGAACGAGGCCAGCGACGGCAGCAACTGCTTGGTGTCCGCCTGGTGCCCGACCTTCACGCCGGCGTGGACCGACATCACGGCGATGAAGCGCGCGAAGACGTGCGCGGTCGTCACGAACAAGAGGGTGGAGGAGCCGGGCGCCACGACGTCGCTCATGGCGACGGCGGCGTTCCGGCTCGTCTCGACGAAGTTGGCGTGGGTGAGCACGCAGCCCTTGGGCCGGCCGGTGGTGCCCGACGTGTAGATGATCGTCGCGACGTCCGCGGCGACGGCCGCGCTCCGGCGGCGTTCGAGTTCGTCGTCGGACACGTCGACACCGGACGCGGCCAGCTTGTCGAGGTCTCCGAGGTCGACCTGCCAGACCCGTGTCACGGCAGGCAACTCGGGGTGCACCTCGTCGAACCGCGAGAAGTGGTCCGCGGTCTCGACGATGACGGCCACGGCCTCGGAGTCGCTGAGGTTCCAGTGGACCTGTGCCGGCGACGACGTCTCGTAGACGGGGACGAGCAGGGCGCCTGCGAACCAGGTCGCGAAGTCGATGAGCGTCCACTCGTAGCGCGTGCGGCACATCAGGCCGATCTTGTCGCCCGGTTCGACGCCCGCGGCGATCAGGCCCTTCGCGAGTGCGCGCACCTGCTCGAGGAACCGAGCCGCCGTGATGTCGCGCCAGCCACCTCGTCCGTCCGGCACGGAGAAGAGTGGTTCGTCGGGCGTGGCCGCCGCCCGCGCGAGCAACAGGTCGGTGGCGTTCGCGGACGGGTCGGCGGGGACGGCGGGGGGGACGATGTGTTCGTTCACGGCAGCTCCTTCGGTACCGAACGATGGTCCGACCACCCTAACGCGGCCTCGCAGGAGCGGGTGCCCGAGGTGGAGGGTCGTCGAGGATAGACTCGATCCTCGTGCAGGCAATCGGAATCGACATCGGTGGGACGAAGATCGCGGGCGGGGTGGTCACCGAGTTCGGCGAGATCGTCGACGAAGAGCGCGTGGCGACGCCCGCGGGCGACGCGGGTGCGATCGTCGACGCGGTCGTCGAGATGGTCACCTCCTTGCAGGCACGCCACCCCGACGTCGCCGCCGCCGGTGTCGCGGCGCCCGGCTTCATCGACGCCGCACAGTCGACCGTGTACTACACGCCCAACATCGCGTGGCGCAACGAGCCCCTCCGGGCCCGGCTGTCCGAACGGCTCGACCTGCACATCACCATCGACAACGACGCCAACGCCGCCGGCTGGGCCGAGTTCCGGTTCGGGGCCGGTCGTCTCGCCAGCGACATGACCATGCTCACCATCGGCACGGGGGTGGGCGGTGCCATCGTGGCGCAGGACCGCCTCCTGCGCGGAGGATTCGGCACGGGTGGCGAACTCGGCCACATGCGCATCGTGCCCGACGGTCTGCCCTGCGGCTGCGGGGCCCGTGGGTGCATCGAGCAGTACGGCTCGGGGCGCGCACTGCTGCGCATCGCCGGTGAGGTGGCCGACGAGGGCGGCCTCGGCCGCGGTCTCGCGGACGTCCGCACGGCGAACGGCGGCGAGCTCTCCGGTCACGACGTCAGCTTGTTGCTGCAGTCCGGTGACGACGGTGCCGTCGAGGCCCTGCGCCGCCTCGGGACCTGGCTCGGACAAGCCGCCGCGTCGCTGAGCGCGATCCTCGATCCGCAGGTGTTCGTCTTCGGCGGCGGGGTCGCGCAATCGGGCGAACTGCTGCTGGCACCCGTCCGCGCGGCCTACCTCGAGCACCTGCCCGCTCGCGGTTACCACCCCGAGCCCGAGTTCGTGATCGCCGAGCTGGTGAACGACGCGGGGGTCGTGGGCGCCGCCGACCTCGCCCGCCTCCACGCCAGCGACCGCTAGACTCCCGACGCCCCGACGAGAGGAGCACCGATGCTCTACTGGTTCCTGAAGACGATGGTCGCGAGTCCGCTCGTCCTGTCGATCTTCCGACCGTGGGTCAGCGGTCGCGAGCACGTCCCGGCCTCGGGTGCCGTCATCTTCGCGAGCAACCACCTCTCGTTCGTCGACTCGATCTTCCTGCCGCTCGCCCTCGATCGGCGCATCTCCTTCCTCGCCAAGAGCGACTACTTCACCGGCAAGGGCATCAAGGGGTGGGCCATCCGACTGTTCTTCACGGCCACGGGTCAGCTCTCCATCGACCGGTCCGGGGGCAAGGCCTCCGAGGCGTCGCTGGCGACGGGCCTGTCCGTCCTCCGTCGCGGCGAGCAACTCGGCATCTACCCCGAGGGCACCCGCAGCCCCGACGGCAAGCTGTACCGCGGTCGGACGGGCGTGGCGCGCATGATCCTCGAGGGTCACGTGCCCGTGATCCCCGTCGCCATGATCGGAACCGAGAAGGTGATGAAGACCGGTACCAAGATCCCTCGCCTGCACCGGGTCGGGATCGTGTTCGGTGAACCCCTCGACTTCAGCCGCTTCGAGGGCATGGAAGGCGACCGCTTCATCCTGCGGTCCATCACCGACGAGATCATGTACGAGCTCAACGCCCTCAGTGGCCAGCAGTACAGCGACGTCTACGCGACCAGCGTCAAAGAGAAGCGCCCGACCCTTTCACGGTAGGCTCGCCTGTCGAGGTCGTTCGGCCTCGAGACCGTCAAGTGGCAAGGAAGACCGTGGCCCAGCTCACCGAACCGTTCGTCGTCACCGATCCCGACGTGATCGACGGTCTCGACCATTGGCGCACGCTCCCCATCAAGCAGCAGCCCACCTGGCACGACGGTGCAGCCGTCGAGGCCGCCTCGGCCGAGCTGTCCACCCTGCCTCCGCTCGTCTTCGCCGGCGAGGTCGACACGTTGCGCACCAGGCTGGCGTCGGCGGCCCGGGGCGAGGCGTTCCTGCTGCAGGGTGGTGACTGCGCCGAGACCTTCGCGGGAGCGACCGCGGACCAGATCCGCGACCGCGTCAAGACCATCCTGCAGATGGCCGTCGTCCTCACGTACGGCGCGTCCGTCCCCGTGATCAAGATGGGCCGCATGGCCGGCCAGTTCGCCAAGCCGCGCTCGAGCGACACCGAGACCCGGGACGGCGTCACCCTGCCGGCCTACCGCGGTGACATCGTGAACGGATACGACTTCACCCCCGAGTCCCGACGTGCGGATGCCTCGCGGCTCGTGAAGGGCTACCACACCTCCGCCTCGACCATCAATCTGATCCGGGCCTTCACGCAAGGCGGGTTCGCCGACCTCCGCCAGGTGCACAGCTGGAACCAAGGCTTCGCCCGCAACCCGGCCAACGCCGAGTACGAGCACCTCGCCCGCGAGATCGACAAGGCGATCCGGTTCATGGAGGCGGCGGGGGCCGACTTCGACGAACTGAAGCGCGTCGAGTTCTACACCAGCCACGAGGGCCTGCTCATGGACTACGA
This sequence comes from Frigoribacterium sp. SL97, assembly GCF_026625765.1. Taxonomy (NCBI): domain Bacteria; kingdom Bacillati; phylum Actinomycetota; class Actinomycetes; order Micrococcales; family Microbacteriaceae; genus Frigoribacterium; species Frigoribacterium sp. SL97. The sequence goes on from NZ_CP113062.1 coordinate 1,800,752, forward strand.
GCGCCCCCTGACCCGCATCGACTCGCGCACGGGTACGCCGTACGTGCTGTCGTCGCATTTCGTGTGGATCGGCGAGCGGACCCGCGACCTCGACGGTGCCCACGTCGACTTCCTTTCCCGGGTGCGCAACCCGATCGGCGTCAAGCTCGGCCCGACGACGACGGCCGACGACATGTTGCGCCTCATCGACAAGCTCGATCCCGAGCGTGAGCCCGGGCGCCTGACCTTCATCACCCGCATGGGGGCGGGCACCATCCGGGATGCCCTGCCTCCCCTCCTCGAGGCCATCAAGAAGGCCGACGCGACGCCCCTGTGGGTCAGCGATCCGATGCACGGCAACGGTCTGACGACGCCTACGGGCTACAAGACCCGGCGCTTCGAAGAGATCATGGACGAGGTCAAGGGGTTCTTCGAGGCACACCGTGCCGCGGGCACCCACCCGGGCGGAATCCACATCGAGCTGACCGGCGACGACGTCACCGAGTGCCTGGGTGGTTCCGAGCACATCGACGAGGCGACGCTCGCCACCCGCTACGAGTCGCTCTGCGACCCCCGCCTCAACCACATGCAGTCGCTCGAACTGGCCTTCCTGGTGGCCGAGGAACTCGCGGCCGACTGAGCCCGGTCGACACGGCGACGGCCCCGAGACCCTCGGTCCCGGGGCCGTCGCCCTGTCGGTGCCCTCGACCTCGGAGCCCGTCGGTGCCCTCGGCCTCAGGGGAGGCCGGGACTCATTCCACCCGGTACGTGAGCGTGATCGTCGCACCCTTGGTCGCGGTCAGGCCGGCGACGGGGTTCGTCTCGGTGACCGGCAGGCGGGCCTCCCAGTCGTAGAACGCACACGTGAAGGCCGTGCAGGTCGGGTAGCTCACCCGGAAGCCGAGACCCTGCAACTGGGACGTGGCCGCGTCGATGGTCTTGCCTCGGACGTCCGGGATGGTGATGGGCGGCGGACCCTTCGACACGACGAGGTTGACCGTGTCGCCGTGTCGGAGCGGCCCCTCGGCCTGCTGTTCGTACCGGATGACCTCCCCGGAGGCGACCGCATCGCTGAATTCCGTTCCGCTCTCCACACCCGTCAACTGTGCCCCCGCGAGAGCGCCCTGCGCGTCCGCCACCGAGAGGCCCGCCACGTCCGGGACGGGGCCGAGCGAGACGGTGAGCGTCACGGGTCGTCGTTCTCCGTACTGGGCTGCTCCGGCGAGATCGACCGGCGTGTCCGCGTCGTCCACGCCACTGATCCCGAGGACGGTGCCGGCGGCCGACTCGTCGAACTGGCTCGACGTCGGCTGCAGTGTGAAGTCCGAGAGCGCTTCGGTGGCCGCGGTCTCGGTGTCGCCGACGACGGTCGGAACCGGGAGTTGCCGGGGCCCCTGGGAGACGACCAGGGTGATCGTGGACCCCTTCTGCACACGGGTCGTGGCGTCGGGGTCCGTGCGCGCGACCTGGCCCGAGGGCACCACCGGGGAGAAGTCCGTCTGGGGATCGGGGGCGACCACGAAGCCGGCCGACGTGAGGGCGGCCGTCGCCGCGTCCGGAGCCCGTCCTGACACGTCGGGGACGGACGCCTGCGCCCCGGGACCCGAGCCGAACCACCAGCCGGTCCCTCCGGCGAGCAGCGCGACCGCGACGACGACGGCCATGAGCACCCGTCCCCGCCGCCGACGGCGGTCGGCGACGGCCGCGAGCGTCGTGGCGGCGTCGTCGGGTGCGGCCTGGACCGGCCCGGTCCGGTGTCGCGCCTTGGGCAGGATCTGCGTCTCGCCCGTGCCGCCGGACGGCAGGACGGAGGTCGCGCCCGCGGCAGGGAGCACCATCGTCCGGTTCGCGGGTGGTCCCGAGGGATCGGCCAGGACCCGTTGCACGTCGAGGAGTTGGTCGAGCAGGGCCCGGGCGTCCCTCGGTCGCTGTTCTGGATCGCGAGCGGTCGCCCAGAGGACGAGCTCGTCCAGCTCGACCGGCACGCGGGGGTTGGCGGAGCTCGGGGTGGGGACCGTGTCGTTGGCGTGCTGGTAGGCGATCTGCATGGGCTGGTCGCCCTTGTAGGGCTGCTCGCCCGTGAGCATCTCGTACATCATGATGCCGAGCGCGTAGATGTCGCTGCGGGTGTCGGCGATGCCGCGGGTCACGAGCTCGGGGGAGAGGTACGCGATCGTCCCCAACAGCGCGGCACCCGTGGCGGTGTTGGCCGTCGCGGCCCGCGCCAGGCCGAAGTCGCCGATCTTGATGCGTCCGTCGTCGGCGAGGAGGACGTTCTCGGGCTTGAGGTCGCGGTGCACGATGCCGGCGCGGTGGGCGGCGGCGAGACCGGCGAGGACGGCTTCGAGGATGTCCATCGCCTGCTCGGGCGTCAGCACCTTGTGGTCCTGCAGGAGTTCGCGCAACGTGATGCCGGGCAGGTACTCCATCACCAGGTAGGCCGACTCGTCGTCCTGGCCCTGGTCGAAGACGTTGACGACGTTGGGGTGGGCCAGGCGGGCGGCCGAGCGCGCCTCCTGGATGAAGCGCTCCTTGAACGACGCGTCGTCGGCCAGGTGGCCGTGCATGATCTTGATCGCGACGCGACGTTCGAGTCGCAGGTCGGTGGCCAGGTACACGGTGGCCATGCCACCTCGGGCGATGCGCGAACGGACCTCGTACCGGCCCTCGATGAGACGGCCGATCATCGGGTCAGTCTGGTTCACGCTCACCTTCGTGATTTTACGGACCGACGGCCGTGCGGGTGTCCCAACTCACCGCACGGCGGGAAACCGCCCGGCAGGTGGGTCGTCCGGGGTTCAGCGCAGGGTCGCGAGCCAGGTGGTGGCCGGAGCTTCCCACTTGGCGTAGGCATCCGGGAACGCCGAGTACTGGACGGCCTGGGCCGCCTTCGTCAGGGACATCGACTGCCACCCCTTGACGTCCAGGAGGCCGCGCGTCTTGCCGGTGTTGGGGTTGCTCGCGCCACCGAAGAAGAGCTTGGTCGCGTGCACCGGGTCGCGCAGCTGGGCGGGGGTGCCCCACCCCGTGCTCGGACGCTGTTGGAAGAGGCCGAGGGAGTCACGGTCGCCGTGGTCGAGGTTGCGCAGGCTGCTCTCCTGGGCGGCCGCGGCCAGGGCGATCACGATCGCACGGTCTCCCACCCCGAGCTGGCGTCCGACCGAGATGATGATCCGGGCGTTGGCGGCCTGCTCGGCGGTCAACGTCGCGCTGACGCCCAGGGGTGCGGCCGACGTCGACGCGACGACGGTCGTGGCGGTCGGCGCGGAGGCGCCGGGGAGGGTGAGGGTCTTGCCGGCGTAGATGGTGCTGGTGAACGAGAGGCCGTTCGCGGCGAGGAGGGCCTTGACGCTCGTCCCCGACTTCGAGGCGATCGAGGCGATGGTGTCACCCCGCTGGATGACGTAGCTGCCCACCGCGGGCCCCCCGGCGGGGGCCGGTGTCGGGGCGGCGGCGGAGGCGCCCGTCGGGACGGTCAGGGTCTGGCCCGGGTAGATGATGCTCGACAGTCCCAGCCCGTTCGCCTGGATGAGCGCGCTGGTCGTGACGCCGTGCGCACGCGCGATGGAACTCAGCGTGTCCCCACGGACGATGACGTACCGGCCGCCCGTCGCCTTGGCCGGGGCGGGCGCGGCGGACGGCTTGGCTGCGGCGCTCGTGGCGGCGCTCAGGCTCAGGGTCTGGCCCGGGAAGATGGTGGACTTCCAGCTGAGGCCGTTGAGGGCGAGCACCGACGCGGTGCTCAGGCCGAACGAGCCGGCGATGCTCGCGACCGTGTCGCCCGACTTGACGGTGTACGTGGCGGGGGCCGCGCCGAAGACCGTGGCAGAGGTCGCGGCCGTCTCGACCGTGGCCGCGGTCTTCTGCTCGGGCGCGGACAGTCGAGGAGGCAGCACGGGACGCGGTGACGCGTCGGGCTTCTTCGTCGGGTTCTGGTCGAGGGCGAACACGGGGCCCGTGACGCCCATGCTGAGGGCCATCGAGCCCGCCAGGACGATCGGGACGGTGTTGAGCATCGACCGGGCCATGCGGGAGAGGGGCTTGCGCTCGTCTCCGCCACCGAGGGGGCCGAAGGCGCTGGTCGACCGGGCGTCCTGGGTCGTCACGGATTCGGAGTCGGGGCGGGCGGAACTGACGTCGTTCATGGGCTGATCCTCGGTTCGGGGGCGGGGACACGGTCGCTGGGTGATCGGTGAGCCGCGGTGCCACGTCGTCCAAAGTTGGCACACGCGGATATCCAAGTCAATCAGCGTGACGGATGTTGCGCATGTGACTCGACCCACGTGAGGGAGACAAGGAGGCGCAGCGACGGCCACGAACCCGTGGCAAGGTTGTGGCGTGACCGATCTCTCTCAACGCCCCTGGTTCGCCGACACCGAATGGCTCACCGTGCCCGACCTCGTCGAGCGGCTCGGCCTCGGCGTCAGCCGCGTCCGGCGCCTCCTCGAGGAGCACGTCCTCGTCGGGACACGCGTGGACGGCGTCACGAAGGTGCCGGCCGTCTTCCTCGACGGCTCCGAGCCGAGGCACGACCTCCGGGGCACCCTGACGGTCCTGTCGGACAACGGGTTCGACGACGACGAGGCCCTCGACTGGATGCTGTCGCACGACGAGGCCCTCGGCACGAGCCCCGTCGCCGCCCTCCAGGCCGGACGCAAAGCCGAGGTCCGGCGCATCGCGCAGAGCCTCCTCTAGCCCCGATCCGCGCCTCTGGCGGCTGCCGGTCCTCGGCCGCCACGGCTCAGAGGGCGTCAGGAGGCGCGGCGCGTGACGGTCTCGGCGAGTCGCGTCAACTGCGTCCGGGCCGACGGCGCGAGTCCCGACCTCTCGAGTGCATGGACGGCACGCTCCACCTGATCGGTGATCGTCTGCTCGACGGCGTCGACGGCACCGCTGTCGCGGAGCGTCGCCTGGAGCATGCTGATCTGGTCGTCGTCGAGTTCGGGGTCACCGAGGAGTTCGTCGAGCAGGCGGACGGCCCCGGGGGGCAGGGCTCGGCGGGCCGTCGCCACGAGGACTGTGCGCTTGCCCTCTCGGAGGTCGTCGCCCGCGGGCTTTCCCGTGACCGAGGGATCGCCGAAGACGCCGAGGAGGTCGTCGCGCAGCTGGTAGGCGATGCCGAGGGGCAGCCCGAAGTGCCGCAGGGACTCGAGGGCTGGTCGGTCGGCCCCGGCCATGGCCGCGCCGACGGTCAGCGGGGCTTCGACGCTGTACTTCGCCGACTTGTAGACGATGACGCGCTGGGCACGCGGCAACAGCTGCACCTCGTCGACCGTCCGCCAGGCGTTCTCCTCGAGGATGTCGAGGTACTGGCCCACCGTGACCTCGGTCCGCATCCGGTTGAGCTCGAGGCGGGCCGCGCGGGCGGCGTCACGGGACGGGAGGGAGTCCAGGGCCTCGCTGAGGAGCTCGTCGCTCCACGCCAGGAGGAGGTCTCCCATGAGGAGGGCTCCCGAGCGACCGAACGCCTCAGGGGACCCGAGCCAGGCCCCCTCGCGGTGCAGGGACTCGAAGCGCCGATGCGCCGCCGGGAGTCCGCGGCGCGTGTCCGAGTTGTCCATGATGTCGTCGTGCACGAGCGCGGCGGCGTGGAAGAACTCGAGCCCCGCCGAAGCGGTCATGACGGCGTCGATCTCGCGTTCGTCGCGGGGCTCCCCGAGGGGATCGAATCCGGTGTCGAGCCCGGCGACGGACTGCCAGCCCCAGTAGCAGAACAGAGCCCGGAAGCGTTTCCCGCCGCGGAGCAGATCGCCCGAGTAGAGGGAGAAAGGATCGAGGTCGGGAGCGATGCCCATGAGGGCCGGTCGCTGACGCTCGAGGAACCGATCGATGCGCTCTTGAACGACGTCCACTAACCGCGTACTCTCAGCCACGCTGCCTAGCCTAGCGATAGCTGTCGGGCATACACTCGCAGCTACTCATCGCGTCGATCCCGAGGCTCCCGCCTCGCGCTTGAGAGCCCGTGCTCGAAGGGAACACCAAGATGCCACTTTCCGAACAGGAGCAGCGGCTCCTCGAAGAGATGGAGCGGAGTCTCTACAACAACGACTCCGACTTCGTGGCGACGGTCGGGACCCGCGGCGCCAGACCCAACTACACGCTGGTCGTGGTCGGGGTCCTCGGGGCGCTCGTCGGAATCGCCGTGATCGTCGCGGGCGTCATCTTCCGCCAGCCCTTGGTCGGCGTGGCGGGGTTCGTGGTCATGCTCGCCGGCGTGTTGTTCGCCATCGCGCCCCCCAAGCGGAAGGGATCCTCGACGGCCTCGATGCCGTCGGCTCCCCGTTCCTCCACCTCCCGCCCCGCGCATCCCGCCAAGGGGGGCCTGATGGATCGGCTCAACGACCGGTGGGACCGCCGCCAGGACGGCGACGAGCGCTCCTAGGCGCCACCAGCACCACGACCACAGGGGTCGGCCTTCGGGCCGGCCCCTTTTTTTGGTGCGCCCGTCCACCCCGCGGGAGGCGCGCGACACGCAGGACGCGCCTCCTCGTGGTCCTTTCCCTCCACCGTCCTCCACCCGTGTGGCCCCCGAACTGGAGCGGATCTCAGGCCGGACGCGCAGCGGAGGACCCGCCTTTTCATTGTCTGGTGGTGGGTTGTGGAGTAAAGTGGAGGTACGTGCCACAGACGGGGTGCGGGGCGAGGGGAGACGGGCGCATGTTCCTCGGCACCTATTCGCCCAAGCTCGACGAGAAAGGGCGCATCATCCTCCCCGCGAAATTCCGTGACGAACTGGCTTCCGGCCTCGTCATGACCCGTGGGCAAGAGCGGTGCGTCTACGTCTTCAGCCAGCGCGAGTTCGAAGACATGCACTCGCGCATCCGCCAGGCGCCCGTCACGAGCAAGCAGGCCCGCGACTACATGCGCCTCTTCCTCTCGGGTGCGAGCGACGAGATCCCCGACAAGCAGCACCGGGTCACCATCCCGGCGACACTGCGCGAGTACGCCGGCCTCGGCCGTGACCTCACCGTCATCGGCGCGGGAAACCGTGCCGAGATCTGGGCCACCGACGCCTGGAACACCTACTACGAGGCCCAGGAGGCCGAGTTCGCCAACACCACCGAGGAGGTGATCCCCGGGCTCTTCTAGCCCGTGGGCCCCGACCCTCAGCCGTCAGCCCTGGCGCACCTTCCCCGGTGCCAGGTCCCGACGGATGGGGATCAGGGCCGACGAGCACAGCCCGTGTCGTCATGGCCGATCAGATCCACACCCCCGTCCTCCTCGAGCGGACCCTCGAACTCCTCGCCCCGGCCGTCTCGCGTCCCGGCGCCGTCGTCGTCGACTGCACCCTCGGCATGGGTGGCCACAGCGAAGCGATGCTGCAGGCCTTCCCCGAGCTGACCGTCGTCGGCCTCGACCGCGACACCGAGGCACTCGCCCTCGCCGGCGAGCGGCTCGCACCCTTCGGCGACCGGGCTCGCCTCGTGCACACGACGTACGACGGCATCGCCGACGCGCTCGACGACCTCGATCTCGACACCGTCGACGGGGTGCTCTTCGACCTCGGCGTGTCGTCCCTGCAGCTGGACCGGGTCGAGCGCGGTTTCTCGTACTCCAAGGACGCGCCCCTCGACATGCGCATGGACCCCACCTCGCCCGTCACGGCGGAGCGCGTCCTCGCCGAGTACCCCGAGAGCGAGCTCAGGCGCATCTTCTACCAGTACGGCGAAGAGAAGCTGGCTCCGCGCTACGCCCGGCGGATCGTCGAGCACCGGGCCGACGCCCCGCTCACCCGCAGCGGCGAGTTGGTCGACCTCCTGATCGCGGCGACGCCCATGGCCCTGCAACGTGCCGGTCACCCCGCCAAGCGCGTGTTCCAGGCGCTCCGCATCGAGGTGAACGGCGAGCTGGCCTCGCTCGAGGCGGCCGTCCCGGTCGCCCTCGACCGTCTCGCCGTCGACGGGCGGATCGTCGTCCTCGCCTACCAGTCCCTCGAAGACCGTTTCGTCAAGCGGGAACTCGCCGCTCGGACGACCTCAACGGCGCCGCAGGGCCTCCCGGTGGAGTTGCCGGAGCACCGTCCCGACTTCCGCCTCCTCGTCCGAGGGGCCGAGCTGGCTTCCGACGCCGAACGCGACCTCAACCCCCGAGCCAAGCCCGTGAGACTGCGCGCCGCTGAACGAATTCGGAGAAAAGCATGAGCAGCAACCTGGCCATCGCGACCCCGTCGAGCCGTCCGCAGCCGTCGTCGACCCCGACGGCGCGCCCGGTCGAGATCGTCACGAGTCGGTCGCAGCGACGGGCCCGTCCGAAGATCGCCTACGCGCTGATCGCGACGGCGGCGCTGTTCGTCCTCCTGCTGGCCCAGCTCGCCATCAGCATCGCCTTGAGCGACGGCGCCTACAAGATCTCCGACCTGCAGGCCGCGAAGACCGAGCTCGTCCGCGACCAGCAGAAGTTCAGCGAGCAGCGCGACGTGCTGTCCTCGCCGCAGAACCTCGCCGCCAACGCCGACGAACTCGGCATGGTCCGCAACTCCAACCCCGTCTACCTCGATCTGGCCACGGGCGCGGTCCACGGCTCGCCCGCCCCTGCGGCGGGGGCGGACGAGGCGACGTCCGGCAACCTGATCCCCAACACCCTGCTCGAGGGCGTCCCGCTGACGACCAAGGCCCCCGCGACCGCCGCCGACGGCACGGCGACCACCGACTCCTCCGCCTCGTCGGTCGGTGCTCCGACCACGGCGGGCGCCGTGGCCGTTCCGACCGACGCAGGCGCGGCGGACGGGGGATCGGCCGGCGAGTCGGTAGCGTCGGGCGCGAACGAGCTGGCGGCTCCGCAGACCCGCTAGCGGCGTGCCGTCACCGGTACATCGAACGACGACAGCGGGTCGGGCAGGCGCCCGGCCGCGGTGAGGAACCTCTCGTGAAAGCAGCTCCCCGAAGCCGCCGTCTCCGCGCGACGCTGGCGATGGCGCTGATCATCGCGCTCGTCGGCGTCTTCGTGGTGCGCCTGGCGGACATCCAGCTCGTGCAGGCGGCCGAGCTCAACGAGCAGTCCCAGAACAAGCGCGAGATCGTGCAGACGACCTACGGCGATCGTGGCGACATCACCGACGTCGACGGCACCGTGCTCGCCGGCAGCGTCACCCGGTACAACATCACGGCCGCTCCGGCCTTCGCCACGACGGCCAAGGTCAAGGGCGACGACGGCACGACCACCGAGCTGACGGTCGACCAGGTGGTCGAACGCATCGCCGAGATCACCGGGGGTGACGCCGCGACCATGACGAAGGCGTTGACCACCGACCCCGAGGCGAACTTCGCGTACCTGGTCAAGGGCGTCGACGTCGACGCGTTCCGCGAGGTCCGCGAGATGGACGTGTCGTGGGTGTACTTCCAGCGCCAGGCCGCGCGCACCTACCCCAACGGCGCGGTGGCGGGCAACCTCACGGGCTTCATCGGCACGGACGGGCCGCAGGCCGGACTCGAGCTCAGCCAGGACGCGTGCCTGGCGGGCACCGACGGCTCGGAGACCTACGAGCGCGGAGCCGACGGGGTCCAGTTGCCCGGCAGCACCGTCACGACCAAGAAAGCGGTCGCCGGGGGCACGCTGCGTCTCACGGTCGACAGCGACCTCCAGTACATGACCCAGCAGGCGCTGGGCGAACAGGCCGAGGCCATCGGGGCCGAGTCGGCCACGGCCGTCGTCATGAAGGCGAGCGACGCCTCGCTGCTCGCGGTCGCCGACTACCCGGCCGTCGACCCCAACGACGTCAACGGCACCGCCGTCGACGACCTCGGCAGCAAGGCCTTCACCTACTCGTACGAGCCGGGTTCGACCTTCAAGGCGATGACCGCCGCCATGCTGCTCGACTCGGGCAAGGCCGATCCCGCGACGCGGGCGACGGTGCCGTACTCCCGCACGTTCCCCTGGGGCGGCGAGATCCACGACGCCACCTTCCACCCGACCGAGAACCTCACGCTGACGGGCATCCTGCGCGACTCGTCGAACGTCGGCATCTCCCTGCTCGGCCAGTCGCTCTCGGCCCAGCAACGTCACGACTACATGGTGAAGTTCGGTCTGAACGACCCGACCGGCGTGGCCTTCCTCGGTGAACCCACGACGGGCATCCGGCCGGCCTCCCAGTGGGACCAGCAGACGAGCATCAACACGATGTTCGGACAGGGCGTCTCGACGACCGCCATCCACATCGCGAGCATCTACCAGACGCTGGCCAACCACGGCACCCGGTTGCCGGTCAACCTCGTCGCCGGGTGCACCGCCCCCGACGGCACCGTCACCGACGCGCCCTCCGCCGAGGGCACGAGCGTCGTCTCGCCGTGGGCCGCCGACACGACCGTCAACATGCTCGAGAAGGTCGTCAGCGACGGCGACCTCAAGGACGTCCTGTCGATCCCCGGCTACCGCGTGGCGGCCAAGACCGGCACCGCCGAGGTCGCGCGCTCCGACGGAACCGGCTACGGTTCTGACCGCATCGTCTCGGTGGCGGGCATCGCTCCGGCCGAGAACCCGCAGTACGTCGTCGTCGTGACCTTCACCAAGCCCAGTACCATCAAGACGTCGGCCGCTGCGGCGCCGACCTTCAACAAGATCATGTCCCAGGTCCTCGAGATGTATCGGGTCCCTCCGTCGACGGAGCCGGCACCCAGCCTGCCCGAGACCTGGTGAGAGAAGAGGATTCTTTGAGCGCCCGGATCCCCCCGGTCCTTCGACCGGAACATCCGTCGGCGAGGTCACTCGCCCAACTGGTCAGCGAGTTCGGACTCGAGCACGAGGGTTCCCTCGACGGCATCGAGATCACCGGCATCACGCTGAGCACGGCGGACCTCCACCCCGGCGACCTGTACGTGGGCGTGCCCGGTGCGCACCGGCACGGAGCCGAGTTCGCCGACCAGGCACGTGACGGTGGCGCGGTCGCACTGCTGACCGACGCCGCGGGGGCCGAGCTGGCCCGGTCCAGCGGTCTCCCCGTCGTCCTCGTCGACTCGCCCCGGGCGGCCCTCGGCGAGCTCTCGGCATGGATCTACCGCACCGACAGTGACGACGCACCCCTCCTCCTCGCGGTCACCGGCACCAACGGCAAGACCAGCACCTCGTACCTGCTCGAAGGCGTCCTGCGACAGCTGGGCCTCGTCACCGGCCTCAGCAGCACGGCCGAGCGCCACATCGGCGACCTCACCGTCGTCAGCCGCCTCACCACCCCCGAGGCCAGCGAGATGCACGCCCTGCTGGCCCGCATGCGTGAGAGCGAGGTGCGCGCGGTGGCCGTCGAGGTCAGTGCCCAGGCACTCAGCCGCAACCGCGTCGACGGCCTCGTCTTCGACGTCGCCGCCTTCACGAACCTGAGCCACGACCACCTCGACGACTACGCCGACATGGAGGAGTACTTCCAGGCCAAGTTGCCGCTCTTCCAGCCCGACCGTGCCCGTCGTGCCGTGGTCTCGCTCGACTCGCCCTACGGACAACGCGTGGTGGACAACGCCCGCATCCCCCTGACGACGATCACGATCCTCCCCGACGTCGAGGCCGACTGGACGGTCCAGATCCTCGACGAGCAGGCCGCCTACACCGAGTTCCGTCTGTCGGGCCCCGAGCAGCGTTCGCTCGTGACGCGCGTCCCGCTGATCGGGTGGCACATGGTCGCGAACGCGGCCCTGGCGATCGTCATGCTGGTCGAGGCGGGCTTCGAGCTCGAGGCCATCGGCCAGGCGCTCGACGCCGACGGCGGCATCGTCGCGTACCTGCCCGGGCGCACCGAGCGGGTGTCCGGCGACACCGGCCCGAGCGTCTACGTCGACTTCGGCCACAGCCCCGACGCGTTCCTGACCACCCTGGCCGCGGTGCGCACCTTCACACCCGGCAAGGTCATCATGCTGTTCGGTGCGGACGGCGACCGCGACACGACGAAACGCGGCGAGATGGCCCGGGTGGCCGCGGCCGGTTCCGACATCCTCGTCGTGACCGACCACCACCCCCGTTTCGAAGACCCGGCCTCCATCCGCAAGACGCTCGTCGACGCCGCCCGCGAGGCGTACCCGGAGCACGAGATCCACGAGGTGAGCCCGCCCGAGGCTGCCATCCGGGCGGCCGTGGCCCTGGCCCGAGAAGGCGACTCGATCCTCTGGGCCGGCCCCGGCCACCAGGACTACCGCGACATCCGTGGTGAGCGCACCCCGTACTCCGCTCGCGACGAGGCCCGTGCCGCCCTGCGCGAGGCCGGGTGGTCCGAGTGATCGCGCTCACGCCTCGCCAGATCGCCGACATCACCGGCGGGCGCCTGGTCCACCCCGAGGAGGCGCGGGTCGCGACCCCGGTCGACGGCACGGTCGAGACCGACTCGCGTCTGGTCACCCCGGGGTCGATCTTCTTCGCCCTGCGCGGTGAGGTCACCGACGGGCACCTCTTCGTCGATGCCGCCACGTCGAACGGCGCCGCCCTCGTGGTCGCCGAGCGCGAACTCGAGACGACCGCACCGCTCGTCGTCGTCGACGACGGGGTCGTCGCGCTGTCCCGACTCGCCGCCGCCGTCGTCGACCACGTCCGGCGCCTCGGACGCTTGAAGGTCGTCGGCGTCACGGGTTCCAACGGCAAGACGAGCACCAAGAACATGCTCCGCGCGGTACTGGGCGACGTCGCGCCGACCGTCGCCCCCCAGGGGTCGTTCAACAACCACGTCGGTGCCCCGATCTCGATGCTGCGCATCGACGAGACCACCGAGTACCTCGTCGTCGAGATGGGTGCGAGCGGCCCGGGCGAGATCGCCCGGCTCGTCGACATCGCCCGTCCCGACACCGGGGTCGTGCTCAAGGTCGGCCTCGCCCACGCGGGCGGCTTCGGCGGCATCGAGGGCACCCGTGCGGCGAAGGCCGAGATGGTGACCGACCTGCCCGCCACGGGGACGGCCGTCCTCAACGCCGACGACGACCGCGTCGCCGGCATGGCGGCCGTGACGGCCGCACGGGTCGTCACCTTCGGTCAGGGTCCCTCGGCCGACTACCGGGCGTCCGACATCGACGTCTCGGCGTCGGGCACCTCCTTCACCTTCGAGCACGGCGACGTGAGCCGCCGGGTGTCGCTGCGCATCTTGGGCGAGCACCACGTGATGAACGCCTTGGCGGCCCTCAGCGTCGTCGGCGAATGGGGCGTCGACCTCGATCGGGCCGTGACGGTCCTCGAGGGCGTGACACGGGCCGAGCGCTGGCGCATGGAGGTCCTGGACGCGCCCGGCGGCGTGACGGTCGTGAACGACGCCTACAACGCGAGTCCCGACTCGGTCGCCGCGGCGTTGAAGACCCTCGCCCAGATCACCGGCCCCGACCACCGCTCGGTGGCCGTGCTCGGCGAGATGGCCGAGCTCGGCGAGTACGCGCGTGACGAGCACGACCGCGTCGGCCGCCTGGTCGTCCGGCTCAACGTCGGCCAGCTCGTGGTCGTCGGCCACGAAGCACGACACATCCACATGGCGGCGGGCCTCGAAGGCTCGTGGGACGGAGAAAGCGTGCTGGTCGACACGATCGACGAGGCGTACGACTTCTTGCAGGGCACCCTGCGAGCCGGGGACGTCGTCCTCGTGAAGTCGTCCAAATCGGCCGGCCTGCGCCTCCTGGGTGACCGCCTGGCCGGGGTGACCGCATGATCGCGCTGCTGATCGGCGGTGGGTTCTCCCTCGCCTTCACGCTGCTGATGACGCCGGCGTTCATCAAGCTCTTCCACCGTCTCGGGTGGGGTCAGTTCATCCGCGACGACGGCCCGCAGTCGCACCACACCAAGCGCGGCACGGCGACCATGGGCGGCATCGTCCTGATCATCGGCACCGTGCTCGGCTACTTCATCGGTCACCTGGTCGGCGGGGACGAGCTCACCCTCAGCGGCATGCTCGTGCTGTTCATGATGGTCGGCCTCGGCGTGGTCGGGTTCCTCGACGACTTCCTCAAGGTGCGCAACCAGCGCAGCCTCGGGCTCGGCGGGTGGGCGAAGATCGCCGGGCAGGTCGTCGTGGGGGCGGTGTTCGCCGTCCTGGCGCTCTCGTTCACGAACGATCGCGGGCTCGCCCCCGCGTCGACGATGATCTCGGGCCTGCGCGACATCCCCTGGCTCGACTTCATGTTCTTCGGCACCATCGTCGGGGGCGGGCTGTTCCTGATCTGGGTCGTCCTGATCACCGTCAGCACCTCCAACGGCGTGAACGTCGCGGACGGCCTGGACGGTCTCGCCACGGGCGCCTCCATCCTCGCGATCGCGTCGTACATCTTCATCGGCTTCTGGCAGAACAACCAGCTCTGCACGAGCGTGCGCCTCGACGAGGCCACGCGGGCGGCCTGCTACCAGGTGGCCGACCCGCTCGACCTGGCCGTGGTCGCCGCCTGCATCTGCGGTGGCCTCATCGGGTTCCTCTGGTGGAACACCTCGCCTGCACAGATCTTCCTGGGCGACACCGGTTCGTTGGGCCTCGGCGGGGCGCTGGCCGCCCTGGCCATCCTCAGCCGCACCGAACTCCTGCTCGTGCTGATCGGTGGTCTCTTCATCGTGGTCACCGGCTCGGTGATCCTGCAGCGGGCGTACTTCAAGATCACGAAGGGCAAGCGGATCTTTTTGATGAGCCCCCTGCACCACCACTTCGAACTCAAGGGCTGGGCCGAGGTGACCGTCGTGGTCCGTTTCTGGATCATCGCCGGGCTCTTCGTCGCCGCCGGCGTCGGCACCTTCTACCTCGAATGGATCCTCCGCACCTCATGAGCGACGGCAGCACCGCCCCCCTCGCCGAGCGGCTCGCCGGGCTCGACAGCTGGCACGCCGACTGGTCGGGCCTGCGCGTGGCCGTCCTCGGGCTCGGCGCGACCGGTTTCTCGGTGGCCGACACCCTGGCCGAACTGGGCGCCGACGTCCTCGTCGTGGCCCCCGCGGTCGACGCCGACAAAGCCGAGCTGCTGCAGCTGATCGGGGCACGTCTCGACGAGGTCGAGTCCACCGACACACCGTCGGCCACGCTCACGGCCTTCGACGCGCACCTCGTCGTGGCCAGCCCGGGCTTCGCCCCGCACCACCCCCTGGTCCGCTGGGCCGTCGACTCGGGGACGGCCGTGTGGGGTGACGTCGAGCTGGCCTGGCGCGTACGCGACAAGGTCGAGCGCGTGGCCGAGTGGGTGCTCGTCACCGGGACGAACGGCAAGACCACGACAACGCAGCTGGCGTCGGCGATGGCCGGCGCCGACGGTCGCCGCGTGGCGGCCTGCGGCAACATCGGCGTCCCCGTCCTCGACGCGGTGCGCGACCCCGACGGCTTCGACCTGTTCGTCGTCGAGCTCTCGAGCCACCAACTGCACTACCTGCCGACCGGGGGAGCCGGTGCCCTCAGGCCCCGGGCCTCCGTGTGTCTCAACCTCGAGGCGGACCACCTCGAGTGGCACGGCGGGGCGGACGCTTACCGTGCCGCGAAGGCCAAGGTGTACGAGAACACGGTCGTGGCGTGCGTCTACAACAAGGCGGACGAGGCGACCCTGCGCATGGTCGAGGAAGCCGACGTCGAGGAGGGCTGCCGCGCCGTGGGCTTCGGCCTCGACGCCCCGGGGCCCAGCGAGGTCGGCATCGTGACCGGCGACGGGGTCTCCGTCCTGGCCGACCGCGCCTTCCTCGCCGAGCGCCACACGCGAGCGCTCGAACTGACCACCCGGGAGGCCCTCGAGGGCGTCGGCCTCGGCGCCGACCACCTCGTCGAGGACGTGCTCGCCGCCGCCGCGCTCGTGCGTGCCGTGGGCGTCGCTCCCGTCTCGATCCGCGACGCCCTCGCCGGTTTCGCGGTGGACCACCACCGCACCGAGGTCGTGGCCGAGTCCGGCGGCGTGACCTGGGTCGACGACTCCAAGGCGACGAACCCGCACGCCGCGCGCGCCTCCCTGACGTCCTTCCCGTCGGTCGTCTGGATCGTCGGAGGCCTGTTCAAGGGCGTCGACGTCGAGCCGCTCGTCCTCGAGTCCACGGACGCCGTCCGGGCGGCCGTGTTCGTCGGCGTCGACCGTGAGCCGCTCCGCCGGGCCTTCTCCCGACACGCGCCCGGCATCCCCGTCTTCGAGGTCGACGCCACCGACACTGGGCAGGTGATGCCGACGGCCGTGCGCCTCGCCGCGAGCGTGGCCCGTCCCGGGGACACCGTGCTCCTCGCCCCGGCGGCGGCGTCCATGGACCAGTTCACCGACTACACGGCCCGAGGGCGATCCTTCGCCCAGGCCGTACACGAACACTTGAGGGGTGACGTCGATGGCCAACCCGCCGTCCAGCCTCCCGCGCCGTCGGCCGACTGAGTCGAGCCGCACGCGCTGCGGGCCCGTCCGACCGACCGACGACGCCTCGAGCGGCCTGGGTTCCTCGAAGCGCACCGCCGGCGCCGTCGTCCGCGTCAAGAAGCTCTTCGCCGCCGAGACGGGCTCGTACTTCGTCATCCTCGGGACGACGTTGTTCATGGTCGTGCTCGGGCTGGTCATGGTGCTCTCGTCGTCCTCGGTCGAGCAGTACATCTCGTCACGACACACGTCGTTCTTCGGCGCGTTCATCCGACAGGGCACGTACGCGGCCGTGGGCATCCCGCTCATGCTCATCGTGTCCCGGCTGCCGGTGTCGTTCCTCAAGCGCTGGGCGTGGCACGTCCTGGGGGCGACCATCGTCCTGCAACTGCTCGTCTTCTCGCCCCTCGGCTACGAGATCGGCGGCAACCGCAACTGGATCGACCTCGGCTCGTTCACGGCGCAGCCCTCCGAGGCCGTCAAGCTCGCGTTGGCGATCTGGCTCGGCATGATCCTCTCGGTCAAGCGCGACCTGCTCGACGACTGGAAGCACCTGGCGATCCCGCTCGTGCCCGTGGCCGGCGTCGCGATCGGCCTCGTCGTGCTCGGTGGCGACCTCGGGACGACCATGATCATGCTCCTGCTCGTCTTCGCGGCCGTCTGGTTCGCCGGCGTCCGGCTGCGCTACCTGCTGGCGCCCCTCGCGTTCCTCGCGGTGGTCGTGCCCCTGATCGCCCAGGGGTCGAGTTCGCGCAACTCACGCATCGCCGCGTGGCTGTCGGGTTGCTCGGACTCGAGCCAGTACCAGGCCGAGTGCTGGCAGACCCTGCACGGAACGTGGGCGCTGGCCTCGGGGGGACTCTTCGGCGTCGGTCTCGGCAACTCGAAGTCGAAATGGTCCTGGCTGCCCGAGGCCGACAACGACTTCATCTTCGCCATCATCGGCGAAGAGCTCGGATTGATCGGAGCGATGGTCGTGTTGGCCCTCTTCATCGTCCTCGCCGTCGGTTTCGTCAAGATCATCCGCCGGACGAACGACCCCTTCGTCCGTGTGACGACCGGGGCCATCACGGCGTGGATCATCGGTCAGGCGCTCGTCAACATCGCGGTCGTCCTGGGGCTGCTGCCCGTCTTGGGCGTCCCCTTGCCGCTCATCTCGGCCGGTGGATCGGCGTTGATCGTCACGCTCGTGGCCATCGGCGTCGTGCTCTCGTTCGCCCGGGTGCCCGAAGAGTCCGCGACGCCGCAGGGGCTCCCGCGACAGCGGGTAGGGTCTCTGCGGTGACGACGTATCTCCTCGCCGGCGGTGGCACCGCCGGGCACGTGAACCCCCTCCTCGCCGTGGCCGATCGGCTCCGTCGGCGCGAGCCCGACGCGACCGTGCTCGTGCTCGGCACCGCCGAGGGGCTCGAGGCACGGCTCGTCCCGCAACGCGGGTACGAACTGCTCACCGTGCCGCGGCTGCCCTTCCCCCGCAAGCCCTCCGCGGCGGCGCTGCGATTCCCCGGCCGACTCGCCGGCGCGATCGACGGCATCCGGTCCTTGCTCGCACAGCACGACGTCGACGTCGTCGTCGGATTCGGCGGCTACGCAGCCGCCCCGGCCTACGTCGCGGCCTGGCGGTCGAAGGTGCCCGTGGTCGTCCACGAGGCCAACGCGAAACCCGGCATGGCGAACGTCCTCGGCTCGTTCCTCTCGTCCCACGTCGGCGTCGTCTTCCGCTCCACCCGACTCCGGGGCGGACGGCAGGTCGGCATGCCGTTGCGCGACGAGATCGAGTCCCTCGACCGACGGGCCCACCGCGACGAGGCCGTCGCGGCCTTCGGCCTCGACCCGGCGCGGCCGACCCTGCTCGTCACGGGTGGTTCGACCGGTGCGCGGCGGCTGAACGAGACCATGTCGAGGGCGGCCGTCGGCGTGCTCGGCGCCGGCTGGCAGATCCTGCACATCACGGGTGAGAAGTCCGATCTCACCTCGACCGACCTCGACGGCCACCACCTCCTCCGGTACTGCGACCGCATGGACCTCGCGCTCTCGGCGGCGGACTTCGTCGTCTCCCGGGCCGGCTCGGCCACGGTCAGCGAGCTCACCGCGCTCGGGTTGCCCTCGGTGCTCGTCCCGTACCCGGTGGGCAACGGCGAACAGCGACACAACGCCACCGACGTCGTCGGTGCCGGGGGAGCACTGCTCGTCGCCGACGCCGACTTCACGCCCGCCTGGGTCGAGCGCACGCTCGTCCCCCTGCTGCTCGACCGGGCCGTCGTGGCGGACATGGCCGTCCGCGCCGCCTCGGTCGGGGTGCGCGACGGAACCGACCGCACGGTCGACCTCGTCCTCGACGCCGTGGGCCGCGCCTCCTCGTCCTCCCCGAACCCCGACCTCAGCGAGACATCATGATCAAACCCGACCTCGACCAGCCGATCCCCGCCGAACTCGGTGCCGTCCACTTCGTCGGCATCGGCGGTTCGGGGATGAGCGGCATCGCCCGGGTCTTCCTCGCCGCCGGCCACCGTGTCACCGGGTCGGACGCCCGCGACAGCGCGGCCGTCGAGTCGCTCCGGGCGGCAGGCGCCGAGATCGCGATCGGCCACGACGCGGCCAACGTCGGCGACGCCGACACGCTCGTGGTGACCGGCGCCCTCTGGCAGGACAACCCCGAGTACCAGCTCGCGCTGTCGAAGGGACTGCCCGTCCTGCACCGCTCGCAGGCGCTCGCCTGGCTCGTCGGGCAGCAGCGGCTCGTCTCGGTCGCCGGGGCGCACGGGAAGACCACGTCCACCGGCATGATCGTCACCGCCCTGCTCGCCGCAGGGCACGACCCGAGCTTCGTGAACGGCGGGGTCATCCAGTCGTTGGGCGTCAGCGCCCGTGGCGGTGACGACGACCTGTTCGTCGTCGAGGCCGACGAGTCCGACGGCTCGTTCCTGCTCTACGACACCTCGGTCGCCCTGATCACGAACGTCGACGCCGACCACCTCGACCACTACGGCTCGCACGAGGCGTTCGACGACGCCTTCGTCCGGTTCGCGTCGGCAGCGCGCGAGTTCGTCGTCGTCTCGAGCGACGACGACGGTGCCGTCCGTGTCACCGAACGCCTCGACCACCCGCGCGTCGTGACCTTCGGCGAGGCCGCCGACGCCGACGTCCGCCTGAGCGACGTCGCCACGACCGGTCCGGTCTCGTTCACCCTGCACGCCGAGGGTCGTTCGTGGCCCGTGCAGTTGCGCGTGCCCGGGCGGCACAACGCCGTCAACGCCGCCGGTGCCTTCGCGGTCCTCGTCGGCCTGGGCGTCGACGCGGAGGCCGCCATCGCGGGTCTCGAGACCTTCGGCGGCACCGAGCGGCGGTTCGAACTGCACGGCGTCGTGCGGGGCGTCAGCGTGTACGACGACTACGCCCATCACCCCACCGAGGTCGCCGCCGCGCTGCAGGCGGCGCGTTCCGTGGTCGGCGACGGGCGCCTCATCGCCGTGCACCAACCCCACCTCTACAGCCGCACGCGGATGATGGCCGGCGAGTTCGCCGAGACCTACGAGCGACTCGCGGACCACACCATCGTGCTCGACGTGTACGGCGCGCGCGAGGACCCCGAGCCCGGCGTCACCGGCGCGCTGGTGTCCGAACGCTTCGCCGACCCCGACCGCGTCGACTTCGTGTCCGACTGGCAGGCCGCGGCGGACCGGACGGCCGAGGTCGCTCGAGAGGGCGACTTCGTCATCACGCTCGGCTGTGGCGACGTCTACCGCATCGTGCCGCAACTGCTCGGCTCACTCGACGCGGCCCACGAACCCGTCGTCGCCGTCGCGGAGGACTCCGCGGAGTGACTCGTCACGACAGGTCCGTGGTGTCGGGGGCCCTCCGATGAAGCGGCCCGACGGATTCGACGAACCAGAACACACCCCGACTCCTCCGGCGGCGCCCAACCGACGCCGTCGGGGACGGGACCCGGAGGCCACCGGGCCCGTCCCCGTCGTCGGTGCCTCGCGGCCTCCCCGAGGTGCTGCCGGTGACTCGCGGGCGGCCGACGCCGACGCATCCGATCCGTCGTCCCCGTCGTCGCTCAAGGGCCGCCTCGGGTCGATCACCGGAGCCCCCGCGGCCTGGCGGGACCGCCTGACGAAGCCCTCGACCTCCGACGCGAGCGATCACCCCGGGCGGGTCGCACCTCGGGGCTCCGAGCCTCCGCGCATCGTGGCACCCGACGGCACGGCCGCCGAGGCCAAGTCGCGAGCCGTCGCGGCACGCCGGCAGGCGCGTCGGGCGTCGAGCGAACGGAGGCGCGTCGAGCGCGTCGAGGTCCGTCGCTTCACGCGTCGCAGCCGACACCGTCGGGCGACCCTGGTGTCGCTCGGGGCCGTCGTGCTCCTCCTCGTCGCGTCCGTCGCGGTCGCCGTGTTCACGCCGCTCCTGTCGTTGCAGACCATCCGTGTCGAGGGGACGGACCGCGTCGACGCCGCGGCCGTGCAGACCGCCCTCGACGGGCAGCTCGGCACGCCCCTCGCCCTCATCGACTTCGACGAGGTCACCCGCGAGCTCGGGGCGTTCCCCCTGATCGCCAGCTACGTGACCGAGACCGCTCCGCCCCACACGCTCGTCGTGCGCATCCAGGAGCGGCAGCCCGTCGCCACGGTCGCCGCGGGGGAGGGGTTCGACCTCGTCGACCCGGCTGGCGTCGTGGTCCAGACGCTCGACGCCCGGCAAGAGGGAGTACCCCTGGTCGACGTCGGGGGAGCAGCCCTCGACGGCCCCGCGTACCGTTCGGTGGCCGAGGTGCTGCTGGCCTTGCCGGTCACGTTGCGTTCGACCGTCGACACCGTGACGGCGTCGACGGCCGACGACGTGACCCTGCAACTCACCTCGGGTGAGCGGGTCGTCTGGGGCAGCGCCGACGAGTCGGCGAAGAAGGCCCAGGTGCTCACCGGACTCATCGCCGACCAGGCCCGGCGCGACCCGGGCGCGAGCGTCGAGTACGACGTGTCCGCGCCCGACAACGGGATCATCAGGACGAGATGAGAGGGTGTGTTCGCGACACGCTGGCCACCCTGGCGACAGCGCCTGCGGCGCACCCATACCTTGTGACTGCAGAACTTGCATACCATGTACAACTTTAACCTTCAACTGCAGAGTTAAGGTTCAAGCGGAGGCCCGGACGTGACAACGAACCATAACTACCTAGCCGTGATCAAGGTCGTCGGTGTCGGCGGCGGTGGCGTCAACGCCGTCAACCGCATGATCGAACTCGGGCTCCGCGGGGTGGAGTTCATCGCCATCAACACGGATGCCCAGGCGCTGCTGTTGAGCGATGCCGACGTCAAGCTCGACGTCGGTCGCGAACTCACCCGGGGCCTCGGCGCCGGTGCCGACCCCGAGGTCGGACGCCGCGCGGCGGAGGACCACGCCGAAGAGATCGAGGAAGCCCTCGCGGGTGCCGACATGGTCTTCGTCACGGCCGGCGAGGGCGGTGGCACCGGCACGGGCGGGGCCCCGGTCGTCGCCCGCATCGCGAAGTCGATCGGCGCACTGACCATCGGTGTCGTCACCAAGCCCTTCGGCTTCGAGGGCAAGCGCCGTCAGGCCCAGGCCGAGGCCGGCGTGGCCGCCCTGAAGGACGAGGTCGACACCCTCATCGTCGTCCCCAACGACCGCCTGCTCGAGATCAGCGAACGCGGCATCAGCATGGTGGAGGCCTTCGGCACGGCCGACCAGGTGCTCCTCGCCGGTGTCCAGGGCATCACCGACCTGATCACCACGCCCGGTCTCATCAACCTCGACTTCGCCGACGTCAAGTCGGTCATGCAGGGTGCCGGTTCGGCCCTCATGGGCATCGGATCGTCGCGGGGCGCGGACCGCGCCATCAAGGCGGCCGAGCTGGCCGTGGCGTCTCCGCTCCTCGAGGCGAGCATCGACGGCGCACACGGGGTGTTGCTGTCCATCCAGGGCGGTTCCAACCTGGGCATCTTCGAGATCAACGATGCGGCGCGCCTGGTGCAGGAGGCCGTCCACGCCGAGGCCAACATCATCTTCGGTGCCGTGATCGACGACACCCTCGGTGACGAGGTCCGCGTGACGGTCATCGCGGCGGGGTTCGACGGTGGTGAGCCCTCGACGAAGGTGAAAGATCGCCGGTCGAGCTTCGTCGACTCCGACGGCCCCACGGCGACCTCGGTCGCCGGTGTCTCGGCCATCGCCGACAGCGGGGCGACGCACGAGCCCGCCGCGTGGAAGCGGCCCGAAGAGCCCGCGACCCAGGCCGTCGACCCGGCCTTCGACGACGGTGACGACGACCTCGACGTCCCGGACTTCCTCAAGTAACGACGCGTGACCGATCCGACGGACGTCGACGGCGACCTGGGCGAGCGTCTCGCCCGGGTCGCCGCGGCCGTCGACGACGCCTGCACCGCTGTGGGACGCTCTCCGGGCGAGCTCACGACGATCGTCGTCACGAAATTCCATCCGCCCGGGCTCATCAGGGCGTTGTACGCCCTCGGGGTCCGCGACGTCGGCGAGAACCGTCACCAAGAGGCGCAGACCAAGGCCGTCGAATTGGACGACCTCGACGGACTCCGGTGGCACTTCGTGGGCCAGTTGCAGTCGAAGAAGGCGCGCCAGGCCCGGCGCTACGCGAACGCCGTCCACTCGCTCGACCGTGACTCGGTCGTCGGTGCGCTCTCGGACGACTCCGGGTCCCTCGTCGACGGATTCGTCCAGGTCAACCTGACCGACGACCCCGGCCGCGGGGGAGTGGCCGAGCACGAGGTCGAGCGGCTCGCCGAGCGGGTGCTCTCGACCCCGGGGCTGCGACTGCGCGGCGTCATGGCCGTGGCCCCCCTGGGTGAGGAGGCGCGTCCGGCCTTCGCGCGCCTCCGTGCGGTCTCCGAGAGGGTGCGGTCCCTCGAGGCCTCGGCCGACGCGATCTCGGCCGGCATGTCTCCCGACTTCGCCGAGGCCGTCGCCGAGGGCGCGACACACCTACGGATCGGCACGGCAATCACGGGTTCTCGGCCCGATGCTCGTTAATGTCGGTCCTGACGATCCACTGACTCGGAGGAACACCATGGCCAACCCGCTGCGCAAGACGATGGTCTATCTGGGCCTCGCCGACGAAGAGCTCGAGTACGACGAGCAGCCTCACGAACGAGCGCAGCCCCAGCAGTCGCCGCGACCGCAGGCGGCCGCCCAGGCTCCGGCTCCCGTCGCCCCGGTCCACTCGGCTCCCGCTGCCGCCCCCGCGCCCACCCGCGCCCCCGTGACGCCGCTGCGTCGCTCCTCGACCCCGAAGAACACGGTGCCCCACGACATGAACGAGATCCTGACCGTCCACCCCCGCGAGTACAAGGACGCCCAGGCGATCGCCGAGAGCTTCCGTGACGGCATCCCGGTGATCATCAACCTGTCACAGATGACCGAGGCGGACGCCCGTCGTCTGGTCGACTTCGCCAGCGGTCTCTCGCAGGGGTTGTACGGCAAGATCGAGCGCGTGACCAACAAGGTCTTCCTGTTGTCGCCGGCGCACATCGCGGTGAGCGGTGATCAGGCTGAGGTAGAATCCGACATCGAAGCGTCGTTCTTCGCCCAGTCGTGACGAGCCCGTCGTCGCGGCTTCTCTGCGTCGACGTGACGACCTGCCCGTCCGCGAGTCTCCTCGCGCCGACTCGTGTGAGCTGATGACCCCCCGATGATCACTTACCTGATCGCCACGATCGCGTACTACGCGTTGCTGATCTTCTTCCTGCTCATGTGGGCCCGCTTCGTGCTCGACCTCGCGCAGTCGTTCAGCCGCGGGTGGCGCCCCAAGGGGCCGGTGCTCGTCATCGCCGAAGTGGCCTACACGGTGACCGACCCGCCCATCCGCCGCGTGCGGAAGATCCTGCCCCCCGTGCGCCTCGGATCGGTCGCGCTCGACTTCGGCTGGAGCATCATCATGCTGGCCGTCATCATCCTGATGAGCGTCGCCTCCGGGCTCCGCACCTTCGGCTGACCACGTCGTCCGTGGACGACAGGGTAGGCTCACTGCAGCGCCCGAACGGCACGATCCCGGCCCGACCGGGCCCCGCTCCTCTACGGTGTAGAAGAACGACCCAGACCACGATCACACGATCCAACAGATGCACGAGGTGACGGCAATGGCTTTGACGCCGGAAGACGTAGTCAACAAGCGGTTCCAGCCGACGAAGTTCCGCGAGGGATACGACCAAGACGAGGTCGACGACTTCCTCGACGAGGTCGTCGCCGAGCTGCGACGTCTCAACCAGGAGAACGACGAGCTGCGTCAGCGCCTCTCGTCCGGCGACTCCGCCCCCGTGGCGCAGGCCGCTCCCGTCTCGGCTCCGGTGGCCAGCGCGCCGGCTCCTGCGTCGGCACCGGCTCCCGCGTCGGCCCCCGAGGCCGTCGAGCCCGAGCCGGTCGTCGAGTCCGAGCCCGTCGTCGCGGCCCCCGCCGCCGTCGCGTCCGCTCCGGCCTACTCCGCTCCCGCGGTGTCCGAGGCCGACGAGACCAGCAGCACCAACAGCCTGCTGCAGCTCGCTCGCCGTCTGCACGAAGAACACGTCCGCGAGGGCGTCGAGAAGCGCGACCAGCTCATCGCCGAAGGCCACGCGACCGCGGCTCGTCTGGTGTCCGAGGGCGAGGCCCGCCAGCGTGAGGTCGTCGCCGAGGCCGAGACGAAGTCCCGCGACATCATCGGTGCCGCCGAGACCCAGCAGCGCGAGATCCTCGACCGCCTCAACACCGAGCGGTCGAGCGTCGAGCGTCGCATCGACGACCTGCGCTCGTTCGAGCGTGACTACCGCTCCAAGCTCAAGAGCTACATCGAGGGTCAGCTGCACGAGCTCGACGGCGAGGGCACCGGCGAGGCCGGTCGGCCCACTCCGGCCAGCGCCCAGGGCTTCGGCTCGAACTAAGGACTTGTCGAGCGACAAGCCCGCCACGAAGGCCAGCGTCCGCGTTCTCGCGACGCTGGCCTTCGTCGCTGTCGTGGCCTACGGCCTCGACCAGGGCACCAAACTGCTGGTCACCCGGACTCTCGTCGAAGGAGGTTCCGTCGACGTCGTCGGCGAGTTCTTCCAGTTGCACTTCGTCAAGAACCCCGGTGCCGCCTTCTCGTTCGCGAGCGGGTCGACGTGGATCTTCTCGATCGCCGCCGCCGGCGTCGCCGTCGCGATCCTGGTCGTGGCCCGACGCATCAGATCGCTGGCCTGGTCGATCATGCTGGGCATGCTGCTCGGCGGCACCCTCGGCAACCTGACGGACCGCCTGCTCCGAGAGCCGTCGTTCGGCCAGGGGCACGTGGTCGACTTCATCTACTTCCCCTCCCTGCTGCCGGCCATCTTCAACGTCGCCGACGTCTTCATCGTGTCCAGCATGGGATTGCTCCTCCTGCTCACGCTGCTGGGCATCGGGCTCGACGGCACGCGCACGCCGAGCACAGGCAAGTCGGCTCGACCGGCGGGCGACGGTCGCGACGGCGACCCTCAGGTGGCCGGCTCCACGGCCGTCAGCGACCCGGGCACGTCCGGTGACGAGCCCAGCGGTCCCGTCGACACGACGCCTCCTGCCGATCACCGGAGCGCCTCGTGAGCGAGACCCGCGCCCTCCCGGTCCCCGACGGGCTCGCCGGCGAACGTGTCGACGCCGCCCTGGCCAAGCTTCTCGGCTTCAGCCGGACCTTCGCGGCCGAGGTCGCCGCCTCGGGCGGGGTGACGGTCGACGGGCGCACGGTCGGCAAATCGGACCGGCTCGAGGCCGGTGCGTGGCTCGACGTCACATGGTCACCGCGTGAGGCACCGGCCGTGGTCGCCGTCGAGGTGCCCGGCATGGCGGTCGTCCACGACGACGACGAGATCGTGGTCGTCGACAAGCCGGTCGGAGTCGCAGCACACCCGTCGGTGGGCTGGACGGGACCGACGGTGCTCGGCGGACTCGCCGCCGCGGGCTTCACCGTGTCGACCTCGGGGGCGTCCGAGCGTGCCGGCATCGTGCACCGCCTCGACGTCGGAACGAGCGGCCTCATGGTCGTCGCCAAGACCGAGCGGGCCTACACCCTGCTCAAACAGGCCTTTCGCGAACGCACCGTCGAGAAGATCTACAACGCGGTCGTCCAGGGCCACCCCGACCCGTTGACCGGGACGATCGACGCACCCATCGGGCGGCATCCGTCGTCCGACTGGAAGTTCGCCGTGGTCGTCGACGGCAAGCCGTCGGTCACCCACTACGAGACCGTCGAGGCGTTCCCGTCGGCGTCGCTGCTCGAGATCCACCTCGAGACGGGTCGGACCCACCAGATCCGCGTCCACATGGCCGCCCAGCGACATCCGTGCGTCGGTGACGCGACCTACGGAGCCGACCCGACGCTGTCGGCGACCCTCGGTCTCACGCGGCAGTGGCTGCACGCCGTGCAGCTCGGATTCCGGCACCCCGGCACGGGTGAGCCGGTGGTCTACCGCTCGACCTACCCCACCGACCTCCAGCAAGCCCTCGACGTCCTCCGTCACGGTTAGGCTGTTCCCCTAGTCGCCAGATCCACCACCAGACGAGGAGCCCCGTGGCCTCGAGCAAAGACTCATTCGTCCATCTGCACGTGCACAGCGAGTACTCGATGCTCGACGGCGCCGCCCGGGTCAAACCGTTGGTCACCGAGGCCGCGGCACAGGGCATGCCCGCGGTGGCGGTCACCGACCACGGCAACGTGTTCGGCGCGTACGACTTCTGGAAGACGGCGACCGAGGCGGGCGTCAAACCCATCATCGGCACCGAGGCCTACATCACGCCGGGCACGCACCGGGGCGACAAGACTCGCGTGCGCTGGGGCGACGGTGGACGAGACGACGTGTCGGGCTCTGGTGCCTACACGCACATGACGCTGTTGTCCGAGAACACCACGGGCATGCACAACCTGTTCCGGCTCTCGTCCCGGGCCTCCCTCGAGGGCTACTACTTCAAGCCGCGCATGGACCGCGAGCTGCTCTCGCAGTACTCCGAGGGCCTCATCGCGACGACCGGCTGCCCGAGCGGCGAGGTCCAGACCCGCCTGCGGCTCGGCCAGTACGACGAAGCGCTCAAGGCGGCCTCCGACTTCCGCGACATCTTCGGCCGTGAGAACTACTTCGCCGAGATCATGGACCACGGGCTCGGCATCGAGCGGCAGATCATGGGCGACCTGTTGCGCCTGGCGAAAGACCTCGACCTGCCCCTCGTCGCGACGAACGACCTCCACTACACGCACGAGCACGACGCGACCAGCCACGCGGCTCTCCTCTGCGTCCAGTCCGGCTCGACGCTGAACGACCCCAACCGGTTCAAGTTCGACGCCGACGAGTTCTACCTCAAGTCCGCCCAGCAGATGCGGCATCTCTTCCGCGACCACCCCGAGGCCTGCGACAACACGCTCCTCATCGCCGAGCGCTGCGACGTGCAGTTCAACACCTCGGCCAACTACATGCCGCGTTACCCGGTGCCCGAGGGCGAGACCGAAGAGACCTGGTTCATCAAAGAGGTCGAGAAGGGGCTCGTGTACCGCTATCCCGCGGGCATCCCGGACGACGTGCGCAAGCAGGCCGAATACGAGATCGGCGTCATCACCGGCATGGGCTTCCCCGGCTACTTCCTCGTGGTCGCCGACTTCATCAACTGGTCCAAGGAGAACGGCATCCGGGTCGGTCCGGGCCGTGGTTCGGGGGCCGGCTCGATGGCCGCCTACGCCATGCGCATCACCGATCTCGATCCTCTGCGCCACGGTCTGATCTTCGAGCGGTTCCTCAACCCCGATCGCGTGTCCATGCCCGACTTCGACGTCGACTTCGACGACCGTCGTCGCGGCGAGGTGATCCAGTACGTCACCGAGAAGTACGGAGACGAACGCGTCGCCCAGATCGTCACGTACGGCACCATCAAGGCCAAGCAGGCCTTGAAAGACAGTTCACGGGTGCTCGGGTTCCCCTTCGGCATGGGTGAGAAGCTCACCAAGGCCATGCCCCCCGCCGTGATGGGCAAGGACATCCCGCTCACCGGCATCTTCGACAAGCAGCACGAGCGCTACAAAGAGGCCGGCGACATCAGGACGGTCGTCGAGTCCGACCCCGAGGCCAAGACCGTCTTCGACACGGCGTTGGGGCTCGAGGGCCTGAAACGTCAGTGGGGCGTGCACGCCGCAGGCGTCATCATGTCCAGCGATCCGCTCATCGACATCATCCCGATCATGAAGCGCGAGCAGGACGGGCAGATCGTCACGCAGTTCGACTATCCGGCCTGCGAGTCGCTGGGCCTGATCAAGATGGACTTTCTGGGGCTGCGCAACCTCACGATCATCAACGACGCCCTCGACAACATCAAGACGAACCGCGGTTTCGACCTCGTGCTCGAAGACCTCGAGCTCGACGACCGGGGGGCCTACGAGTTGCTGGGTCGCGGCGACACGCTCGGGGTGTTCCAACTCGACGGCGGGCCCATGCGCGGGCTCCTCCGGCTGATGAAGCCCGACAACTTCGAAGACATCTCGGCCGTCATCGCGCTGTACCGCCCGGGGCCCATGGGCGCGAACTCGCACACGAACTACGCGCTCCGCAAGAACGGCGCGCAAGACATCACCCCGATCCACCCCGAGCTCGAAGAGCCGCTCAAAGAGATCCTGTCGACCAGCTACGGCCTGATCATCTACCAAGAGCAGGTCATGGCCATCGCGCAGAAGGTCGCCGGCTTCTCGCTCGGTCAGGCCGACATCCTCCGGCGGGCCATGGGCAAGAAGAAGAAGTCCGAGCTCGACAAGCAGTACGCCGGGTTCGAGCAGGGCATGTTCGACAACGGCTTCTCGCCCGAGGCCGTCAAGATGCTCTGGGACATCCTGCTGCCCTTCTCGGACTACGCCTTCAACAAGGCGCACTCCGCGGCGTACGGCGTCGTCTCGTACTGGACGGCCTACCTCAAGGCCCACTACCCGGCCGAGTACATGGCCGCCCTGCTCACCAGCACGGGGGACTCCCGCGACAAGCTGGGTCTCTACCTCAACGAGTGTCGCCGCATGGGCATCAAGGTGCTGCCACCCGACGTCAACGAATCCATCGGCTTCTTCGCGGCCGTCGGCGACGACATCCGCTTCGGCATGGGTGCCGTGCGCAACGTCGGCTTCAACGTCGTCGACCATGTCATCGCCGCGCGCAAGAAAGAGGGGGCGTTCACCTCGTTCCACGACTTCCTGCGCAAGGTGCCGCTCCCCGTGGCGAACAAGCGCACCGTCGAGTCGCTCGTCAAGGCCGGCGCATTCGACTCCCTGGGGTCGACGCGGCGTGCCCTCGTCGAGATCCACGAGTCCGCCGTCGAGGCGGCGGTCAGCGAGAAGAGGGCCGAGGCGAACGGTCAGGTCGGCTTCGACTTCGACTCCCTGTGGGACGAGCCGCAGGACGTCCAGCACGTGCCCGAACGTCCTGAGTGGTCCAAGCGCGACAAGCTGGCCTTCGAGCGCGACATGCTGGGCCTCTACGTCTCGGACCACCCGCTCGCGGGCCTCGAGCTCCCCTTGGCCAAGCATGCCCAGACGACGGTCACCGACATCCTGGCGAGCGACCCCGCGACCATCGACGGCGAGACGGTCACGATCGCGGGGCTCATCACCAGCGTGCAGCACCGGGTCGCACGCAACTCGGGCAACCCCTACGGAATCATCACCGTCGAGGACTTCGGGGGCGAGATCTCAGCCATGTTCCTCGGCAAGACCTACCAAGAATTCGGGCCGTCGCTCGTCGGGGACTCGATCATCGTCCTGAAGGGTCGGGTCAGCGTCCGCGACGACGGCATGAACATGCACGCCGCGAGCATGTTCATGCCCGACCTCGGTGTCGGCGTGAACCACGGGCCGCTGCTCCTGCAGATGCCCGAGCACCGGGCGACGCACGACACGGTCACCGAGCTGGCAGCGGTGCTCGGGCGTCACGCCGGCGGCACCGAAGTCCGTCTCCGACTCGTCAAGGGCGAAGCCGCACGGGTCTTCGAGATCCCCATGCCGGTCGACGTCACGGCCGACCTGTTCGGCGAACTGAAGAGCCTGCTGGGCCCCGGCTGCCTCGTCTGAGGTGGCCGGTGCTCCGTCGGGTCCTGGTGCCCCGACCGGTTCCGGCGCCCGGCACCCGTTCGGCGTCAGTCCTCGAGATGGACCGGTCTCAGGTACCGACGGTCGTGGTACAGCAGGGCGTCGTCGTCCTCGCCGACCCCGCCGGTTCCGATGCGCACGACCACGACGGCGTTGCCGTGGACGGGCACCCGCTCGACGATCGTCCCGGTCATCCACGCGGTCACGCCCGTGAGCAGAGGTACCCCGTTCGGACCGTCGGTCCAGTGGTCGCCCGCGAAGCGTTCGGCGGCGGGTCCCGCCATGCGGCGGGCGAGGTCGCGGTTGCGCAGGCCGAGCAGGTGCACGATGACCTGGTCCGTCTCCGAGACGGCGGGCCACGAGCTCGCCGTCCTGGCCATGTTGAACGTCGCGAGGGGCGGCACGGCGGCCAGCGACGCCAGCGACGTCGCCGTGAACCCGACCGGTGTGCCCTCGCCGTCACGCGCCGTGACGATGGCCACGCCCGCGGCGTGTCGTCGGAAGGCCTCCTTGAACACCTCGAGAGAGTCGTCGGGCCGCGGAGCAGCCGCGTTGTCGTCCGTCATGCTCCCGACCCTACTGACTAGGCTGGACGAGCCATGATCCAGACCACAGATCTGCGCGGTCTCGCGCCGACCCACGCCCAGCTGCTCGACCTCGTCCCCCGGTCCCACGCCGACGTGGGCGCCGCGACGGACGCCGCCCGGCGACTCGTCGACGACGTCCGCGAGCGGGGCGCGGCCGCACTGCGGGACCAGGCCGCGCGCTTCGACGGTGTCCGTCCCGATGCCCTGCGCGTCACGACGCAGACCATCGACGAGGCCGTCGCGGCCCTCGACCCGCTGGTCAAGGAGGCGCTGGTCGAGTCGATCGCGCGCGTCACCCAGGCCAGCCGCGCCCAGGTCCCGGCACCGACCACGACCCGCCCGGCGGCGGGGGCCACCATCGAGCAGCGGTGGCAGCCCGTCACGCGGGCCGGCGTGTACGTCCCCGGCGGCAAGGCCGTGTACCCCTCCAGCGTGGTGATGAACGTCGTTCCGGCTCAGGTCGCGGGGGTGTCGTCGATCGCCCTCGTCTCTCCGGCGCAGCGCGAACACGGCGGGGGAGTCCACCCCGTCATCCTCGGGGCCGCCGGCCTGCTCGGCATCGACGAGGTCTACGCGATCGGGGGTGCCGGAGCGATCGGCGCGCTCGCCTACGGTGTGCCCGAGCTCGAGCTCGAGCCGGTCCAGGTCATCACCGGTCCCGGCAACAACTTCGTCGCCGCGGCGAAGCAACTCGTGCGCGGTCGTGTCGGCATCGATTCGGTGGCCGGTGCGACCGAGATCCTCGTCATCGCGGACGACTCGGCGGACGCCACGTTGGTCGCCGTCGACCTCATCAGCCAGGCCGAGCACGACGAGGAGGCCTCGGCCGTCCTCGTGACGGACTCCGCGCCCTTCGCCGAGGCCGTCGTCGCCGAACTGACCAGGCTCGTGCCCCGCACCCTCAGCGCCGCCCGGGTCCGGACGGCCCTCTCCGGTCGGCAGTCGGCGGTGGTCCTCGTCGACGACCTCCGGCAGGCTGCTGCCTTCAGCAACGCCTACGGCCCCGAGCACCTCGAGGTCCAGACCCGTGACGACGACGCGGTCCTGGCCGACATCACCGATGCCGGAGCGATCTTCGTGGGGCCCGACACGCCCGTCAGCCTGGGTGACTACCTCGCCGGGTCGAACCACGTCCTGCCCACCAGCGGTCAGTCGCGCTTCTCGTCGGGGCTCGGGGCGTTCACGTTCCTCCGACCACAGCAGATCGTCCGGTACGACGCCGAGGCCCTCGGTGCCGTGGCCGAGCGGCTCGTGGCGTTGTCGAACGCCGAGCTGTTGCCCGCCCACGGCGAGGCCGTCGCGGCTCGGTTGTCGCGCCCCTGAGCCGGGCGGGGCCTTCGCGATCCGGTGCTCGGGTGGCCCTGGCGTCCGACGTCGAGCCCGCCGTCCGATAATCTGGCCCCACCATGTTCTGCCCCTTCTGCCGCCACCCCGACTCACGAGTCGTCGACTCCCGGACCAGCGACGACGGCACGTCGATCCGACGTCGGAGGCAATGCCCCAACTGCGGTCGTCGGTTCAGCACGACCGAGACCGCGAGCCTCAACGTCGTGAAGCGCAACGGCGTCCTCGAACCGTTCAGCCGCGACAAGATCATCTCGGGTGTCCGCAAGGCCTGCCAAGGGCGCCCGGTGACGGATGGCGATCTCGCCGTGCTGGCACAGAAGGTCGAAGAGGCCGTCCGGGCGAGCGGTGCGTCGCAGATCGAGGCGAACGACATCGGTCTGGCCATCCTCCCTCCGCTCCGCGACCTCGACGAGGTGGCCTACCTCCGGTTCGCGAGCGTCTACCAGGCCTTCGACTCGCTCGAGGACTTCGAGGCCTCGATCGGACAGCTGCGCGAAGAGCACGCGTCCCGGCCGCTCTCCACCCGATCGGTCGACGAGTGAGGACCCCGTACCGCGTCCTCTTCGACGTCGTCTTCGCGAAGATGGACCCCGAGGACGCCCACCACCTCGCCTTCCGGGTCATCAAGGCGATCCCCAAGCTGGGCCTCGCCGGCCTCGTCGGGCGCTTCACGGCCCCGGCCCCGTCCCTGGCGGTCGACGCGCTCGGACTCCACTTCCCCTCGCCGTTCGGTGTCGCAGCCGGTTTCGACAAGGACGCCAAGGGCATCGCCGGCCTCGGCGCTCTCGGGTTCGGGCACGTCGAGGTGGGGACGGTGACCGCTCGACCGCAGCCCGGCAACGAACGACCTCGTCTCTTCCGACTCGTTCCGGACCTCGCGGTCGTGAACCGCATGGGGTTCAACAACTCCGGGGCCCACGCGGCGGCCCTCGAACTCAGCCGGGCTCGGTCGGCTCCGTCACGGCCCGTGATCGGCGTCAACATCGGGAAGAGCCGCGTCGTCGACGTCGACGACGCGATCGACGACTACCTGGCCAGCACGCGCCTCCTGGCTCCTCTGGCGGACTACCTCGCCGTGAACGTCAGCTCGCCGAACACCCCGGGGCTCCGCGGGTTGCAAGAGCTCGAGAGGCTCGCTCCACTCCTCGAGGCCGTGCGCGACGCCGCCGGGCACACTCCGGTGTTGGTCAAGATCGCTCCCGACCTCGACGACGACGGCGTTCGTCGGATCGGTGCCCTCGTCACCGAGCTCGGCCTCGCGGGCGTCATCGCGACCAACACGACGGTGTCCAGGGAAGGCCTCGCCACCGAGGGGGCGGTCGTCGAGGCCGCCGGAGCCGGCGGTCTGTCGGGTGCCCCGCTCGCCGTCCGGTCGTTGGAGGTCCTCAAGCTGGTCCGTGAGTCCGTCCCGAGCAGCATGTGCGTCATCTCGGTCGGTGGGGTCTCGAGCGCCGCCGACGTCGACGCGAGGCTCCGGGCCGGGGCCACGCTCGTGCAGGGTTACACGGCGTTCCTCTACCGAGGGCCCCTCTGGGCCCGACAGGTCAACCGGGGGCTCGTCGCCCTGGATCGGCGTCGACGCGCCACCTGACGAAGCACGCGGTCGGCGAGGTCGAGAACGCGAAACGGCGCCACCCACCGGGGGCGACGCCTTTCGTCGTACGGGGAGCCGCGTCGGCTACGCGGTCGGGTACTCGCCCCGCTTGACCTGCGGCTTCGGCAGGCGCATGGGCTTGAGCTGCATCGCCCGCATCGCCGCGTACCAGCGGTTGCCCTTCCGGACGTTCTCCGCGCCGTACTTGGCAGCCAGCTTGCGGTTGACGCTCCGGCCGACGATCAGGCAGTCGACGACGGCGAGGGCGAAGAATCCCCACAGCACGAGCAGGGTGATCGACTGGATGGCCGCAGACTGCACGAGCGTCATCGCGATGACGACGACCATGATGGGGATCATGGCCTCGCCGACGCTGTAGCGGGCGTCGACGTGGTCGCGGATGAAGCGGCGCTGCGGCCCCTTGTCGCGGTCGGGCAAGAAGCGCTCCTCGCCGTTCGCCAAGCCGACGCGGGCGCGGTCACGCTGTTCGGCGAGACGGGCACGCTGGGCCTTCTGGGCTTCTTTGCCCGAGGCCACCAGGGGCCTCTGGTTGGCGGCTTCGCGCTCGCGTCGCGTGGGCGTCGGGCGACCCTTGCCGACCGCGGTCGACTCGGGCTCGGCGACGGTGGTCGTCTCGGTCGTCTTGCTGTCTGGCTTGGCCACGGGAGATCCTCAGGGTTGTCCGAGTTCCTAAGATTACCTGCATGAGCGACTCGCAGCATCCCGTCCGACCGACCGATCCCCGTACTGTCAGCGAACTCGCGGAGGCCGTGCACGCGGGTCTGCCCGCGACGATCGCCGACCTGGGTGCCCTCGTGCGCATCCCTTCCGTCTCGTGGGACGCCTTCGACCCCGAGCACGTGAGACGTAGTGCCGAGGCCGTGGCCGCCCTGGTCGAGGGGACGGGCCTCTTCGACGAGGTGACCGTGAGCCGGGCGCCGATCGGCGAGGGCGGCCCCCTCGGCCAGCCCGCCGTGCTCGCCCGACGCCCGGCCCGCGAGGGCAAGCCGACCGTCCTCCTGTACGCCCACCACGACGTGCAGCCGCAGGGCGACGACGCCGACTGGGACACCCCTCCGTTCGAACCGACCGTGAAGGGCGACCGGCTGTACGGGCGTGGGGCGTCCGACGACAAGGCCGGCGTGATGACGCACGTCGCGGCGCTGCGCGCGGTGCACGAGGTGCTCGGAGACGACCTCGGTGTCGGCGTCTCGTTGTTCATCGAGGGCGAGGAGGAGTTCGGTTCCCGCTCCTTCGCCGACTTCCTCGTGCAGCACGAAGACGAGCTCCGTGCCGACGTCATCGTCGTGGCCGACTCCGACAACTGGAGCACCACCGTCCCCGCCATCACCGTGGGCCTGCGCGGCAACGTGACCTTCCGCCTGACCGTCCGCACCTTGGCCCACGCCTCCCACTCGGGCATGCTCGGCGGCGCCGTCCCCGACGCCATGCTGGCCATGGTCAAGCTCCTCGCGACCCTGCACGACGACGACGGCAGCGTCGCCGTCGCCGGGCTGACGAGCCGCGAGGCCGACCACCCGGAGCAGAGCGAGCAGCAGCTGCGCGACGAGAGCGGCCTGCTCGAGGGGGTGACCCCCATCGGTCGGGGACCGATCCTGAGCCGGGTGTGGTCGCAACCGTCGATCACCGTGACGGGCATCGACGCCCCGTCGGTCGCCAACGCGTCGAACACCCTGAGTCCCGAGGTGTCCGTCCGCATCAGCGCCCGCATCGCTCCCGGGCAGACCGCCGAGGACGCCTACGCCGCTCTCGACGCGCACCTGCACGCGCACGCACCGTTCGGCGCCCACGTCCAGATCGACGACGTCGACCGGGGTGACCCCTTCCTGGTGGACACCACGGGCACGGCGATCGCCGACGCGACCGTCGCGATGACCGAGGGGTGGGGCGAGGCCCCGGTCCAGACGGGCATCGGCGGGTCGATCCCGTTCATCGCCGACCTCGTGCGCACGTTCCCCGAAGCCCAGATCCTCGTGACCGGCGTCGAGGACCCCGACACCCGAGCGCACAGCCCGAACGAGTCCCAGCACCTCGGAGTCCTCCACCGGGCCGTCCTCAGCGAGGCGATCCTGCTGGCGCGCCTCGACGCGAGGGGCTGACCGGCACGACCCGCGCCTCCTCGGCACCGTTGTCGAGCGGGGGAGGCGCGGGTCCGGAACAAAACCGGCCCACGGCTGCTTACACTGGTCGACGACGAGTGCCCCGCACTCGACCCGGCCCGAAGGAGGCACCATGACCGACATCGCAACCGCTCCCGTCGACGCGAAGGCGCACGGCGTGACGATCACGTCCACCGCCGCGGACAAGGTGAAGAGCCTGCTCACGCAAGAGGGTCGGGACGACCTTCGCCTCCGCGTGGCGGTCCAGCCCGGCGGCTGCTCGGGACTCATCTACCAGCTGTACTTCGACGAGCGCATGCTCGACGGCGACGCGACCGTCGACTTCGACGGCGTCGA
Source organism: Frigoribacterium sp. SL97 (assembly GCF_026625765.1). Lineage (NCBI taxonomy): Bacteria > Bacillati > Actinomycetota > Actinomycetes > Micrococcales > Microbacteriaceae > Frigoribacterium > Frigoribacterium sp. SL97. Next base: position 1,837,054 of record NZ_CP113062.1, read on the forward strand.
GGTCATCGTCGACAAGATGAGCGTCCCTTACCTCGACGGTGCGGCCATCGACTTCGAGGACACCATCCAGAAGCAGGGGTTCACCATCGACAACCCCAACGCGCAGGGCAGCTGCGCCTGCGGCGACAGCTTCCACTGATCGTCGAGGGGCGGCTCCGGTCGTCGAAGGACGACTCCGGGCCGTCCGTCGCGGTTGAGCCGGCGTCACCGAGGGGACCATCCGACAGGGTGGTCCCCTCGGTCGTACCACGACGGTTCTCGCTCGACGTCGAGAGGCTTCCGGCGCGTGCCGTGCGTTGGGGAGGCGAACCTGCGAGTAAGCTAGGCAGGTCCCCGTCAACACTGGGAACACCCCCACTGTCGTGTCATCCGAGAGGTAACAGTGCGTTCTAACCGCCGTCTTCGTTGGGCTGCCGCCCCCATGGCAGTCGTCCTGGCTCTCGTGCTAGCGGGGTGCACCACCGACCAGCTCCAGGGGTGGCTGCCCACCACCGCGGGCACGACCAACCACGTGGACCGTGTGATCGGACTCTGGGTCACCTCGTGGATCGTCCTGCTGATCGTCGGCGTGATCGTGTGGGGCCTGATCATCTGGGTCTGCGTCGCTTACCGGCGTCGCAAGGGCCAGACCGGCCTCCCGGTCCAGCTTCGCTACAACATGCCGATCGAGATCTTCTACACCGTCGTCCCCCTGATCCTCGTGCTGGGCTTCTTCGCCTTCACGGCCCGCGACCAGGCTGCCATCGAGGCACCCACCGCGAGCCCCGACGTCAAGATCGACGTCTACGCCAAGCGCTGGGCGTGGGACTTCAACTACATCGACCAGCAGAACGAAGACGAGAGCGTCTACTACCAGGGCATCCAGGCGCAAGAACTGGGTGACGGCACGATCGACGAGAGCCAGCTCCCCGAGCTCTACCTCCCTGTCGGCAAGACGGTGCAGATCGACCTCAAGTCCCGCGACGTGGCTCACTCCTTCTGGATCATCGACTTCCTCTACAAGAAGGACACGATCCCCGGCAAGACCAACTCGATGTACTTCACGCCCGAGAAAGAGGGCACGTTCAGCGGCAAGTGCGCCGAGCTGTGCGGCGAATACCACTCGTTGATGCTGTTCAACGTCAAGGTCGTGTCCCAGTCCGAGTACGACCAGTACATCCAGTCGCTCGATGCCGAGGGAAACACCGGCCTGCTGGGCGACCAGTACAACACCAACACCAACCAGCCCGGCACCGAGGCTCCCGCCAACGCCGCCGGCACCGAAGACTCCGAGAAGTAAGGCACGGTTCGATGAGCTCAGCCACCGCCACCCGTCCCACCACCGGCGGGACCTCGTCCGGTCAGAACTTCGGCGCCACGAAGGTCGGCCGCAAGGGCAACGTCGTCGTCAACTGGATCACGTCGACCGACCACAAGACGATCGGGTACATGTACCTGATAACGTCTTTCCTCTTCTTCTGCCTCGGTGGGGTGATGGCGCTCATCATCCGCGCCCAGCTCTTCGCACCGGGCCTCGAGATCGTGGCCACGAAAGAGCAGTACAACCAGCTCTTCACCATGCACGGCACGATCATGTTGCTCATGTTCGCGACCCCGCTCTTCTCGGGATTCGCCAACGTGCTCATGCCGCTGCAGATCGGTGCACCGGACGTCGCCTTCCCCCGCCTGAACGGCTTCGCGTTCTGGCTCTACTCGTTCGGCTCGATCATCGCCGTCGCCGGCTTCCTCACCCCGCAGGGTGCCGCATCGTTCGGCTGGTTCGCCTACGCACCGCTGAGTGACACGACGTTCTCTCCAGGGCTCGGCGGCAACCTGTGGGTGTTCGGTCTCGGCCTCACCGGCTTCAGCACGATCCTCGGTTCGGTGAACTTCATCACAACCATCGTCTCGATGCGCGCTCCGGGCATGACCATGTGGCGCATGCCGATCTTCACCTGGAACACCCTGATCACCTCCATCCTGGTGATCATGGCGTTCCCCGTGCTGGCGGCCGCACTCTTCGGCCTCGGGTTCGACCGCGTCTTCGACGCGCAGGTCTTCAACCCCGCGAACGGTGGCGCCATCCTCTGGCAGCACCTGTTCTGGTTCTTCGGTCACCCGGAGGTCTACATCATCGCCCTGCCGTTCTTCGGCATCGTGTCCGAGGTGTTCCCGGTCTTCAGCCGCAAGCCGATCTTCGGGTACAAGACGCTCGTCTACGCCACCATCTCGATCGCCGCCCTGTCCGTCACCGTGTGGGCCCACCACATGTACGTGACCGGCTCGGTCCTGCTGCCCTTCTTCTCGCTGATGACCATGCTCATCGCGGTGCCCACCGGCGTGAAGATCTTCAACTGGATCGGCACCATGTGGCGCGGTTCGGTGACGTTTGAGACGCCCATGCTCTGGGCCATCGGATTCCTCATCACGTTCACCTTCGGTGGTCTCACCGGCGTCATCCTGGCCTCGCCCCCGCTCGACTTCCACGTGTCCGACACGTACTTCGTCGTGGCTCACTTCCACTACGTGGTCTTCGGTACCGTCGTCTTCGCGATGTTCTCCGGGTTCTACTTCTGGTGGCCGAAGTGGACCGGCAAGATGCTCAACGAGCGTCTCGGCAAGATCCACTTCTGGATGCTGTTCGTCGGTTTCCACACCACGTTCCTCGTGCAGCACTGGCTCGGCGTGATGGGCATGCCCCGTCGCTACGCCACCTACCAGCCGGAAGACCACTTCACGTGGATGAACCAGCTCTCGACCATCGGCGCCATGTTGCTCGGTGTCTCGATCCTGCCGTTCCTCTACAACGTCTACATCACGGCTCGGCGTGCGCCCAAGGTCGAGGTCAACGATCCCTGGGGTTATTCTCGCTCGCTCGAGTGGGCCACCTCGTGCCCGCCGCCGCGACACAACTTCACGTCGATCCCGCGCATCCGTTCGGAGTCGCCGGCATTCGACCTCAACCACCCAGAGGCCGGACTGCCCGTCGGCATCGGGCCGGTGAAGGATGCACCTGACGCCCCCACGTACGACGCGTCCAGCGAGAAAGTGAAGTAGACCTGATGAAGACCAACGCGACGCTGTTCTGGATCCTCGCGATCTTCTTCTTCCTCATGTGTGCGGTTTACGTGCTCTGGAGCCTCCTCGACACCGGTCAGGTCGAATGGGCCGGTACGCTCGGCATCGGTCTGGCCGGCATGCTCGGAGCATTCCTGGCGTTCTACATGGGTCGCTCGCACGCGACCCAGGGAGGCGAGCTTCCCGAGGACCGTCTGGACGCCAACATCGACGACGGTGACCCCGAGATGGGCTTCTTCAGCCCCTGGTCGTGGTGGCCCATCATCTTGGCCGCCGGTTGCAGCCTGATCTTCCTGGCGCTGGCCGTCGGCATGTGGATCATCTACATCGGTGCGGCCCTGACGGCCGTTGCCTTGGTCGGCTGGGTCTACGAGTACTACCGCGGAAACTTCGCACACTGACATCACTGCTCCCTCGAGTGTGAAGGGCGTCGGTCTTCGGGCCGGCGCCCTTCGTCGTGTTCGCCACGGGTGTTGTGGCCAGAGGCGAGGAATGCAGATCTGAACTGATGAGTGGCCACTAGGCCTCTCGTTCCCACGTGCGGGACAGGCCGCCCTGGGCCGGCCCAGACGACCAGTTTGGTGATCGTGTGAGTCATGCGTCAGCCGCTGTCCGCTGTCCGCTGTCAGCTGGCCTCCGTCCGATGGCCGCCGCCCGCCGCCCGCTGGCCTCCGCCCGATGGCCGCCGCCGCCCACGAGCCGCTGCCGCTGCCTACGGGCCACGGGTTGCTGCCTTCGGCCACTGGCCGCTGGTCGGTGCCGAGCGCGGGTGGACAAGCGCCGGTAGCCGTAGCCTTCCCGTGGCAGTGCCTGGGCCTGGCCCGGGCCTCCGCCTGTGCTGTCGCTCTGGCTCCGCATGCGTCCGTCCCGGTGGCGACGGCACCGGCGGTACCGGATTCCTTGCTCCACACGGCTTCGTTGGGTTCGGTCGGAGGGCCGGGTTTTGGTCGTCACGGTGTCCACCGGGGTCGCGGTCGCTCCTGGTGCTGGTCGACGCGTGGTCCTGAGGCGCGGGGACGCGGCCAGGAGTGGGAGGTAGGCGCCATGGCCCTGAGGTCCGGACGACGTGAGTGAGGCTGGGGGAGTGCTGCCCGAACCACGGTTGCCGTTCTCGCCGAGCCGGGTGTGGCTCTGGATCTCGTAAGGCGACCGATGCATCGTCGGCTGTCCGGGCCAGGGAGAGCCGGCTCAGGGACGTTTACAGGCTTCCTCGCGGGTGCCGTCCTGATGGGGAACGTGGGCCTTGTCGCTGGGGACGACAGCGCCTGTGTGGTCGATCGTGACGATTTCATGCGGTCGTCAGCTGGGGTTGGTGAGCACGCCCCTCGAGGGAGCTGACATCGGTCCTCCGAGCCCGGAGCGAGTGGTGGGCGGAGCCAGAGTCATCCTGAGGGCTCGCGTGGAGTGGGCACAGGGAGCACACGAGGTCGAGAATCCGGGCGATGATCGCCACTGCCGACCGTGACATGCGCTCAACCGAGGGTGTGACGTCGTGGCTGAGAACCTGGCCGCAGGCCGCGGTGATGTACCGATCACCGTCGCCGGGATCACTGTGTCAACTCCGTGCAGGACTGGAGGAGTCATCATAGCCAGGTACCACGCAGCATCCTTCGGAGGAGGCCCGCTCGTGCGGTCGGCCGGGATGTCTCAGCCTCGACCGCTCTGAGGGAGAAGCAGTCGCGGCGTCTCGACACTCGATCCGATGACGTCCAGAGGTATTGTCGCCGGAGATCCCATCTCACCCAACGGTTGGACTCGTCGGCTGCGCGAGGGTGGGCCGACTGAACTGCCGTTCGCCACTCCAGGAACGCCGAAGGCCCGGCCGCACACGATGTGCGACCGGGCCCAAGGGCTACCGAAGGTCAGTGTCCTTCGTCGTGGTGCGATGCCTCGATCTCGGAACGCTTCACGGGGGCGATGCGGTCCTCGAAGAAGAACGACGACGCTGATGCTCGGGCCCGCTGCAGAGCCGTGATCTTGCCGTTGGCGTTCGGTCGGACCATGAGGGGCTCGTACTCGTTGAAGTCGAGCAGGCGCCAGCGCTCGTACTCGTCGAGCTGCTCGTGCACCTCGATGTACTCGCCACCCGGCAGGCGAACGATGCGTCCCGACTCGTAGCCGTGGAGAGCGATCTCACGGTCCTTCTTCTGAAGGGCGAGGCAGACCCGCTTCGTGACCCAGAAGGCGATGAACGGCCCGATGATCAGGGCTGCCTGGCACGCGTGGATGACGTAGTTCAATGACAGGTGGAAGTGCGTCGCCATGATGTCGGAGCTCGCCGCTGCCCACAGGCTGGCGTAGAACACGATGCCGGCGGCGCCGATCGCGGTGCGCGTCGGAGCGTTGCGAGGCCGGTCGAGGATGTGGTGCTCGCGCTTGTCGCCGGTCACCCAGGCCTCGAAGAACGGGTACAGCAGGACGACGACGATGAAGAGACCCAGGACCGTGATCGGCACGAGGATGTTCATCGAGACCGTGTAGCCGAAGGCGACGAACTCCCAGCCCGGAGGAACGAGACGAAGGGCACCGTCGGCGAAACCGATGTACCAGTCGGGTTGCGTACCTGCCGACACGGGGGAGGGGTCGTACGGGCCGTAGTTCCAGATGGGGTTGATCGTGAACAGCGAGGCGATCAACACGATGACACCGAAGACGATGAAGAAGAATCCACCGGCCTTCGCCGCGAACACGGGCATGACGGGCACGCCCACGACGTTCTGGTTCGTCTTGCCGGGGCCGGCGAACTGCGTGTGCTTGTTGATGATGAGCAACAGCAGGTGCACGCCCAGGAGGGCGATCAACAGTGCGGGCAGCAGCATGATGTGCAGCGAGTAGAACCGGCCGACCATGTCGGTACCCGGGAATTCTCCACCGAACACGAGGTACGAGATCCAGACGCCGATCACGGGGATGCCCTTGATCATGCCGTCGATGATGCGGGCACCGTTGCCGGAGAGGAGGTCGTCGGGAAGCGAGTATCCGGTGAAGCCCTCGGCCATCGCGAGGATCCAGAGCGTGAAGCCGACGACCCAGTTGATCTCGCGGGGCTTGCGGAACGCGCCGGTGAAGTAGACGCGCAGCATGTGCAGCATGATCGCGGCCACGAACAGCAGAGCGGCCCAGTGGTGGATCTGGCGGAACAGGAGGCCGCCACGGATGTCGAACGAGATGTCGAGCGTCGAGGCCATCGCCGCCGACATGTTGAGGCCCTTGAGCGGAACGTACGAACCGTTGTAGTTGACCTCAGCCATCGAGGGCTGGAAGAAGAACGTCAGGAACGTGCCCGAGAGCAGGATCACGACGAACGAGTAGAGAGCGACCTCGCCCAACATGAACGACCAGTGGTCGGGGAAGATCTTGCGACCCACCTCTTTGACCAGGCCGGACATGCTCGTGCGCTCGTCGATGTAGTTGGCCGTCGCGCCGAGGAATTTGTTCGTCTTCGTCGGTGCGAAGGCAGGAGCCTTGCCGATGTTCTCGGACGTGGCCGGTTCGGCACCGTGTGCCGGGGTGGTGGTGATCACTTTTCGCGCTCCCAGAAGCTCGGGCCCACAGGTTCGTGGAAGTCGCTCTGCGCGACGAGGTACCCGTCGGCGTCGACCGTGATGGGCAGCTGCGGCAGGGGGCGCTTGGCGGGCCCGAAGATGACTTCGCAGTTGTTCGTCACGTCGAACGTGGACTGGTGGCAGGGGCAGAGCAGGTGGTGTGTCTGCTGTTCGTAGAGGGCCACGGGGCACCCGACGTGCGTGCAGATCTTGGAGTAGGCGACGATTCCGTCGTACTGCCAGTCTTCGCGTCCCTCGGCCGGGTTGAGGTCTTCCGGCTTGAGGCGCATGAGAAGGACGGCCGCTTTGGCTTTCTCTTCGAGCAAGTGTTCTGATTCGTTGAGGTTCTCGGGGATGACGTGGAACACGGAACCGAGGGTGACGTCCGACGCCTTGATGCGGGTTCCGGAGGGGTCGGCGGCGAGGTGCATGCCTTCTTCCCACAGCGTGTGGCGGAGGACCGCGTTGGGGTCTTCCGCAGGTGCGAGGTCGCGGAACAGCACCACGGCGGGGAGGGGCGTCGCGACGAGAGCGCCGATGAGGCTGTTGCGGATGAGCGAACGACGACCGAAGCCGCTCTCGTGGTTGCCCAGTGCAAAGACCTCGACGGCCTTCTCACGCGTCGGCTCGGAGCCACGCGTGTCGTGGCGCATCTCGGTGATCTCTCGCGCCGGCATGAGCGTTTTGGACCAGTGCACCGCACCGATTCCGACGGACAACAGACCGAGGGCGATCCCGAGACCCAGGAACAGGTTGTTCAGGCGGACAGAGCCGGAGTCACCCGACGTGATCGGGAAGGCCACGTACGCGCCGATGGCCGCGATGCTGCCGACGATCGACAGGAAGAAGAACAGGCTGACCTGACGCTCCGCACGCTTCTCGACCTTGGGGTCGATGTCGGTGACGCGGTCGCGGTGGGGCGGTTCACCCGGGTTCTGGAACACGTCGGACGTGACGACCGCCGTGCCGGCCGAGACCTGTCGAGGCTCACGCTTCTCGACAGCCGAGCCCGCCGTGGGGGCCTCGTCGTCGTGCTCTGCCATTGATTCTGCCTTTCGTGAAGTACGGAGAGAACGCGGGTCAGTTCGACCGGGCGGTCAGCCAGATGGTGATCGCGACGATCGCACCGAGCCCGAAGATCCAGATGAAGAGACCTTCGGCGACGGGGCCGAGGCTCCCGAGCTCGAATCCACCCGGCGACGGGTTGTTCTCGACGTACTTGAGGTACGTGATGATGTCGGCCTTGTCTTGGGGCGACAGGTTGAGGTCGTTGAAGACCGGCATGTTCTGCGGGCCCGTCTGCATGGCCTCGTAGATGTGGTGGGCGGTGACGCCGTCGAGTGCGGGGGCGAACTTGCCCTGGGTGAGCGCGCCACCCGCACCGGCCACGTTGTGGCACATGGCGCAGTTGATGCGGAACAGCTCGGCGCCGTTGGTCGTGTCGCCGTCGGCCTGGAGCAGGGACTCGTCGGGGATGGCCGGACCCGGGGCGAGGGAGGCGACGTAGGCGGCCATGGCGGCGACCTGCTCGTCGGAGAACTGCGTGGGCTTCTGCTCGGCCTGAGGACCGTTCACGGCCATGGGCATGCGACCGGTGCCGACCTGGAAGTCGACCGAGGCCGCCCCGACGCCGATCAGGCTGGGACCGCTGTCGGTGCCGGCGGCGCTCAGACCGTGGCAGGTCGCACAGTTCGAGGCGAAGAGCTTCTGACCCTCGTCGATGCTCTGCTGCGACGTGGCGGTGGCGCTGCTCTCGTCTGCCGAGGCGGTCGAGGAGAAGAGCGCGTAGGCACCGCCCGTGGTGAGCAGACCGACGAGCAGGAGGGAGGCGGTGGCGACGGGGCCGCGACGGCCGGCCTTCTTGGTGCGTCGGGAGGACGAGGTTCTGGAGAACATGCTGTGCAGACGATCCAATGCCTATTTGAGGAGGTAGATGACGATGAAGAGGCCGATCCAGACGACGTCGACGAAGTGCCAGTAGTACGACACGACGATGGCCGTCGTGGCCTCTTTGTGCCCGAAGTTCTTGACTGCGTAGGCACGACCGATGGTGAGCAGGAAGGCGATGAGGCCACCGATGACGTGCGCGCCGTGGAAGCCGGTCGTCATGTAGAACGCCGAGCCGTAGGCGCTCGAGCTGAGGGTGACGTGCTCGGAGATCAGCGTCGCGTACTCGAACACCTGGCCGCAGACGAAGACCGCGCCCATGGCGTAGGTGAGGAAGAACCACTCGACCATGCCCCAGCGGCCGACCTGGAACAGGCGGCCGGTACGGTGCGGCTGCATGCGCTCGGCCGCGAACACGCCGAACTGGCAGGCGACCGAGGACAGCACCAGGGTGATGGTGTTGGTCAGCGCGAACGGCACGTTGTGCAGCGCCGTCTGGTCGGCCCACAGGCCCGGAGACGTCGAGCGGAGCGTGAAGTAGATCGCGAAGAGGCCGGCGAAGAACATGACCTCGCTGCCGAGCCACACGATGGTTGCCCACGGCAACCGTGCTGGGTCGATTGACGACGGGGCCGCCAGAAGGTCTCGAGAGAGAGGTACTTGTCACGAGGTCCATTATGCCTGGTAAGTCGCTTTGGGTTTGCGCTCGAAACCCCGGGTCGGGAATTTCCCTTGACGCCGAGACATCGGAGCCGCCCGTGCTCCGCCGGTAGCCTGGGCGCATGACCTCCGAGCTCACCTGGCCCCTGATCATCGACGCGCTCCTCGTCGGTCGCGACCTCTCGATCAGCGAGGCGACGTGGTCGATGGAGCAGGTCATGACCGGCGATGTCACCCCGGCCCAGCTCGGGGCGTTCCTCGTGGCCCTGCGGGCCAAGGGGGAGACAGTGGACGAGATCGTGGGATTCCGCGACGCCGTCCTCGCCCACGCCGTGGCCCTGCCGGTCGACAGCATGGCCGTCGACATCGTCGGCACGGGCGGAGACCGTTTCGGGACGGTCAACGTCTCGACCATGGCCTCCGTCGTCGTGGCGGCCACCGGCGTGCCCGTCATCAAGCACGGCAACCGGGCGGCGAGTTCGTCGTCCGGTTCCTCGGACGTCCTGTCGGCCCTCGGCATCGACCTGACCATCGGCGCCGACCGTGTGGCCGAGGTCCTGCGCGAAGCCGGGCTGACCTTCGCCTTCGCGGCCGCCTTCCACCCGGGCTTCGGCAACGCCGCCGCCGTGCGGCGTGAGATCGGCGTCCCGACGGTCTTCAACTTCCTGGGGCCCCTCGTGAACCCGGCACGACCCGAGGCGAGTGCGGTCGGCGTCGCGTCGCTCGACAAGGTGCCGCTGATCGTGGGCGTGTTCCAGACCCGGGGCGCCACGGCGCTCGTGTTCCGCGGCGACGACGGCCTCGACGAGTTGACCACCACCGGTCACAGCCACATCTGGGAGGTCACCGGAGGCTCGGTGACCGAGCACGACCTCGACCCGCTCGAGTTGGGCATCCCGCGGGCGCGCATCTCCGACCTCGTCGGCGGCGACGCGGCGTACAACGCGGCCGTCGCCCGCGTGGTGCTGGCGGGGGAGCGCGGCCCCGTCCGCGACATCGTGCTGCTCAACGCGGCGGCCGGACTGGTCTCGTACGGGCTGGCCGCGGACCCGGGCCAGCGCGAACGGCCGCTCCTCGCCCGCTTCCGGGAGCAGCTGGACGTCGCGGCCCGCGCCGTCGACTCGGGGGCGGCGATCGCGAAACTGGACCAGTGGGTGGCGGCGACCCGCGCCTCCTGAGACGAACCGTGCCTCCTCGTCCTCGGGCGGGCGGACGACGAAGGGCCCGTCCGATCGGACGGGCCCTTCGCGCGGAGGATCAGTTGACGTCGTCGTCGACCCAGTCGAAGGTCTTCGTGACGGCCTTCTTCCAGAGACGCAGCGTGCGGTCACGCTCGTCGGCGTCGATGTTCGGCGTCCAGCGCTTGTCCTCCTGCCAGTTGGCACGGAGGTCGTCGAGCGTCTCCCAGAAGCCGACCGCGAGACCGGCCGCGTAGGCCGCTCCGAGCGCGGTGGTCTCGGCGACCACGGGACGGACGACCGGGACGTCGAGGATGTCGGCCTGGAACTGCATGAGCGCGTCGTTGGCGGTCATGCCACCGTCGACCTTGAGCTCGGTCAGGTCGACGCCGGAGTCGGCGTTGACCGCGTCGAGCACCTCGCGGGTCTGGAACGCGGTCGCCTCGAGGGCGGCGCGGGCGATGTGGCCCTTGTTGACGTAGCGGGTGAGGCCGACGAGGGCACCACGCGCGTCGGACCGCCAGTAGGGCGCGAACAGGCCCGAGAAGGCGGGCACGAAGTACACTCCGCCGTTGTCCTCGACGGTCTTGGCGAGCTCCTCGACCTCGGGGGCGGAGCCGATCATGCCCAGGTTGTCGCGCAGCCACTGGATCAGCGAACCCGTGACCGCGATGGACCCCTCGAGGGCGTAGTGGGGTGCGGCGTCGCCGAGCTTGTAACCGAGCGTCGTGAGCAACCCGTTCTTCGAGTGGACGATCTCTTCGCCCGTGTTGAAGATCAGGAAGTTGCCGGTACCGTACGTGTTCTTCGACTCGCCCTGGTCGAAGGCGGCCTGGCCGAAGGTGGCGGCCTGCTGGTCGCCGAGGATGCCGGCGATGGGCACCTCGCGCAGCAGGCTCGAGGCCTCGACCGTGCCGTAGACCTCGGACGAGCTCTTGATCTCGGGGAGCATCGACCTCGGCACGTCGAAGGCCTCGAGGATGTCGTCGCGCCACTCGAGTGTCTCGAGGTCCATGAAGAGGGTGCGCGAGGCGTTCGTCACGTCGGTGACGTGGACGCCGCCGTCGGTGCCGCCGGTGAGGTTCCAGAGGACCCAGGTGTCGGTCGTGCCGAAGAGCAGGTCGCCCGCCTCGGCCTTCTCGCGGGCGCCCTCGACGTTCTCGAGGATCCAGACGACCTTCGTGCCCGAGAAGTAGGTCGCGAGCGGCAGGCCGACGATCGGCTTGAAGCGCTCGACGCCACCGTCGGCGGCCAGGCGGTCGACGATGGACTGCGTGCGGGTGTCCTGCCAGACGATGGCGTTGTAGACGGCCTTGCCGGTGGTCTTGTCCCAGACCACGGCGGTCTCGCGCTGGTTGGTGATGCCGACGGCCTTGATGTTGTGGCGCGTGATGTCGGCCCGGGAGAGGGCCTGACCGATGACCTCGCGGGTGTTCTCCCAGATCTCGGCGGGGTCGTGCTCGACCCAGCCGGCACGGGGGAAGATCTGCTCGTGCTCTTTCTGGCCGGTGGCCACGATCGAGCCCGAGTGGTCGAAGATGATGGCGCGGGTGCTGGTCGTTCCCTGGTCGATGGCCAGGATGTAGTCGGTGTCGCTCACGGGTGGAACTCCTTCGTCGTTGATGGATGCGGCTCGCACGGAGGCCCGGGTCGGTCCAATGGAGCGGACGGGCCCGAGCCTCTGCGGGGAGCGGGTGGATCGATGGGCGTCGGACGGCGCGGGGGAGCCGGCCTCGGCCGATCAGCGGATCGCCGGGTCAGGCGGCCAGGGGGAGGAGCGGGAAGGACAGCAGTGCCGCGAGGGCGCCGCCGACGAGGGGGCCGACGACCGGCACCCAGGCGTAGGACCAGTCGCTGCCGCCCTTGCCCTTGATGGGCAGGAAGGCGTGGGCGATGCGCGGGCCGAGGTCGCGGGCCGGGTTGATGGCGTAGCCCGTGGGACCACCGAGCGAGGCGCCGATGCCGACCACGAGGAGTGCGACGGCCAGGCCGCCGAGCGGGCCGAGGTTCGCGGCGTTCGGGGAGGCGCCGTTGGTGATGGCGATGATCGTGAAGACCAGCACGAAGGTGCCGATGATCTCGGTGACGAGGTTCCAGCCGTAGTTGCGGATGGCCGGGCCGGTCGAGAACACGCCGAGCTTGGTGGCCGGGTCGGGCTCCTCGTCGAAGTGCTGCTTGTAGGCCAGCCAGACGACGACCGCACCGATGATCGCACCGACCATCTGCGCCGCGACGTAGACGAGGAATGCGGCGAACGTGATGTTGCCGAGGATCAGCTGGGCGATGCTGACGGCCGGGTTGAGGTGCGCCCCGGACGAGTACGAGGCCAGGATGCCGACGAAGACCGCGAGGCCCCAGCCGAAGTTGACCATGAGCGTGCCGCCGTTGAAGCCCTTCGTCTTCGTGAGGGCGACGTTGGCGACGACTCCGCCACCGAGGGTGAGCAGCAATGCGGTGCCCACCGTTTCTGAAAGAAAAATCAATCCCAGGTTCACGTCGACCTTCCTTGTCGTACGGCGGGGCGACAGTGCACCCGCGGTGAGCGTGTGTCAACACCTTAGTGCGGTGATCACACGTGATGAGAAGGAAAGATCCGGTGATTGCACATATGTGCATCAGGGGGTGCCGGGAGTAGGTTGAGCGGCAGCCTGGTGCACCAGAGCACCGTTCCCGGCGCCGAGAAAGGGACTTCGATGAAGAAGCTCATCAACGATCCGTCCGACGTCGTCGCCGAGGCCGTGGCCGGCTTCGGCGCGGCTCATGCGGACCTCGTGGTCGTCTCGCACGACCCGACGTTCGTCCGCCGATCGGCGGCTCCCGTGGCCGGCAAGGTCGCGATCGTGAGCGGCGGCGGCAGCGGTCACGAACCGTTGCACGCGGGGTTCGTCGGCTTCGGCATGCTCTCGGCCGCCGTGCCGGGTCCGATGTTCACGTCGCCCACGCCCGATCCGATCGTCGCCGCCACGCAGGCGGTGGACGCCGGAGCGGGCGTCCTCTACATCGTCAAGAACTACACGGGCGACGTCCTCAACTTCGAGACGGCTGCCGACCTCGTGGAGGCCGAGGGCATCCAGGTGCGCTCGGTGGTGGTCGACGACGACGTCGCGGTCAAGGACTCCCTCTACACCGCCGGTCGCCGAGGCGTCGCCGGCACGGTCGTGGTCGAGAAGACCGCCGGTGCCGCGGCCGAGCGGGGCGATTCGCTCGACGCCGTCGCCGAGGTGGCTCGACGCACGAACGCGGCGACCAGGTCGATGGGCGTCGCCCTCACGGCGGGCACCGTCCCCCATGCCGGTGAGCCGAGCTTCACGCTGGCCGACGACGAGGTCGAGATCGGGATCGGCATCCACGGCGAACCGGGGCGGGAGCGCATCCCGCTCGAACCGGTCGACGCCATCGTCGACCGGTTGCTCGACGCCGTCACCGACGATCTGGGACTCGCCTCTGGCGAACGGGTGCTGCTCTTCGTCAACGGCATGGGCGGTACGCCGCTCGTCGAGCTCTACATCGCCTACCGTCGTGCGGCCGAGGCCCTCGAAGCACGAGGCGTCGAGGTGTACCGCAGCCTCGTCGGCTCGTACGTCACGTCGCTCGAGATGCAGGGCATGTCGATCACGGTGACCCGCCTCGACGACGAGCTGGCCGAGCTCTGGGACGCCCCGGTCGAGACCGCGGCCCTGCGCCGGGGCCGGTAGGCGTCCGCGTGGATGCCGAGAGCAGGGCACGCCGCGCCGCATCACCGAACCACCGCACGATGAGAGGAACGACCACCGCATGACACTCGACGCCACCTGGACCCGGGCCTGGATCGACCGGACGGCCGACGTCGTCGCCGCCCACCACACGGCCCTCAGTGAACTCGACCGCCAGATCGGCGACGGCGACCACGGCGAGAACCTGTCCCGCGGCTTCACCGCCGTGCGCGCCCGGCTCGCCGACCTCCCCGCCGACGCGACGCCCGGAGCAGCCCTCAAACTCGTCGCCACGACGCTCATCTCGACGGTCGGCGGCGCGTCGGGCCCCCTGCTGGGCACGGCGTACCTGAAAGGGTCGGCGGCCCTGGGCGACGCCACGGAGCTGGACGCGGAGGCTCTGGTCGCCTTCCTGACGGCGGCCCGCGACGGTGTCGTGCTGCGGGGCAAGGCCGAGGTCGGCGACAAGACCATGATCGACGCGTGGACCCCGGCCGTCGACGCAGCAGCCGCCGCAGCTGCGGACGGTGCCTCGCCCGCAGGCGTCCTCCGTGCCGCAGCGGACGCCGCGGCGACCGGTGCCGCCTCGACCGAACCCCTCGTCGCCCGCAAGGGCCGAGCCAGCTACCTCGGCGAGCGTGCCGTGGGTCATCGCGATCCCGGCGCGCAGTCGTCGTCCCTCATCATCGCCGCCGCGGCCGACGCCGCGGACGGCTCGAGCAAGGAGTCCTGAGCATGCCCACCATCGGAATCGTCGTCGTCTCGCACAGTGTCAAGATCGCCGAGGGCGTGGTCGACCTCGCTCGCCAGATGGCCCCCACGACCACCCTCGTGGCCGCCGGAGGGACGGACGACGGGTCCATCGGCACCAGCTTCGACAAGATCTCCGCCGCCCTGGCCGAGGCCGGGCGGGACGGCGGTGCGGTCGTGCTCTGCGACCTCGGTTCCGCCATCCTGACGAGCGAGACGGCCGTCGACTTCCTCGACGACGCCGACAAGCAGCGGGTGCTCATCGCCGACGCGCCACTGGTCGAGGGAACGGTCGCCGCGGCCGTGTCCGCCGAGACCGGAGGAGACCTCGAGGCCGTGGCGGCGGCCGCCCGGACGGCCACCGGAGTCGCCGACGCGCACGCCGACGAGCGCGACCTCCGAGGTGGCGACGCCGTCGAGCGCTCGGCCGTCCTCGTCAACGCGTCGGGGCTGCACGCCCGTCCCGCCGCCGACCTCGTCACGCACGCGTCTCGGTTCCAGGCCGACGTCACGGTGAACGGTGTCGACGCCAAGAGCCTGCTCCGCATCATGGGGTTGAACGTGGGCGTCGGTTCGACGGTGGCCGTCATGGCGACCGGTCCCGACGCCGCGGCCGCCGTGGACGACCTCATCGCCTTGATCGAAGGCGGTTTCGGCGAGAAGGCGAGCTGATCGCCCGCGGAGCCCGCGCCTCCTGACCTCGCGTCGCGCGGCCGCGACCTGGCGCCGTCGCGACCCAGCGCCGTCGCGACCTAGCGCCGTCGCGACCACTTCGTGAGGAGCATGTCGCCCGACACCAGGACGTGGTCGAGGGCGAGGCCGCGCAGGGCCATCTCGTCGCGGGCCGCGACGATGCGCGGGCCGGCTCCGCCCTCGAGGTTGGGCGACACGGTGAGGCACAGCTCGTCGACGACGTCGGCGGCGACGAGGTCGCCGAGCAACGCCGGGCCTCCTTCGGTGTGGATCTGGGGAAGCCCTCGCTCGACCAGGACCCGGACGAGGAGGCGCGGGTCCACCCGGTCGCGACCGCACGACACGACGTCGGCGACCTCGTCGAGTCGGGCCCGAGCCGCGCGAGGTGCCGCGTCGTGGGTGAGCACCAGAGGGCGGACCGGGGCGTCCGCGAACACGCCGCTCGCCGGGTCGAGGCCGAGTCCGCTCGAGACCACGGCGAAGACGGGGTGGTCGGACAGGCCCGCGGCCCGACGCCAGGCGACGGCCTCGTCGTCGAGTCGCATCGGGCCGTAGCCCTCGTCGCGGACCGTGCCCGCCCCGACCACGACCACGTCGCAGAGTCGGCGCAGCAGGTCGAAGACGAGCAGGTCGGCCGGCCCGCCCAGGTCGCGCGTCCTGCCGGCCGCCGTCGCCGATCCGTCGACGCTGGCGACGAAGTTCGCCCGCACGGACGGCGTCGTCCGGTCGTGGGGCCGGTGGAGCTCGACGAGGTCGTCGATCGTCAGTGCGCCACGGCCGACCGGGGGAGCGGGGTGCAGCTGCACGAGGGTGGTCGCGGTCACAGGGCGTCCTCGTCGAGGTTGTGGCGCTCGACGAGGGGGTCCCGCCAGCCGAGGATCGCCTCGACCATCCGGACGGCGTCGACGCTGGCCCGGACGTCGTGCATGCGGACGATGCGCGCGCCCTGCAGCACGCTCACCGTGGCCGCCGCGAGCGAGCCCGCCAGGCGGTCGGGCTTGTCGCGACCGAGCGACTCGCCGACGAAGTCCTTGTTGGACACCGCGGCGAGCGTCGGGTGACCCAGGGCCGCCACCTCGGACAGGCGCCGGGTGAGCTCGAGCGAGTGTCGGGTCGTCTTGTTCAGGTCGTGCCCCGGATCGACGACGAGTTTGTCGTCGGGCACGCCGTGGGCACGGGCGACGTCGACCCGCCGTGCGAGGAACTCGACGACCTCGGCCACGACGTCGCCGTAGTGCGGACGGGGGTGCGGACGCCGTGGTGCCGCGAGGCTGTGGGTGACGACGAGCGTGGCCTCGCTGTCGGCGACCACGTCGGCCAGGCGCGGATCGTGGAGCCCCGTGGTGTCGTTGACGACGTGCGCCCCGGCGGCGATGACGCGCTCGGCGACCTCGGGGCGGAAGGTGTCGACCGAGATCACGACGTCGGACCGGCTCGCGAGCGCCTCCACCACGGGCAGCACCCGGTCGAGTTCGTCAGAGGCGGACAGCTCGGGCCCGGGCGCGAAGGGGACGCCCCCGATGTCGACCCAGTCGGCGCCCGCCTCGGCCGCGTCCACGGCGGCCTGCACGGCGCGGTCGAGGGCGAAGGTCGCGCCACGGTCGAAGAACGAGTCGGGCGTGCGGTTGACGATCGCCATGACGGCGACCTGGTGCGAGAATTCGAAGGTCCGTGACCCGATGCGACGGCGGGGGACGAGGAGGGGCGGCACGGCGAATCCGGCGGGGTGGGCCGCGGGGGAGGGAGCGGCCGCCTCAGCCACGGGAGGTGCCGATCAGGGCGACCGCCTCGGCCCGCGCCGACGGCGTGGACAGGACGCCCCGGCTCGCGAGCGTCACCGTCGTGCTGCCCGTCTGACGGGGGCCCCGGGTCGTGACGCATCCGTGCGAGGCGTCGAGCACCACGAGGACGCCGTCGGGGCGGGCGCCGGTCTCCACGGCCTCGGCGATCTCCTCGCCGAGTCGCTCCTGGAGCTGGGGGCGCGAGGCGACCGCGTCGACCACGCGGGGGAGCGCACCCAAGCCGACGATCGTCTCGCCCGGGACGTAGGC
This sequence comes from Frigoribacterium sp. SL97, assembly GCF_026625765.1. Taxonomy (NCBI): domain Bacteria; kingdom Bacillati; phylum Actinomycetota; class Actinomycetes; order Micrococcales; family Microbacteriaceae; genus Frigoribacterium; species Frigoribacterium sp. SL97. The sequence continues at coordinate 1,854,567 of NZ_CP113062.1, forward strand.
CACGTGAGCGACGCCGACGAAGGGCAGCAGGTGGTGCTCGCACACCGACCGGAACGAGATGTCGCGAACGATCACGACCTCGCCCAGCTGGTGCGCTTCGGCCGGGACGGTGGCTTGGCGGACGAGATCGGCCGCGTCGACCGTGAGCCCCGAGAAGAACTCGGCGTAGGCGTCGGCCACGCGTCGGGGGGTCGACTCGAGCCCGGGCCGGTCGACGTCCTCGCCGATCGCGGCGAGCAGTTCGAGCACGGCGGCCTCGATGCGGGGCCCGTCGATCGGCGGAGGAGTCATCGCACCATCCTCTCAGGCGGAGGGGCCGACCGCGCCGTCGGTGCTGCTCCCGAGGTCGACGGCGGACTCGCGGGGGAGCGCCTCGTGGTGGCGCCGTCCGTGGCTGCGCCGCGCCTCCTTCATCTCGGCCTCGAAGAGGTGCTTCTTGCCGTCCGCCAAGGAATCACGTACGTTCTTCTCATGGTCGCGGAACGCGGCGTAGTAGCCGTCGTCGTAGTCCTCGACGAGTTGGTACGTCCAGCGTCCCTCGACGACGTTGCGACCGACGAGGTCCCGGTCCAGCAGGTCGGCGATCTCGTCGTGCCCGGCTCGGCGAAGCGATTCCACGGCATCGCCGAGGGCGAGGTCGGCCTTGCCGGTCAGTCGGTGGAATCCGTAGAGGAATCCACGGGCCTGCTCGACGATCTCGAGCGCGGCGGAGAGTTCGCCGAGCGCAGCAACGGTGTCGTCGTCGAGCCCGTGGGGTCGGCGATGCGCGTCGTCGGGCGGCGTGGGGGTCGTGTCGGTCGTCATGCGACCAGGAAACTCCGAGGAGGCGCGGCGTGCGTCAGCGGGGAGCGCTTCCGTCGCCCCTCTCGACGTTACTTGACATAATGATCATTATCAGTCACGCAGGGATGACGCCGGAAGGGGTGCGCGGTGGCTCGGGTGGCGCCCCGCCCTCACGCCCCGGACGACTCGGCCAGCACCCGACGCAGCAGCTCGGCCAGGTCGCCGGGTTCGACCGGCTCGTCGGTGGTCGCCAGCTCGTCGAGGGTGAACCAGCGCGACTCGACGATGTCGCTGCGCTCGTCGTCGGTCCAGTCGTCGTCGACGACCTCGAAGTGCGGAAGGCGGACGACGTAGAACTCGGCGTGACCGTGCGTGTGGTCGGCGTCGTCCCAGGACACCTCGAAGTCGTCCACGCGCACGACGTCACCGACCTCGGTGACCACCTGTCCGGTCTCTTCGTGCAACTCGCGGATCGCCGCCTCGACATGGGTCTCGCCCGGGTCGACCCCGCCACCCGGCGTGATCCAGCGAGCGAAGCGACTCGTGTCGGGCGCCACCGTCTTCATCAGCAGCACGCGGTCGTCGTCGTCGAGGACGAGGAGGCGCGAGGTCGGTCGGACGATGCGCTCGGTCACGAAGGGGCCCGTCTCAGACGATCGGGGCGAAGTCGCTGGTGTCGCCCACCAGGCGGGTGTGGTCGGCCGGGACGGGGTCGACGGCGGCCGACGCGACCTCGGCGGCGAACTCGGCGACGTTGTAGAGCTTGCCCGCGCTCTCTTTCCGCGACGAGATGGCACCGGGGTTCGAGCGTTCGAGCAGGGTCGCCGTGATCGTGCCCTCGATCATGTCCCCCGAGACCACGACGAACTCGACGCCCGCGGT